>NZ_FODB01000052.1 GCF_900110265.1 Vreelandella aquamarina | reverse complement strand
CCCACCTACCCGCCGCATTTACTATCGCCCCTTCCGGATAGCTATGGGGCTTTGAGGATCATTGCACTCTCGCCCGGGTGCGATAGCCTCGTATGCGATTTCTGTTCGTCGGGCCGGGAGTTTGCCTTCAGCTTCCTTCGGATTCTGCCTTGCGGCAGACACCCTTGCTGTTCAGCTAACGGTTCCCGCTATCAGGGTCCGTAGGGGACTTTCACCCCCAAGTCATCCTGTGAGGCACCACCCTCAGGAATAGCGCCAGTCAAGGCGCTGCGCGCCATGCCTGGCGCACAATGCAAAAACCCCGCTGCACTTAGTAGCGGGGTTAATAGCAGCCGAGCAACCCACCTGGCTTAAGCGTAGCGCTGACGCAGCTGCTCAGCGGCCTCCACCATATTGGCCAGGGCAGGCTCTACCTCGGCCCATCCACGGGTTTTCAATCCGCAATCCGGGTTGACCCATAGACGTTCGGCCGGGATTTTCTCCAGCGCTTTCTCCATCAGTGCCACCATCCACTCCACCTCGGGAATATTTGGCGTGTGGATATCGTAGACGCCCGGCCCGATCTCATTGGGGTAGGCGAAGTCCTGGAACGCATCCAGCAGCTGCATATCTGAGCGCGATGTTTCGATGGTGATCACATCGGCATCCAGCGCGGCAATGGCGCCAATGATGTCGTTGAACTCTGAATAGCACATATGGGTATGAATCTGCGTGCTGTCGGCCACGCCTGCCGCGCTTAGCTGGAAGCTCTCAACAGCCCAATCCAGGTAAGCTTGCCACTCGCTTTGACGCAGCGGCAGCCCTTCACGCAGCGCTGGCTCGTCAATTTGAATGACATGGATACCCGCTTTTTCCAGGTCACACACTTCGTCGCGCAGCGCCAGGGCGATCTGACGGCAGGTGGTGGCGCGGGGCTGGTCGTCACGCACGAACGACCACTGTAAGATCGTCACCGGCCCGGTGAGCATGCCTTTCATCGGCTTTTCGGTCAGCGATTGAGCGTACTCGCTCCAGCGTACGGTCATCGGTGCAGGGCGCGTCACGTCGCCAAAGATGATCGGTGGCTTCACACAGCGGGAGCCGTAGCTCTGCACCCAGCCAAAGCGGGTAAACGCAAAACCGCCGAGCTGCTCGCCAAAGTACTCCACCATGTCGTTCCGTTCGGCTTCGCCGTGCACCAGTACGTCCAAGCCAAGCGCTTCCTGGCGTTCCACCGCGTAGGCGATCTCTTCGCGCATCCGCGCTTCGTAGTTCGCTTGGCTTAGCTCACCGGCCTTGAAAGCACGACGTGCGGCACGAATGGCATCCGTCTGTGGGAACGAGCCAATCGTGGTGGTGGGGAACAGCGGCAGTGCCAGCAGCCTGCGCTGGGCCTGCACACGCTGTGCATAGGGCGACTGACGCTGGCTGTCTTGTGGCGTGACGGCGGCCAAACGCTCGCTCACAACGGGTTGGTGGATACGCGTCGATTCCCGGCGCGCATCCAAGGCGCGGGTTGCCTCGCTCAAACGCTGCTCGTCTTCCGGCGTAGCACGGTTATCAATCAGTCGCGCCAGCGTGACCACTTCATCCAGCTTCTGACGAGCAAACGCCAGCCAAGTCACCAGCTCGGCGTCCAGCTCGGCCTCTTGACGCAGATCGACCGGCACGTGAAGCAGCGAGCAGCTAGGCGCGAGCCACAGCCGCTGTCCCAGTCGCACTTTCAGCGGCAGTAAGCGCTCACGCAGTGCCGCCAAATCGGCCCGCCAGATATTTCGGCCATCCACTAAACCTACCGAGAGCACCTGGTGCAGGCTTAACCGATCAATCACGCTCTCCACCTGCTCGGGGGCACGCACGGCATCGATGTGCAGCCCCTCTACCGGTAGCCGCGTGGTGAGCGAAAGATTATCGCCCAGCGCGCCGAAGTAAGTGGCCACCAGCAGCTTCAGCGGGGCCGACTGCAGGCGATGGTAAGCACGCTCGTAGGCCTGCTGCCAGGCCAGTGGCAAATCCTGTACCAGCGCAGGCTCGTCTAGCTGCACCCACTCAATACCCTGAGTCGCTAGGCGGGAAAGCGTCTCGCTGTAAACATCCAGTACGCTATCAAGAAGCTCAAGACGGTCAAACTCACTGCCCTTGGTTTTGCCTAGCCATAGCCATGTCAGCGGCCCGGTCAGCGTCACTTTGGGCGTAAAGCCCGCTTTTAGAGCTTCATCTACCTCGTCAAACAGCCGCGTGGAGGCTAAGGTAAATGTCTGCCCTGGTTGAAGCTCAGGCACTAGGTAGTGGTAATTGGTATCAAAATATTTAGTCATCTCGCAGGCGGCCGCCGGGGTACCGCTTGGCGCGCGGCCACGGGCCATGCGAAAGGCGGTGTCCAGGTCGACGTGGCCTGCGTTTACCTCGTCTTGGGCTTGAAAGCGGCTAGGCACCGCGCCCAGCATTACGGAAACGTTTAGCACTTGGTCATAAAATGCGAAATCACCCACGCTGACCATATCCAAGCCCGCGGCTTGCTGGGTTTGCCAGTGGGCAAGCCGTAGCGCTTGGCCAGCGGCTTCTAGTTCGTCACGGCTAACGTCGCCCTTCCAGTAAGCTTCAGTGACTTTTTTCAGTTCGCGCTGAGCGCCAATGCGGGGATAGCCGAGAATATGAGAAACTGTCATGATGATTCCTTCCAACGTGAATGATTTCACACAGTTTGAGTGCCGCATAAACGTGAATCAAACTAAAGATTTTAATATCAAACATGAAAAACACTCACAATGATTGAATTACGCCATTTGCGCACGCTGCTGGCCCTACGCGAAACTGGCTCGCTGGTAGAAGCCGCTGAGCGGGTGCACTTAACGCAGTCGGCCCTCTCACACCAATTGAAAGATCTAGAAAGTCGCGTGGATAGCGCGCTGTTTGTGCGCAAGACCCGTCCGGTAGAATTCACGCGGGCAGGGCTTCGGCTACTGGCGCTGGCCGATGAGATTTTGCCGGAGGTCCGCAAAGCTGAGCGGGACCTGGCCCGATTAGCGGGCACCGAGCAGGGGCGGCTCCACATGGCCATCGAGTGCCATAGCTGCTTTCAGTGGCTCATGCCCACGGTGGATTACTTCCGCGACCACTGGCCGGAAGTGGAGATCGATATTCCCAGCGGGCACCATTTCGACCCGCTGCCTGCCTTGGCCCGTGAGCAGCTGGATTTAGTCATTACCGCCGACCCTCAGCCGCTGGAAGGCGTTCACTACGTGCCGCTGTTTCGCTATGAGGGGCTGCTAGCGGTTGCCCGGCAACACAGCTTTGCGGGCCAACCCTATATTGAGCCTAGCGCGCTGGCCGAGGAGACACTGATCACCTACCCAGTGGAGCAGTCGCGCCTGGATGTCTTCACCCAATTTTTGGCCCCAGCCAACGTGCGCCCTAAAGAGATTCGCACCGCAGAGCTGACGATTATGATGATGCAGCTGGTGGCCAGTGGCCGCGGCGTATGTGCGCTGCCCAACTGGGCGCTCACGGAGTATTTAGAGCGCGACTACGTCAGCGCGGTGAAGCTAGGCGAGCACGGCATCTGGAGCACGCTCTATGCCGCTATTCGTGAGGAGTCGGCGGAAGCGCCGTGGATGCAGGACTTTTTGCGTACCGCCAAGGAGACCTCCTTTGCGGTGCTGTCAGGAATTAAACCGGCGAATCGCGACGAGGAATCAGCAGCGTAAAGCGTGCGCCGCCCAGCGCAGGGCTGCTATCTACGGTGACGCTACCACCGTGGCCTGCCATGATTTTTTGCACAATCGAGAGACCAAGGCCGTAGCCACCAGAACTGCGGGCGCGGCTATCGTCCAGGCGCGCAAAGGGTTTGAAGATATCGGCTCGGGCATCGAAGGGAATGCCTGGGCCGTCATCTTCTACATCTATACGCACTAAGCGCGGCTCATCCCACAGGCGAATCACCACTTGAGATTTGCCGTAGCGGCAAGCATTGCCCACTAGGTTTTGTAGTGCCCGCTGCAGGTAGCGCGGCTCTGCCAACAGCTCAATATCAGGCCCCGGCACCAGGGTTAAGGTCTGCCCGCTGTGCAGCGGTGCTAGCGTATCAATCACCCGCTCCGCCATAGACCGGCACTCCACCAACGCCATTTCCAGCTCTGCGCCATTGACCGTTTCGCCACCTAGGCGCGCATAGGTCAAAATTTCGTCCACTAACTCATCCAGTTCAGCAATATCTGCATCAATACCCTGGAGCTGACGCTGAATGGCGGGTTGATCGGTCATGTCCTCGACCATCTGCACCGCAAAGCGGATGCGTGCCACCGGAGTGCGTAGCTCGTGGGAGACAGCGCGAATCATCTCTTGCTGACCCCGCAGTAGGCTCTGCACTTGGTTCGCCATGCCATTAAAGGCCATCCCCAAGCGCCCCAGAAAGTCGCCGCTTTCCACTTTGACGCGGGTTTCCAACCGGCCACTGGCAATACGGGTTGCCGCCAGCTCGAGCCGCGCCATGCGCGACTCGATGCTGCGCATAATCAGATAAATGATCAGGCTTAGCACGACCATCAGCGCCACGAGCAGCGGCAAGTGCAAATTGAGCGGCAACGTATCGCCTCGGGAAATAGGCCCAGCCTGAAGCCACTGGTCGGCCCCTCCCGAGGCGTTAGGCAATTGATAAAGTAGCGTAATCGATAGCTTGTCTGTCACTAGCCGGGTTATCACACCCCCGAGCGTTAGCTGAAACTGCTGTTCGGTGGTCAAGTCATCGGGAAGTGCGTTGAGCAGGCTCAACGGCCAACTGCCGGGGCGTAGCTCGGCCAGCGCCGCTAGCCGCTCTTCCTCTGGCATGGCGGCCAGCCATTCCCCCAACAACACCATGCTGCCCTGCCACTGGCGTTCGCTCCAAGCGTCAAACGTGGCTTCCAGCACCCATAGCTCCCCGCTGGTGTTAGCCGTGGGCAGCCGCTGGCGCAGTTGCCAAGGCTCTTCTGCCACTAACACCGCGCCCCGCTCAATTCGCGACCGCTCGAAATAGCCTAACTGGGCGTCGTTCATGTCGCGCAGCACCAGCTGCATGCCTAGCTGCTCGGAAAAATCGCCTAACAGTGTTTCACGCTCATCTATGGGCACGCTGGCAAGCTGCTGTGTCATTAATGACATAGGCAGCGCGGCGAGCTGTTCGCGATAATCTTCCCGGCGCACCTGCTCTATAAAAGAACGCCCCCCTAGCGCAATAAAAAACACCACGCACAGCGCTAGGCCCAGCAGTAGGTAGAAGCGTAAAAACGAGCCGTGGCTAAGCACTCGCCGCATTAGGCGACCTCTCTTGTTTAACTGTCTTTAACAAACAGATAGCCTTTACTGCGCACGGTTTTAATACGGTGCGGCTGGTTAGGGTCGTCGCCAATTTTTGGGCGAATACGCGATACGCGCACATCAATAGAGCGGTCTTGGCCGTCGTATTTAATGCCTCGCAAGTCGCTGAAAATCTCTTCGCGGGTCAGCACACGGCCAGCATTACGCGCTAGCAGCCACAGCAGGTCGAATTCTGCGCTGGTCAGGTCGATACGCTCACCGGAGAGCCAGGCTTCCCGCGTGGCGTTATCAATCTCCAGGTTCTCAAACTTAAGGCGCATTTCACCATCGGGGGCTGGCGCGTCCGCGCGACGCAGAAGCGCACGCATACGGGCTAGCAGCACGCGGGGCTGCACCGGTTTGGGCACATAGTCATCCGCGCCCATTTCTAGCCCGAGCACTTGATCAAGGTCATCAGTGCGGGCAGTCAGCATCATGATGGGGCCAGCAAAGTTGGGCCGCACGCGGCGGCAAATGGCCAAACCATCTTCACCGGGTAGCATCAGATCCAAAATCACTAGATCCGGCTGCAGCGTTAAAATACGATCTACGCCTTTGGCACCATCCGCTTCTAGCGTCACTTGAAAGCCGTTTGCTTCCAGATAATCGCGGGTGAGCTCGGCCAAGCGCTGATCATCTTCAATAATCAGCACATGATCCTGGTCAGGGTAGTCGGGAGTTACCGATTCCTGCGCCCCAAGTGCTTGAAACTGCTGTTCCAAATGATCTACCATCCTTTTTCTTCACTCCGCTTAGGCAGTTTGTGTTATCACCCGCTCACCCTGTGCAAAAGCAGGTTGTGGATAGCTTCCAGGATACCTTAAAACCTTGCAAACGCCTGCCCCTTGATTAGCGTTGCGTATGCATCCTAGTTAGAGGGCGTCTTGAGCAACTTGATTCTTCCACCACCAAGCGCTAATGTGAGGTGGCGAACTGTCGACAATCGGACAGGAGGAGATCGCCATGGGAGATGGCAAAGCCAAAAGTGTCATTAAGCGTGTCTATGTACCAACGCAAGTGCGCGACCTGCCCAACGGAGAGAAGTTAAAAATTCCCGGGCACTACAAAGCGCCGCCCAGCGAAAGCAACGATTCGCTCGATTAACGATGCGCATATAAAGAAAAGGCAGGCCTGTCGAGGCCTGCCTTTTTAATACGCCTTCATGTACGCCTTCATGGTTAAGATGGCTATCCCTTGGGGCCGAACAGGAACCAAGCAATCAACCCCACCAGGGGAAACACCAGTAGCGCGATAATCCATAGCAATTTGGCAAGCCCGCTAGCCGAGCTTTTTGCCACTTTAACGATGGCCCATACCACAATGATGAGCCAAATAAGACCGAGCAAACCACCGACTTCAATACCCATAGCAACTCCTTAGCGTGTTGGCATCCATGAGTCTTCAGCTAAGCACATGACTGCAGTGCGCACAAGTCGCCCTAAGGCTCTGGCAAGCGCAGCACCATCTCCCCGCCGCGAATCTCAATCGCTAGCTGGTTTAAAAAGCTCATCCCAAGCAGCACCGTATCGCGCTCCATGCCGGGGCTGATAGAGCCCTGCACGTTGTTCATCTGAATACCGCCCAGCACTACTTCATCTAGCTGAGTCAGATTACCCTCGACACGGCCATTGGCGGTGTTAAACCAAGCACGACGCCCTGGCGCTAAGCTTAGCCTTTTAGCTAGCTCACTAGGCACCGCTACATAAGTGGCGCCTGTATCCAACAAAAACGTCACAGGCTCACCGTTGATCTGACCCGGTGCTTCAAAATGGCCTGCTCGGTTACGCTTTAGTGTTACCGGGCCATTGTCTGGGGAGGTATTCATGATGTTCACGTTAGGGTGCAGCATGTCGTCAAGACCGCCCTGAATCCACCACGTTCCTACCGCCATTAACAGCACCCAAAATAGCAGCATCATCACAATGCCGCCCTGCTGTGGCCTGTGTCTTGCCATTATTCACCTCACGGCATCAAGAACTTTTCCAGGCCACTGCCGCCTCACGGCCACGGCGCTCATTGACGCCTACGCAAATTAGCATCGCTGCAATAAATAGCCCAACACATAAAAGAATAGACGCTTGAAGGCCAATCAGCGTTTGCAACACCCCTAACATGACGATGCCCAGCACCCCCGCCAGTTTGTTTGCCAAGCCCCAGAAGCCAAAAAACTCCGCTGATTTTTCCAGCGGTGAAAAGACACCCACCAGCGCGCGGCTGGCCGACTGGCTAGAGCCTAAACTCAACCCGGCTAAGCAGCCGACCACTAAAAACAAGTGCTGTGCCTGCCACTGCCACCCAAACTGCTGATTGAGCCACTCGGTTAACGCCGGAGTTGCCCAGATCGCGACAATAGCCGCAACCCAGAGAGCAAGTGTCATTTGATAAGTGTGTTTAGCGCCCAGTTTATCTTGTAAAAACCCAAATCCGATGGCTCCCGCAGCAGCGGTGACCTGCACAATAATAAACATGATATTGCGCACGCTCTCATCCCAGCCAATCACCTGGGCCCCGTAGATAAAAGCAAAAGCGATAATGATGTAAACGCCTGCCATCGAAAATAGAAGTGACACTAAGAAAACGCTTAAGTCTTTGAAGTAGCGCAGCTCATGAAAAGTACCCAAAATCCTCTGCTGGGCAATTTGCCGATAAGAAACGCCATGGGGTTTAGGTACGCCGCGCTCTTTCAGCCATAAAAAAGTGGGAATCGCCGCCACTAAAAAGAACCCTGCTGCAAAAGGTCCTACCCAGCGAATACGCTCAAAATTGTCAGCCGTTGCCTCTCCTAGCACAATCAGCGTAAACCCTGCGGCCAATAGGCCGCCAATATAGCCCAATGCCCAACCAAAGCCGGAAATTTTACCCAGCGCACCCGGCGGCCCTAACTCTGGCAGAAAAGCGGCAATAAATGACTCTCCCATGGAGTAGGCGTAGTTTGAGAGTACGATTAACAGAAGGCCTAACACCACGTAGCCGGGCTCAACGAAGTAGAGCATGGCCGTGGTTGCCACCGTAGCCATGTAGCTAAACAGAAGAAAGCGCTTTTTTTCAGCACGGTAATCCATGATGGCGCCACACAGGGGAGCGCTGATCACCACCAGTAAATAACTGATGGCTAAGGCCAAGCTCCATAAAAAGTTCGCTAAGCGGTAGCCATCGTTCCGCTCACCGACAATCACCGTGGTAAATAGCTCACCAAATACCACGGTAATAATGAGGAGCGTGTAGGCTTGATTGGCAAAATCAAACATTGCCCAGCCGAAAATTTCGCGCCGCGTAGCGTAGGGGGACGAGGCAGGCGTAGCAGTTGCAGACGGCATATCAGCACTCGCTTAAAAAGAGTTCTAAGACTATCAGTTAGCCGCATCGCACGGCTATAGACAGCGTTAACAGAATAGAGGTGACAGAAATACAAAGTTACTCTAACTTTGCTAGGTAAAATTAGCAGATAAGGCTTTGCGTACAAAACCTAACTTCCGGATACTTCCCTGGGCACGTTCCTACACCGAAGCAAGGCTACGTGACTATCACTGCGTCTACTCCACTACCCGTACGGCTGAAAGAGAACGGCAGTTTCACTGGGTAGGGCCACTTGTAATTAACGAATGGTCTGCTTTTGGCCTCGCCGAACGGCAGCTTGAGCTGACGCAGCTTAGCGAGTTACACGAATGGAAAGTCGGTAGTTTCCGCGAGGATGCCGTGGGAGATTACGTTGCGAGCAAAGGCATTAACGTGTTGCGAGCGCCCACTGAGCGGGAAAACATGGCACGTTTATCCGCAGGCTTGCTTGATGTGATTGTGACGGGGAGGGCCACAGGGGAGTATCTTGCCAAGGAGCTGGAGCTCGCCATTGAGCACTTATTCACCTTTTATTACGCACCGCTTTATCTGTGTACTGCCTGGCAAAGATGCCAATGAGGCGATGAATATTGCCAACTGCCTGCGCCAAGCCATTCTGTCACTGGCTATTCCCCATTCCTACTCCAGCACTCATTCGCACCTAACGGCTAGCATGGGCATTGCCACCACAACACCTGAGCAGCCGCTTAGCCCTGATGACCTGCTCAACAAAGCAGATCAACAGCTCTACCATGCCAAACGACGCGGCAGGAACCGCATTGAGATACACGAACGCCCGGCGTAATCGGGCGTTGTAGGCATCCATCGGCTCTACGTCACAGCGTCACAGCAACCAGTGGGCAATGACCGCTGACAAGCCGACCACCATCGCAGTGACTACCGCAACGGTGACCACCCGATCTAACCAACGGTCGAAGGCAGCCCCTTTTGGCTGCCTTCGCGTTGCCCCGTGACGTCCCTGTCGAGCCATTAGCACGCAGTTTCCATAGGTGCTTCCTCTATCGAAGCCGTTGTTTAGCTATTAATACGCCGATTGACCACGCTGGGCGCACGGCGCAGACGCTCCTCTTCCCCTAACTGCTCCGCCTCAAAGGCATCAGCACCCACGGGGGTCTCACCGTGGCGACGGTAGAGCTGGGTCAGCATCGCTTTACGATCCGCACGCAGCTCGCGTACCAGCACAATCACCATCATATACAGAATAAAGGTAAACGGCAGCGCTGACAGCACGGCCGCTGACTGCAGGCCAGAAAGGCCACCCGCCACGATAAGCGTAAGGCAAATCGCCGCGATCAGCACGCCCCATACCACGCGTTTATAGAGTGGTGGATTGATAGAACCATTATCCGTCATCTGCGCCACAATATACGAAGCGGAGTCTGCTGAGGTCACCAGGAAAATAAAAATTAGCAGCATGGCCAACACGGAGAGCACGCCCGAGAACGGCATCAAATCAAACATCTCAAACAGGGCGACGGTGATGTTTGCTTCGGTGGCCGCAGCCAGGCCTACATCGGTGCCGTTCAGCTCCAGGTTAAGCGCTGCACCACCAAATACGCCGATCCACAAGCACGCCAAAAGCGGCGGCACAAAGAGCACCCCAAATACGTACTCTTTAATAGTGCGCCCGCGAGACACACGTGCCACAAAGGTGCCCACAAAGGGCGACCAGGCAATCACCCAAGCCCAGTAGAAGATGGTCCAGCTACTAGCCCACTGGTTGTCGCTATAGGGTGAAATGCGCAGGCTCATGCCAATAAAATTCTGCAGATAGTCGCCAATGCCTAGCGTAATCGTTTCCAAAATAGCAATGGTCGGGCCGGTGAACAGCACGTAGAGCATCAAACCGATACACAGCGCCATATTTAAGTTAGACAGGCGCTTAATGCCTTTATCCAAACCAGACCAAGTAGATGCCATGTAGGCGCAGAACATCACAAATAGAATGACAAATTGCCAAAACCCATTCTCCGGCAAGCCAAATACCGCGTTAAGACCGCCATTCATTTGTAATACGCCAAGCCCTAGTGATGTCGCCACCCCCATCACGGTAGCCACCACCGCAAAAACATCTAACCAGGAAGCGTAGGGGCGCACATGGGGGTGCTTGGCCGTGACCGACGAGAGCACTGAAGACACCAAACCCGCCTGCCCCTTACGGAACTGAAAGTAAGCAATAATCAAACCCACCACGGAGAATGCCGCCCACTGGTGAATTCCCCAATTAAAATAGCTGTACTGGATGGCGTAGCGTGCAGCCGCTTCGCTCTCTGCCGGGACATCGCCGTAAGGCGGGTTAATGTAGTGCGTCATGGGCTCTGCCATGCCGTAAAACACCAGCCCTACCCCAAAGCCTGCGGCCAATAGCATGCTGATCCATGAGAAAAAGCTGTAGCTGGGCGTACTGTCCTGGGGTCCCAGACGTACTTTGCCGTATTTACTGAGCGCCAGGCCAATCAGGAACACCACAAAGCCAAATACAGAGAAGAGATAGAACCAGCCAAATAGCTCGGTAATTGATGTGAGGGCGGCCTCAGCAGCATTACCAAACGCGACAGGAAACGCGGCCCCCACAATCACTAAGCCGAAAATAATCACTGCCGATGCGATAAACACCGACTTCCCTCCATGATTTGTCATAGCACCACCCTGGTTAATGAAAATACTGGTTAATAAATGCGTGGATTTATAAAAACACGGCTCTTCATTTTAGTGCGCTCAATTAAATCCTAACATCCGAGGCTAGCAATCGCATGTTAAGCGCTTAATACAGAAAAATTAGCACCAACTGATATATTAGTTTCAACTCTCAAAAAGAAGCAGTGAACTTGCTCGCTCCGCTATGTTCCAATAGTGGCAAACGAACGATGGAGGCTTTCATGCCACAGATGAATCGCGACCAACGCAATGCCGCTTGGCAAGCTGCTAACCAGTGGCGCGCCCGTGCTGCACAAACGCAGCCAAATGGGCTAATGGGCAGCTTGAAACTGCTGTTGACGTGGCTAGCGTTTGGCGCACTGATGATTGTTGGCGTTGTGCTGGGGCTATTTTTCCTGCTGATTGGCTGGGCGATGATGCCGTTTGTGCGCCATAAGATGAAAAAGCGTATGGAGCAGATGCGTGCCGATCACGCTCAAGACATTGGCGGCGGCTACGCTGGCGATCAGCCATCTAGGCAGCACGATGCTCTGGAAGGTAGCTACGAAGTAAAAGACGAGCCTCGCCGTTAGGGCGGCGGCTGGATCCAGGCGAAGGCCGCCGCCAGCGTTAGCGGCATGACGATCAAACTTCCCAAGTTACCGATCAACACCAACGACGCCACCTTATGAGGGGCGAGCTTGTACTGCTCGGCCACCAAGTAATTCAATACCGCTGGCGGCAACGCGGCAAATACTAACAAGGTGGCTGTTTGCAACGGATTCAGCGGCAGCAGCCACATGAGCGGCAGCGCAATCACCAGCCCAGAGAGCGGGCAAAGCAACGCCCCCAGTAGCCCTGTTCGCCAGTCGCTAAAGTCGATTTCCAGCAGGCGCACGCCCAGCGCAAATAGCATTAGCGGAATGCACACACCACCCAGCATATGCATGGCTTCCAGCAGCCAGCCCGGCAGCGGCACGCCCCCTACATTAACCAGCAGCCCTGCCAAACTGGCCGCCACGATGGGCATTCTAAGCATCCGCCACAGCGAAGTGCGCGGGTCCAGCATGTAAAGCCCCACCGAAAAGTGCAGCAGCATCTCCACGATAAACACTACCACCGCCGCTGGCAGCGCTTCCGGCCCGAAAGCCAGCACCAGCAGCGGCACCCCCATATTGCCGGAATTATTGAACATCATTGGCGGCAGAAAGACCTTACTGTCCAACCCAAGCCACTTCACCACCGGCCACAGCACTAACCCTGACCCCAGCACCACCAGCGCGGCAGCGCTGGCGAGCCAGGCGTACTCCGCCAGGGGCGCTTGGCGGTCGGCTAGCACGGCAAACACCAGCAGTGGAACAAACAGCTCCATATTGAGGGTGTTTAAACTGCGAATATCGGGAGTGCGGAATCGTCCGTAGGCGGCACCGCTACCGGCAATCAAAAACACCGGCAGCAGCGTGGCTAAAATTTGACCGATCATTGACCAGCCACCTCGCTGCGAGGCCGCACAGGAAAAGGAGTGCGCATTGTGTCGTCCTTGTTTTTATTGGAACTGCTGTTATGGGAACTGCTGTGATTAAAACGATTGATATGGGAGCAGCCGTTTTTTAGGCCAGTCGTTATCAGGCTAGCTTTTTACTGGTGCTACTGAAAAACGCCCTGCCCGCCAATCAAGGTTCCAGAAAACGCTGCCACAGTGCGGTCACTATCTGACGGTGCTCCGCAAACTCTTTAACCTGCCCTAACGCCTTTTCACCGGTCAACGCCGCGCGGTGAGTACGACTGCGGTAGGCCAGGTAAGCCTCGCGTAGCTGCTCAGCCTCCACTTGGGTGATGTGCCCGCTCTCGGCCAGAGTTTCCAAAATGCGAATATTATCGCTATAGGTGATCAGCGCGGGCGTTTGATGGGAGAGCGCGAGCACGGCGTACTGACAGAGAAACTCGATATCCACCATGCCGCCTGCATCGTGCTTCAAGCTAAACGTGGCATCTGTGCTGGCATTTTCGCCATCGCCCCGCTCAGATTTGGCGCCCTCGCCTTTCGTGCCCAAGTGATCACGCATTTTATGGCGCATGCTCACCACATCATCACGCAGCGCCTGCGGGTCGCGCTCGCGGCGTAAAATCGAACCACGCAGCTCGTCAAACTTATCGGCCAGCGCCTCACTGCCCGCCACCACTCTGGCCCGCACCAGCGCCTGATGCTCCCAGGTCCAGGCATTTTGATGCTGATACTCGGCAAACGCGTCCAGCGACGTGACGAGCAGCCCCGCATTCCCTGATGGACGAAGGCGCATGTCCACTTCATAAAGACTGCCCGCCGGGGTTACCGCAGTCAGCAGATGAATGATGCGCTGGCCCAGGCGAGTGAAAAACACCGGCGTATCCAAAGGCCGAGGGCCGTCGGTACTGCCTTTACCGTCGTTATCGTGCAGGAACACCAGATCCAGGTCAGAGCCGTAGCCCAGCTCAATGCCGCCCAGCTTGCCATAACCAATAATCAAAAAGGCAGGTTCGCGGTTGTTACACCCCGCAGGCGCACCGTGCTTGCGGGTGACATGCTTCCACGCCATCGCCAGCACCGCGTCTAAAATAACTTCTGCGATATAGGTTAAGTAATCGCTTACTTTCATCAGATGACGCGTACCCGCCACATCCGAGGCGGCCACATGCAGCATCTGCGCATGCTTGAACACCCGCAGTGCTTCTAGCTGCGCTTCTTCATCATCCTCGGGTAAACGGTTGAGCGTTTGACGCAATTCGTCGGCAAGCCGCGATTTATCGGCGGGCGTGTAGAGCGTATCGGGGGTTAACAACTCATCCAGCAGGATGGGGTAGCGTGCCAACTGTTCAGCAATCCAAGGGCTCGCCGAACATAGCCGCATCAAATGCTCAAGGGTATGCGGATTTTCGCGCAGCAGCGCCAGATAGGCGGTGCGTCGTAGCACCGCCTCGATCAACGGCTGCACCCGAGCCAGGGCCGTGTCCGGCGTATCGCTCTGCGCCACGGCAGCCAGTAGCAGCGGCATCAGTGCATCCAAGCGCTCAAAACCAATACGCTGCATGCTCTGCACGGCGCGCGAGTGATAAAGGCTTTTTAATCGTTTGAGTGCTTTTTCCGATTCGTTAAAGCCCGCTTCGCTGAGAAGGGCCTGAGCCTCATCCTCTTCAAGTTCACCGCGCCACAATAGCCGCCACTGGGAGAGGCTGGCGTCGCTTTGCTCTTCATCGGCCTCTTCTTCAGGGTCGGCGATCACCGCGTCGAAGTGCTGGCGCACCCGCTCGCGGACCTCATCTAGCTGGGCGATAAGCCCGGGCCAATCCTCGTGCCCCATGGCGAAAGCGACGCGCTCGCGGTCCTCATCATCGGTGGGCAGCATTTGGGTTTGGCGATCTTCCAGCGCTTGAAGGGCGTGCTCCACATCGCGCAGGAAGGCGTAATCCGGCAGTAGCTCGTCCACCACGGCTTGAGGCAGCAGCCCAAGCTCGGGCAAGCGCTTGAGCGCTGTTTGCAGCGAGGTGACCTGCAGCTCAGTATCACGCCCGCCGCGAATCAGCTGAAACGCCTGCACCACGAACTCCACCTCGCGGATGCCCCCCGGCCCCAGCTTGATGTTGCTCTGCATGCCTTTGCGTTTCACTTCGCGATTGATCATTGCCTTCAGCTCGCGCAGCGACTCAATGGCCCCAAAATCCAGATAGCGGCGATACACAAACGGCCGTAGGCTTGCCAGCAGCTCTTGGCCCGCGTCGATATCCCCCGCCACAGGCCGCGCCTTCAGCATGGCGTAGCGCTCCCACTCACGGCCTTGGTCTTGATAGTAGCTGGAGAGCATCGAAAAGCTGCCTACCAGCGGGCCGCCATCGCCCAGCGGGCGCAAGCGCATATCTACACGGAACACAAAACCATCCGCCGTCATGGCATCCAGGGCGGCGATCAGGCGCTGGCCAAGCTTGGTAAAGTACTCTTGATGCTCTAGCGGTTTTCGGCCGCCTTCGGTCTCGCCCTTTTCAGGGAAGGCAAAAATCAGATCGATATCCGACGATAGGTTGAGCTCCCCCGCGCCCAACTTACCCATTCCCAGTACCACCAGCCGCTGAGGCTCACCATCACTGCGAGCGGCAGGTGTCCCCCAGCGGGATGCATAAAAACGCTCCAGCCAGCCAAGCGCCGCTTCGGTGCATACTTCCGCCAGCCAAGAGACCGATCGGGCGGTATCCCACATGGTGGCACCGTCGAGGCGATTTAGATCGCGCCAAACAATGCCCAGCATGCGCGCTCGACGAAAACGGCGCAGCGCCCGGTGCAGGGCATCTTCGTCCTCGGCGCTCTCCAGAGCATCATCCAACCACTGAGTCAGCGCTTCTTTGCTGGGCGCGCTATCCAACTCCCCTGCCGCATCCAGCTCGGCCAGCCAGTGGGGAAAGCGCGCCAACGTATCAAGGGCGAAGGTGGAGATAGTGACCACTCGAGCCAGCGCTTCCCGGCGGGCAGGAGCGAGCGCCTCCCAACTACTGGAGGGCAGCGGCTGCTTGGTCATTGAGGCGATATTATCCGCCTGGCTTAGGGCCTCGCTGAGGCGCTGTTGTGCCTGTTCGGCAGCAGGTGCAAGCGCTTTGGGAAGCGTTGTCGTGGGGAATAACGCATCATTGGTCTGCATAAGCACCTCTTTGCCAAGCGATTGTTATGATTCTCAACGCCATTCTAGGCCAACTAGCCCATCCATTTTTCCCAGCCTAACAGCCCCCAGGTCAGCCCCGCCATCATCAGCGACAGCATCACCGCGGCCGAGCCGATGTCCTTGGCACGCCCTGACAGCTCATGGTGTTCGGTGCCGATACGGTCGACCACGTTTTCGATGGCGCTGTTGAGCAGCTCGACAATCAGCACGAGAAACAGACTGCCGACCAGCAGCAGCCAACTGATCGGGCCTTCGCCAATCCACCAGGCAAATGGCAGCAGCACGGCAGTAATCGCCAACTCCTGACGAAAGGCAGCCTCATTACGAAACGCCGCCTTCAGGCCTTTCCAAGAGTAGCGCGTGGAGTGCAATAAATGGGTTAATCCTGTGTGACGTGGCTTCATGCCCGTTGCCTCACCTAAGCGTTTAATTAATTAGCTAAAATCATTGCATCTAAATCTAACGACAGTGGGTCAAGCACCTCGGGCCAGCTGAGGTAGGGGGTACTGCCGCTACCGTTCACTAACACACTAAACACCCCCCAGCGCCCTTGGGCCGTGCGGAAATAGCCCGCCGCGGCACGTACGGCAAACGGCTGGTTGAGCGTGCCGGTTTTCAGCATGACGTTATTTTGAAAGGTAGGTGAGCCACGACGGATAAAGCGCATCACGCCGTTGGCGGGCGACTGGAAAGAGGCCACGAAGCTTGGGAACAGCGCGCTTTGGCGGAACATGTCCTCCAGCATTACGTTGACACCGTGCGCCGAGGTGCGGTTATCGGTGGTTAAACCGCTGCCGCTGTGCAGTGTGACCGGGCCGTGCCCAGGCAAGCTCTGCACATAGGTTTCAATGGCCTGCCCTGCCTGACGCAGCTGCGCTTGGGGTGTTTCTACCAAGTTCAGCGCCAGCACGTCGGCCATATAGTTATTGGAGTAGTTCATGGTGCGCAGTATCAGCTCCTGGAGCGGCTGGCTATCCACTGCGGCAAGGCGCTGGGCGCTGCTTGGCGGCTGGGTTGAGCTTACCCGCCACGGGTCACGCACGCTAACGCCCGCCTGATTGAGCATGCTTAACAGTACCTGGGCGGTTTTTTCAGCCGCATCTCCGGCACCACGGTAAACATCCCGCGCGGCTGCATTAGTAGAAATTTGCCCCGTCAAACGCATCACATCGCCACGCTCATCGGTGATGCGCTCGGCGCTAATCTCCGTGCCACTGTTCGCCGGGCGTGTGACCACCTGATTATCAATGGCCACCAGCGGCGCCTGGCTATCACATAGCCCTACCCGCGCAGGCTCGCCGGGGGTTGCCGCAGGCGCCACGTTGACACACCACGTACCAAAATTGACGCCTGCCGAGGTTAGCGGCGCACTATAGGCGTTGGTGACTCGGGTACGCGCGTTGCAGCGATCAGTGGTGATGCACTCCACTGGGCCAAAGCGCCACTGACTGACCACCAGCGCACCGTCGACGTGCGTTACCCCGGCAAGCTGCAGGCGCTGGACGAGCCGCCACAGGTCTTCCGTCGTCAAACCTGGGTCACCGCCGCCTTCAAACACCAGATCGCCACGCAGCACGCCATCCTGTACTTGGCCGGTACTGACGAGTTGGCTGGTGAAGCGATGTTGAGGACCAAAGCGGTTTAGCAGTGCCGCAGACATGTAAGCTTTCGTGACCGAGGCGGGTGAGAGCTGCCGCTCTGGATTTAGGCTACCCAGCAGTGGGTTACTACCGCTATCGGCATCTAACAGGCGCGCTTCAGCGCTGACCGAAAACCCTTTTGCTTCTAACTGACTCAGCCGGGTGAAGTCGGCCCAGAGCACCGAGCTGGCGCACAGCGCAGCGGTCGTTACCCCCGCGACGATACCGTTGCGCAGCCAGCGCGTGGAGAAGTTGCGAAAACACGTCACTTTGAGCTACCTCAATGCACATTCATTTTGGAAAAGACCTGTAGCGTCACCACCCCGGCCACAATCAGGCTGATCCCCAGTACGGCGGGCAGATCAGGCTTCTCGCCAAACACCATTATTCCGACCAGAGTCACCAGAACGATGCCCAACCCCGCCCAGATGGCGTAAGTAATACCCACCGGCAGGGTGCGCAACACCAAGCTTAATAAATAGAACGCAACCCCGTAGCCACCCACAACCAGCAGGCTCGGCAGCGGCCGCGTAAAGCCCGCAGAGGCTTTTAACGCGCTGGTAGCGATCACTTCTGCCACAATCGCGAGAATCAAATAAACAAATGTCATGGGCGCTCCAGGTCGATGCACAAACGCCAAAGTGTTTGGCCACTTTGGTCATATTTGGCTTCAAACGGGGTGAGATAGTCACCATTAGGGTGCAACGGGGCAACGCTTGCCTTTTGGCCGGTGACGACCTCCACGGCCTGGGCAAACTCTTCCACATAGAGCTGCCAGTTCGAACGCAGCTCGAGCCGCCCGCGCAGGGCTAACAGTGTGGGGAAAACCGGATGGCCATGCCAGCGCATTTTCAAGTGTGCTGATTTAGGATAAGGGTTGGGATACAGCAGGTAGTGGCGCTCGGGCGTCCAGCCTGCTTCCAGGGCCAGTCGCCAGAAATCGACCAGATCGGCACGCACCAGCAGGGCGTTTTCCGGCAGCTCACCGTGCTCCCGGCCCAGACGATCCTCACTTCGGTCAACGCCAATCACGCTGTGGTGGGGGAACTGTATGGCTATCCGCCGGGTCGATAGTCCTACTCCGCAACCTGCGTCGAGAATCAACGGTGCAGAGTGCTGCTGGCGCCACGCATCGGCCTGCTCAAACGCTCGGCGCGTGTGGTCAGCAATGGGTTTGCGCAGCGGATGCGCTAACGCGCGCGCTACTCGGCGCGCCACATCGTGATGCGGACCTGGCTGATTGGAAATCACTGGCCGTGAGGTGTGCTGCATGCCATCCCCTGGGTTAAAAAAAGCGTGATTCTATCAGTCTCCCGCGCACTCGGCATGACGCCGTTGCACGCCCGGTGCTATGATCACGCCCGAGCCTTTTTGTAAGCTCACTATTAAGCTCAGATCGGTTAAGGTTTTCGACACGGTCTGACAATAACCGTTATTAAAAACCACCGCACCACGAGGAACCCGGCTTGTCACACTTACCGGTGATTGTCGGCATGGGCGGCATCAATCCCGCCGGCAGAACCTCGGGCCATCAGGCCTTCCGCCGCACCGTGCTTGATGCTCTTCCTGCTGACCAGCAGCGCCAAACCGTGGAAAGCTTGGCAGCGCTTATGCGCCTTGCCGAGCACTCCGACAACGGATGGCACGACAGCGCAGGGCAGCCCATTGACGCCCCTGCCCAGATGCTGCGCGATCAGGTGCTTAACCACACGCTGATTCGCCGCAATGAAGACCCGCGCTTTCTCGCCCCTGGCCTGCCGGCAAACCGACGAGCCGATTTGGCGCTGGCAGAGCCGCTGCGCGTGACACTGCGCCGCCGCCAGCTACCCGACCAGTTGCCCGATGGGTGGCAGGTGCGCGAAATCGATACCCGTGAAGTCGAGGTGACTATTCCTGCGGGCATCTTCGACGTGCTGCTACCGGACGCCCAAGAGCCTAAAGTGCGGGCTGCCGCGCAACTGCCGAGCGGCTTTGACCCAGCCAGCCTTTACCGCAGCGTGCACCATCCTCGCGGGCTCTCCATGGCGGTGTTTGGCGCCAGCGACTGCTTGGGCGCCAGCGGCCTCTCTTGGGAAACCCTGCGCCAGCAGCTCAACCCCGACCATATCGCTGTGTACGCGGGCAACTCGATTGGCCAGCTCGATGACCAGGGCTGGGGCGGCTTATTGAAAAGCTTGGTGACCGGCCAGCGCGCCACCTCCAAGCAGATGCCGCTGGGCTATGGACAGATGCCCGCTGACTTCCTCAATGCCTATGTACTCGGCAGCGTAGGCGGCACCGGCGCAGCGCTAGGCGCCTGCGCCAGCTTCCTCTACAACCTGCGCCTGGGCATTGACGATATCCGCGCAGGCCGTCGCCGGGTGGTGATGGTGGGCACCGCCGATGCGCCGATTACCCCGGAAATTATCGAAGGCTTCCGTGCCATGGGCGCGCTGGCCGATGACGCCAGCCTAAAAGCGCTGGATGCCCTGGAGCTGCTGACCGACGCTGATTATCAGCGCGCCTGCCGTCCGTTTGCCCGCAACTGCGGGTTCACCATGGCAGAAGCGAGCCAGTTCCTGCTGCTGATGGACGACAGCCTTGCCCTAGAGCTAGGGGCCGATATTCTCGGCGCGGTGCCCGATGTGTTTGTCAATGCCGACGGCTATAAGCGCTCTATCTCCGCGCCGGGCATCGGCAACTACATCACCCTGGGTAAAGCCGCCGCGCTGGTTAAAGACATGCTGGGAGAGACCGCGCTGAAAGAACGCACCTTCCTTCATGCCCACGGCACCAGCACGCCGAAAAACCGCACCACCGAATCCCACGTATTCGATGAAATCGCCCGCGCGAACGGCATCAAGCAGTGGCCGGTGGTGGCCATTAAAGCGTTCATCGGCCACTCCCAAGGGTCAGCGGCAGGTGATCAGCTGGCCAGCGCCCTGGGCAGCTTCGCCCACGGTTTGCTGCCGGGTATCCCCACGCTGGATGCGGTGGCCGATGACGTCTACGCCGAGCGGCTGCGCTTTTTCACGACTCCTCAAGCATTTACCGCCGATGCTGCCTTTATCAACGCCAAAGGCTTTGGCGGTAATAACGCCACCGGCGTGGTGCTCTCGCCAGAGGTGACCGAGCGTTTACTCACCAAGCGCCACGGCAGCGCCGCGATAGAAGCGTGGAAAGGTCGCCGCGAAGCGGTACGCGCTAACGCCGCTGCCTATCTCGCCGAGGCCGATCGCGGGCGCTACGCCCCCCGCTACCAGTTTGGCGAAGCGGTGCTGGAAGGCCCAGAGCTTGAGATTCACGCAGACCGTATCCACATTCCCGGCTATGACCACGCGGTTTCGCTGGTCGCCGATAATCCGTTTGGTTCACTGGATGAGGAGACGCCGTCATGAGCGCGCATCGCGAAAAGATCGCTGTCTATCCTGGCACGTTCGACCCGATCACCAACGGCCACTTCGACCTGATTGAGCGCGGCGCGCGGATGTTCGACAAAGTGGTGATTGCCGTGGCAGCCAGCCCCGGCAAACACCCAAGCCTGGATTTGGATACTCGAATTGCGCTGGCCCAGTCGGTGTGCGCATCGCTGCCGAATGTCAGCGTGATTGGCTTCTCGACGCTGCTCACTAGCATGATGCACGAACAGGGCGCGACGATTATTCTGCGCGGCCTGCGAGCGGTCTCCGATTTTGAGTACGAGCTGCAGCTGGCCAATATGAACCGCGCTCAAAATCCTGAGCTTGAGAGCGTGTTTCTTACCCCGGCAGTGGAAAACTCCTATATCTCCTCGACCATCGTGCGGGAAATCGCCAAGCTGGGCGGCGATATTTCCCCCCTGGTGCACCCGCAGGTCGCAGAGGCGCTGCGTAAGCACTACACTACCTAGCTATCGATATTGTTGAGCAAAACACTCGGGTATCTAAAACCCGAGTGACACGCCATTCGTGAGGTATGCCCATGGCCCTGATGATCACCGACGAATGCATTAACTGCGACGTCTGCGAACCGGAATGCCCCAACGACGCGATTTCTCCCGGTGAGGAGATTTACGTGATCAACCCCAACCTGTGCACCGAGTGCGTCGGCCACTTCGACGAGCCTCAGTGCCAGCAGGTGTGTCCTGTGGACTGTATTCCCCTCGACCCAGAGCGCCCCGAGACCCAAGAGCAGTTGATGGAGAAGTATCGCATCATTACTGCCGCTTAACTCGCCCACTTAAGATGTGCCTGAACGTTTGCGAGCGAAGGTCACTCTGAATGCGTATTTGGACCCTCGCTTGGCCCATCATTCTCTCCAATATCACCGTACCGCTACTCGGTTTGGTGGATACCGCCGTGGTCGGGCACTTACCCGACTCTCGCTACCTGGCCGGCGTGACCCTTGGCGCAACGCTATTTAGCTTTCTCTACTGGGGCTTTGGCTTTTTACGCATGGGCACCACCGGACTGGTCGCCCAGGCCATAGGGCGCGAGTCGCCTAGTGACGTGCGCAACTTGCTAGGCCAGTCGCTGATCATGGCAGGTGTCATCGGCACACTATTAATCGTGTTTGGCACACCGCTCATCTCGCTTGGCCTATGGCTACTAGATGGCAGCGTACAGGCCACGCCGCTGGCCCGCGAGTATGCCGAGATTCGCCTCTGGTCTGCCCCTGCCGTACTGGCCAACTACGCCATTTTGGGGTGGTTTTTAGGGCAGCAGAACTCCCGCGTCACGCTGATGATTCTGGTGCTGACCAATAGCGTCAATATCGTGCTCGACCTATGGTTTGTGGTGGGCCTGGGGATGACCAGTAACGGCGTAGCGCTGGCTAGCGTGCTCGCTGACTACAGCGCGCTGCTGTTCGGTGGCTACTTGGTGCTGCGCCAGCTGGGGCATCTTGAAGGCCACTTTCAACGCCAGCGCCTATTGGCACTGCAGGCCTATTCGGCGTTATTTAGTGTTAATGCGAACCTGTTTGTGCGAACGCTTGGACTACTATTTGCCATGGCGTTTTTTACAGCGCAAGGCGCCCGTCAGGGCGATACCGTGCTCGCCGCCAATGCCGTGCTGCTGCAATTTATTATGCTGACCAGCTACGCGCTGGATGGCTTTGCCCACGCGGCTGAGTCGCTAGTAGGGCGCGCTTACGGGCGTCGCGATTGGCGAGAGTTTGCCGCCACGGTGCGGGCCACGGCACAGTTCTCTTTCTGGACATCCGCTGCGGCGGCGCTGCTTTTTGCCCTGGGTGGTAATCAACTGATCGCAATGCTGACCGGATTGAGCGACGTGCGCGTCACCGCCGCCAGCTATTTGCCGTGGATGGTGGTCATGCCGCTGATTGCCGTCTGGAGCTACCTGCTTGACGGCGTGTTTATCGGCACCACGGCGGTACGCGAGATGCGCAACAGCATTTTTGCGGGCCTCGCAGTCTACCTGCCTAGCTGGTGGCTATGCCAGGGGCTGGGCAATCACGGCCTCTGGCTAGCCTTCACACTTTTTATGCTCACCCGCTCGGCCGTGCTCATTGGCTATTATCGGCACTACCGGCTGACCCGCTGGCGGCCGTCATCCGGCGTTTCTCACCTTTGATCAGCAGCGTTGAACGCCACAACGGGCAGAGCGAGCAAACTGCGCTAACGTAACGTTATGTGTAGAAGCTAAGCACTCTGCGCATTGGCCGTTGAGGGGTGAAAATTGTGCCGCACCGCCGTATATTAGCCGCGCACTTCCTAATAACGAATAAAGTGAGCACTCCATGCTAAAACTCATATCAAAACCAGCAGTTAAGCTGGTCGAGCGTTATTTACCAGACCCGTACATCTTCGTTCTCCTGCTAACCCTGATTGCTGCCGTCGCCGCCATCGCGGTAGAGCGCCAAACACCATTGGCCGTGCTGCGTATGTGGGGCGACGGTTTCTGGGGCTTACTGACCTTCTCGATGCAGATGCTGCTCGTGCTGGTCACCGGCTTCATGCTGGCAAGCTCTCCGCCCGTGAAACGCATTCTGCAAAAAATTGCCGGTACTGCGAAGTCGCCCGGCGGCGCGATTATTCTCGTCACGCTGGTCTCTTTAGCCGCTAGCTGGATCAACTGGGGTTTTGGCCTAGTGGTCGGTGCTCTGTTCGCCAAAGAGCTGGCCCGGCTGATCAAGGTCGATTACCGCCTGTTGGTGGCCAGCGCCTACTCGGGCTTCGTGGTGTGGCACGGCGGCTTGGCCGGTTCGGTGCCGCTGACGATTGCCACCGAAGGCCACTTCTCTGCCGATCAGATCGGTGTCATTGGCACGGGTTCGACCATTTTCGCCTTCTTCAACTTGGCCATTGTGGTGTGTCTCTTTATCGCCGTACCGCTGGTCAACCGTATGATGCTGCTCGATGAAAAAGACAGCGTGTACGTCGATCCCAAACTGCTAGACGACGAGCCAGAGCCCGTAGGCCGCATCACGCGACCTGCCGAAAAGCTCGAAAACAGCATGCCGCTGGCCCTGCTGGTAGGTGTACCTGGCCTGCTGTTCTTGCTGGACCACTTCCTGCTGCGCGGCGGCAGCCTGAACCTGAACGTGGTGAATTTCATGTTCCTGTTCCTGGCGATCGTGCTGCACCGCACACCGCGCAACCTGCTTACCAGCCTGAACGAAGCCATCAAGGGCGGCGCGGGCATCGTCATCCAGTTCCCCTTTTATGCGGGCATTATGGCGATCATGGTGCAGTCGGGCCTGGCCCAGAGCATGTCGGAGTGGCTGGTCTCGTTTGCAACCGCTAACTCGCTGCCGTTCTGGTCGTTCATCAGCGCCGGTATCGTGAACCTGTTTGTGCCTTCCGGTGGTGGCCAGTGGGCGGTACAGGCACCGGTCATGCTGCCTGCCGCAGAAGCGCTGGGTGCCGATATTGCCCGCGTGGCCATGGCGGTGGCCTGGGGCGATGCCTGGACTAACCTGCTGCAGCCGTTCTGGGCACTGCCAGTGCTGGCGATTGCCGGCTTGAAAGCTAAGGACATCATGGGCTTCTGCCTGATCCAGCTGTTGATTACCGGTATTATCATTTCCGTGGGCTTAGTGTGGTTCTAAGCTGCTAAGCACGATGTCAACACCCGCCCCTGTGGTATCGCCTGGGGGCGGGCATTTTTAATCGTAAGGTGACTTTTATGTCCGACGCCTCTGCTGTACCCAACGCCTCAGACCAGAGCCTTGAACACAGCGCCTTACCGGGCCAGCACGAGCTCTCCATGACGGTCTTGATGACGCCGGACATGGCGAACTTCAGCGGTAAAGTGCATGGCGGTGCTATTCTTAAAAAGCTCGATGAAGTCGCCTACGCCTGCGCCAGCCGCTACTCCGGCCACTATGTGGTGACGCTATCGGTGGATCAAGTGCTGTTCAAACAGCCAATCCATGTGGGCGAGCTGGTGACGTTTCTCGCCAGCGTGAACCATGTGGGGCGCTCCTCCATGGAAATTGGCATTAAGGTAGTGGCCGAGGATATTCGCCAGAAGCTGATTCGCCATACCAATAGCTGCTACCTCACCATGGTAGCCGTGGACGCCAACGGCAAACCTGCCCGGGTGCCGCCCCTGGCGTTGGAGACCCCGCTACAGAAGCTGCGCTTCGAAAAGGCGGCGCTGCGCAAGAAGCTGCGTAAGCAGGCAGAGCGCGAAGAGGAGCTGACCCAGCAGCATCACCAGCAGCGCTAAGCGCTGCTCTACTTTCAACGACAAGGAGTCATCATGCCCATCAGGCAGCGCTATCCCCGCCTTCCCAAGGCCGTTGAGTATGCGCACATCGGCTGGGATCTACTGATCCTCGCCGCCGTTATTATTAACCTTAGCCTGCTGCTGTTTGACTCGCTGTTTCTGATTGGCCCGATCAACCAAGCGATTGCCGCTATCACGCCCGGTTTTCACCGTTTTTACGATACGGCGATTCACAGCCGATTTATTGCCATTGATTTGGTCTTTGTCAGCTTCTTTATTGCCGATGTGCTGCTAGGCTGGGCCGTCGCGATTGCCGAGCGGCGCTATCACCGCTGGTTTTTCTATCCCTTCGTACACTGGTACGACGTGCTGGGCTGCATCCCACTCAGTGGGTTTCGTTGGCTACGTGCCTTACGCGTCATTTCGCTCCTACACCGGTTACATCGACTGCGCTTGGTCGATGTGACCCGTTGGTCGGTCTATCGATTTTTTGCCAAGTATTACGATATTTTGCTGGAGGAGCTCTCAGACCGTATAGCGCTGCGCTTGCTAGGCAATGCTCAGGAGCAGATCATGTCCAGCGACTCGCTCACCGAACGCGTCATCGAGCGGGTGATCATGCCGCGCAAAACCCAGTTGATCCATGAAATTACCGAGCGCTTGGAAGCCACGGCAGGCCGAGCCTATCAGCAAAATCGCCCCGCCATTATGGCGGCCATCGATGATCTGGTGAGCCGCACGCTGCGGGAGAGCCCGGAAATTCAACGACTACACCGCTTACCCATGGGAAAAACCGCATCAAGCGCGATGCAAGCTTCTATCAGCAGCGTCGCCCAGCGGCTGGTGGATGAAATGGCGCAAGGCATGCACTCCCCCGCCTTTCGTCAACTCGTCGAGCGCACCGCCGACACCAGCTTTGACAGGTGGTTGACCGTCGACGACACCAGCGCCAAAGTGACCGAACAGGTGCTTTACGACGTGCTCGACATGCTCAAAGAGCAGGTGCGCCATCAGGGTTGGAAAGATCGCTACGACTAGCTAGACCGTTGCGGTCGCCAGGGGCGTCTGCTCTAGGCTCGCGCGCACATTGGACAGCGCACGCGTAAGCGCCGCCTGCGTATGGCTGATTTTGCGTTAGCCGCAGCGCAGCGCCTCAATCATGTCGTTGCTTTCCAGATGAATATTGAGCCGGTCGTCACGGAAATCCATGGTCGCGGCCGTGCCGGGGCGCAGCACGCGCACCTGACGAGCGCCACTCTGCTCTTCTAGCGTCGCCACGTTGGCCTCATCAAAGGGCGCACCAATGGCATACTGCACGGCGCTGGCATCGCATGTTTGGCTAGTCGGCGCGGTTTGATCGACCGTCGGCGGGTTAGGCGCGGCGGACTCATTGGGCGCGCTGCTACACCCGGCTAACAGCATCACGGCCAGCGCACTGCCCAGGCCTTTTATATGGCGCTGAGTGGTGGTCATCCAAAGCTTTCCTGGCGTCATTATTTACCTCCCTCCACAAATCCCTGCCTCGATAGCAGTGCGGGCCAGGCATTGCTGCCTAGCCCGCACATTGTACAATAAACCGTTAGACCGAACCTTAACTCGCGGCGTCCTGTACTGCTTGGCCGCCCTCTTCAACGTCTTGTCCTGCCCCTGCAATGGTGTTGCAGCCCGCTAGAGCACCCGCAGTGATGAGCAGATTGACGTCCTCCCCGCCCTAAAGGACGGGGATTCCAACTTCTTGAGGGCAACGTCCTGCCCCGAGGCTGAGGATATTCCGGGCCGCATTCACGTCCCGGTCGTGGAGTACACCACACTCCACGCACTCCCAGACCCTTACTCGCAACCCGTTGACGCCCTGCGGCCCGCTAAGCGAGCCGCACGACGAACAGGCGCGGGTGGTGTTGGTTTCGCGAACGACCTTGAAGACGATGCCTGCGTGAGCGCATTTATATTCCAGCATCGTTTTCAGTTGTGACCAGCCAGCGTCGTAGACGCTTTTGGCCATCTTGGTCTTCGCGAGCTTGGTTGAGGAAACATCGCCCACGACGATTTCGCCGTACTGGTTGACGAGTTTCCGGGAAAACTTGTGCTGCGCGTCCTGGCGACGGTTCTTGATCTTGGCGTGAATAGCTTTTACCCGCCGCTTGTTGCGGGCACGTTGGGCTGTCGCCAACTG
>NZ_FODB01000019.1 GCF_900110265.1 Vreelandella aquamarina | reverse complement strand
CAGCAGGGGCTGCCCAGCGAAGCGCTCGCTCAGCTGGCGAACCAGCTTGTCGATGGCCTTGGGTTCGTTGGGAATCTCACCGCGGAACTCGGGCGCCTGGCGCCCGATCTCGGCGATGGCCACCGAGATGCTGACCTTGTGCACGTCCAGGCCAATATAAGCGGCATGGACGTTGCCGGCGGCGCTGACACGCTGGGCAACGGCCCGCTCGACAACAGCTTGCTGAGTTGCGTTAGACTGTTTCATGACCTGCCTCCCTCAATAGTGGCTCTGCATTTTGGTCCCTACCTCAACGTAATCCACGACGTTGAGGAGGGGCAGGTCAATCCATGATGTCTACTCGATTACGTTGATGACCGCCGAGCATAACCATAACAATAGCAACACAAGGAGTATGTTCATGACGCCATCCCTCAAAGGCATTCTTTGCATGTGTTTAGGCGTGCTGTTTCTGGCACTGGGTGATGCGGTATCGAAGTGGTTAGGGGCGGTGCACTCGCCACTACAAATTATTTTTTTCCGTACGCTCGTGTCGCTGCCGCTGATTGCTTGGTTGGCTTACTTTAGTGGCGGACTACGCAAGCTGCGCACCAAACGGCCGGGTGTTCATCTCCTGCGTGGATTGATTTATACCGCCACCATGGTGTGCTTTGTGTGGGGGCTAACCCTGCTGCCGCTGGCAGAGGCCACCGCCATAGCGTTTGTGGCACCGCTATTTGTGACGCTGCTTTCTGTACCGCTGCTGGGCGAGCGCATTGACCCACCGGTACTGGTGGCATCACTGGTAGGATTTGCGGGCGTACTGATCGTTGTTCGCCCAGGCGGCGATGCGTTTCAATTAGGGGCGATGATTTTATTGGCCGCGGCTGTTTTCTATGCCCTGATGATGGTGACCGCCCGGCGCTACGGTGCCAACGAGCACCTTTGGGCCATGGTGTTCTACATGACC
This sequence comes from Vreelandella aquamarina, assembly GCF_900110265.1. GTDB lineage: Bacteria > Pseudomonadota > Gammaproteobacteria > Pseudomonadales > Halomonadaceae > Vreelandella > Vreelandella aquamarina. Next base: position 56,355 of record NZ_FODB01000019.1, on the reverse strand, counting down.
ATGGTGCCGCTCGTTATTACTGCCATCAGTTTGCCCTGGGTATGGCAAACGCCACAGCCCTGGCATTGGTTGGGGTTTTTTGTCTCTGGCGTATTGGGTGTGGGGGCCACGGCGTTTATCACGCTGGCTTTTCGTTATGCGCCTGCCGCCATTGCGGCACCTTTTGATTACACCGCCATGCTTTGGGCGGTACTGCTAGGCTGGTGGTTCTGGGGCGAGTTACCCGACCTCTGGGTGTGGGTGGGCAGCGTGCTGATTATGATCAGCGGGCTTGCCATTGCTTATCATGACCGGCGCACCACCCTCAAACGGCGCCCTACGGCGTAGCGCAGGGCAACCCTCCTTCGTCTAGGCAAACTGATAAACATCCATCGCGAGGACGCCGTGCTCCACGCTGTGGTGCGCCCTTGAAGCGGTGCTGCCTGCCCCTAAGGCCACCAATAGCGGTTGGAAGTGCTCTGGGGTGGGGTGGTTTCGCTTGGCTTCCGGAGCGTCTTGCCAATGAGCCAGCGCGTCCTGATCGCCTGCAAGCAGCCGCGCGTGGACCCATTCAGCAAAGCGATCCACCCAGGCGGGCATCTGGCTATCCAGGGGCTGCAACTCATAGAGGTTGTGGGTCAAGCTGCCGGACCCCACCACCAGAATGTTTTCCTGTCGCAGAGTGGCCAGCTGTTCGCCTAGTCTTATCAGTTCAGTATTACTCCAATGGCTGGGTAGCGACAGCGAGACCACCGGCATATCAGCATCAGGGTACATGAGGGAGAGCGGCACCCAGGCACCGTGGTCCAATCCGCGCTCAACCGGTGTTGCACCCAGCTGAGTGGCTAGCCGTTTTGCCAGCTCGGGATCACCAGGGGCAGGGTATTGAAGGGCAAAGAGAGCGTCAGGAAAGCCGCCAAAATCGTGAATGGTGGCAGGCTGGATGCTACTGCTGACCTGCAAATGCTGCGTTTCCCAGTGAGCAGAAACTACCACCACCGCCTTTGGGCGCAGGGAGCTGCCTAGCTCCCTTAAAAAGTGATGAGCGGGTGTCGGCGTGAGCGCCAGCATGGGGGAACCGTGGGAGATAAATAGACTAGGTAGCATGAGAAAACCCTCGGTAAATACCCGCTAACGCTGTCGCCTTAGCGGGTGATGAAGTGAAACGCGATGCTCGTTATGCCCAGCGGCGGTTAATCACGAAGCTACCGCTCCCCAGGCCAGCCTGAGCCAGCAGGGCCACCGCCCAAAACACCGGAAATTCCCAGCCGCCGCCAGCATTCGAGAACATCCAGCCGTTACCCAAATGAACCCAGGCGGCACCTAACAGCACGGGCACTAATGCAAGGCTGACCCAGCGAGTTTGAACACCGAACAGTAGCGCTAAGCCACCGCCTACTTCGGCAGCAATGGTTAAGTAGGCCACAAACCCTGGTAGCCCCAAAGACTCAAAATAGCCCACCGTGCCGGGAAGGGTAAAAACGAATACTTTCAGCAAGCCGTGGGCTAGCGTCATGATTCCTAGGCTAATGCGCAGTAGGGCAGTGGCATGAAGGTTAAGTGCAGATGCTGGCGTTGGGGTGATAGATGAAGTGGTCATAGCGCTCTCTCGTGGTAGTGGGCATCCCGTTGGATGCGATGGCACTACTGTACGACGGCGAACAACTAAGATAATCCAGCGCTTTCGCACTTCACTGTTGCGTTTTTCGCGACAATTCCAGTTCTCGCTCCCACACCGGTGGGTCGCCCCACGCATCTGCTAGTTGCTCAATAAAGCGCACTACCTTGGCCGGAAGGAAGCGCTTGGCAGGATAGAGCGCGTGGATATCCAATAGCGTGGGAGGAAGATGCGTTAAAATAGGCACTAAACGCCCGCTGGCAATGCTCTCGGTCACCAGGAAGCTTGGCTGTTGGGCAATGCCCAGCCCTGCTTCAGCAGCGTGGGTTAGCATATCGCCGTTATTGCTCTCAAGCGGCCCTGCCACACTAAACAGCTGGTTGCCAAGCCGCCAGTCGCCGCTCGTTTGTCCGCTGCGATAACGCAGGCAGCGGTGCTGGACGAGGTCGTCGATATGTTCTGGCGTGCCGTGTTGGGTGAGATACTCGGGTGAAGCGCAAAACAGTAGCTGGCAGCGGGTGAGGCGTTTGGCAATCAGGCTGGAGTCGGGCAGGCTGCCAATCCGAATGGCCAAGTCGTAGCCCTCTTCTAAAAGGTCTACGCGGCGATCGTTAAGGTCTAACCGCACCTCTAGGTCGGGGTGGGCCTGCATAAACGCAGCGACTTGAGGCGCAAGGTAGCGAGTGCCGAAGCTCATAGGCCCATTAATGCGCAGTCGCCCGCTGACGGTGCTGGTGCCGCTGCCTACATCGGCTGCGGCCTCATCCAACGCGAGTAGTATGGCCTGGGCACGTGCCAAGTAGCGCTCGCCTGCTTCCGTGAGATGCAGTCGCCTCGTTGTGCGCTGAATCAAGCGCGCGCCCAGTGCTTCCTCCAGCGCCATCACTTGTCGCGACACCCGCGTGCGCGAGAGATCTAATGTCTCCGCAGCACGGGTGTAGCTGCCAAGCTCTGCCACTTTGACAAAGGCCGCTAGCTGGTCGAGCTGAATCATAGAGCGCGAAATGCCAGCGCCGCCTGATACGGATCGGGCTGGCCACAAATAGCGGAAATCACCGCAAGGCCGTTGGCCCCTGTGGCCCTCACCTGGGCGGCATGCTGCGCTTTTAAACCGCCAATCGCCACGCTTGGCAGGGGGCAGGTGCTGGCCAGCGTCGCTAAGCCATCAAAGCCAATCGGCTGAGCGTGGTCTTGCTTACTGACGGTCGCAAACACCGGCCCCAAACCCACGTAATCCAGCAGCGCCACGGGGGCGTTGTGCAACTGCTCCGGCGTATTGATCGATAGCCCTATGATGGCCTGTGACCCCAGCGCTTGGCGCGCCTCCTGAACGGCCGTATCACTCTGCCCAACGTGCAGGCCATCGGCCTGGCTAGCCACGGCAACGTTGAGCCGGTCGTTGATGATTAACGGCACACCGGTGCCTGCCAGGAGCGCTTTAAGCCGCTGCGCCTGAGCGATCATCGCCTCGTCGCTGGCGTGTTTATCGCGCAGTTGCACCAGGGTCACGCCCCCTTTCACGGCAGCCTCCACCGTGGCTTCCAGGCCTGCTTCGGCGCAAAGGGCGGCATCGGTGACTAAATAGAGCGAAAGATCACACCGCATGGATTTCCTCCAACGGGCTAAGGGTAGAGAGGTCATCCGGTGTCAGCGCATACAGCGCATCTAGGAGTGCCACTTGAAAGCTGCCCGGCCCATTGGCCTGTTGCCCTGCACGGCTGCCTGTAATACTAAAACAGGCCAGCGCCGCCAACGTAGCAGCAAGCGGGTAATCACGGTTGGCAGCCACAAATCCGGCAACCAAAGCGCTCAAGCCACAGCCCAGGGTAGTTACTCGGGGCATCATCGGATGCCCGCCTGTTAAGCGGTAGTGGCGGGTGCCATCGGTAATCACATCGGTTTCGCCGGTCATGGCCACGATGCAGCGCTGCTGCTGTGCTAGTGCGATGGCCGCTGTCGCGTCATCCGTCGTCGCCGTCGCGTCAACACCACGCCCTTGGCTAGCAAGACCGGCGAGTGCCATCACTTCCGATGCATTGGCACGAATAACCGTCGGCTGGTGGGTCAGCAGCTCAGTACACACTTGCTGACGAAAGGCGGTCGCCCCAACGGCGACGGGATCTAAAACCCAAGGCGTGCCGGTTGCGTTTGCTGCGCGTGCGGCAAGCGCCATCGACGCTGCCCAAGGGGAAGAGATTGTCCCAATATTGATCGAGAGCGCACCCGCTATGGCGGTGAATTCCGCCACTTCTTCAGGTGCATGCAGCATGGCGGGTGAGACGCCCGTGGCTAACAGTAGGTTGGCCGTGCTGTTCATCGCGACATAATTGGTTATGCAGTGAACGAGCGGGGTAGTATCTCGCAACGTGGCGAGCATCTCGCCAAGTGGGGGGTGGGGCATAATATCCTCCCGGCAAAGGAGGTGGTGAAAAGCACCACGACTCCCTACGCCGGCGTTATCCGGTTCAGGTTCAAAGGGTGCTTCTCAGCCGCCACGCGGCGCCCCTGTCGTTGGGGATTACTATCCTAGCCTTGAGCAGGGCTGTAAAGCCCTGCGTGGAGAGACTTAACGAAAAGCGATGCGCGTGCCGTAGGTAAGCATTTCATCGGGCGTAATCGCGCGGCCGGAGATGCCGATCATTTCATCGCCGCATTGGTCAGCGAAGGTCAGTACGCCGTGAGTCAGGCCAAGCTGGCCCAAAGTATCACGAATTTCCCCGGTGCCTAGAAACGTACTGACCCGCCCTTGGGCGTCACTTAGATCCGCTACACCATTCGCATGATGGAAACGAACCTTATAGATGCCGTCCATGGACTCCACTTCGACAATCGGTGAAAAGCCGTTCTGAATCGCATGGGCTAACTGCTTTAGCGTAAGGCGGTCACCTAGGGTCATATCGATTGCGGTCATGACACACTCCTAATGGACGCCGTCAGCAAGGCATCGCTAGCCATTTTGTAAAACTATTGAGATAAAAGTGTAGAGGGCATGCATAGCTTTACCAGTGGCGATTTTTCAATGATCAATGGCTTAAACCGTTAATGCACGGCATCCAGCGCATGCTGCTGTAGTTTAATCAGCGGGATAATCTCTAACGTGCGCTCGTTGGTGCCTGACAGAATCGCGGGCGGTGCCAACCCTACCTGAGCGGCTTCATTCCAGCGATGTGCGCATAAGCACCAGCGATCGCCCGGTGTTAGGCCCGGAAAGCCATACTCCGGACGAGGTGTCACTAGATCGTTCCCCTGGGCTTTAGAGAAAGCTAAAAACTCCTCGGTGACCATCGCGCAGACGGAGTGGATGCCCACATCGTCAGGACCAACGCGACAGAACCCATCGCGGTAGAAGCCAGTTTTAGGGGCATGGCAGCAAGGGGTTAACGGCTCACCCAGCACATTTCGATCACGGGACATAAAGGCTCCTTGGGGAGGGGCTGGAATTCTCCATTCCGCGCCCTCATAACAGGGGGTGAAATCAAACCCATCAGCTCGCAAGTGAGCCTGCGCAAGGGAGCTGATGAGTGTCAGCATCATAATCCTTGTACAAAGCAATACGTTCGTCAAAGAAATACGTCCGTCAAAGCATGAGCATGGCGAGCATGATGGTTTCACCCAATAAGGAGAGTGGTATGTCGTATCAAGGTGAGCAACACCCAGGGGTTTCCCCGTCAGCCCCGCAAACTCAGGGCTTTCGTTTAAACCACACCATGCTGCGGGTCAAAGATCCTGAGCGCGCGCTAGAGTTCTACTCCAAGGTTTTCGGCATGCAGGTGCTGCGTCGGCTGGACTTCGAAGAGATGCAGTTTTCGCTCTACTTCCTGGCTAACGTAGAGCCCAGTGATAGCGTGCCGGAAGAGACCCAAGCCCGCACCGCCTGGACCTTCAGCCAAAAGGGCCTGTTAGAGCTGACCCATAACTGGGGCACCGAAAACGAGCAGGACTTTGCCTACCATGATGGCAACGCGGAACCGCAAGGCTTTGGTCATATCTGCTTTAGCGTGCCGGATTTAGAGGCTGCCCAGGCATGGTTCGATGAGCACGGCGTCACCTTCGTTAAACGTGCCGACCAAGGCAAGATGAAAGATGTCATCTTCGTGAAAGATGCCGATGGCTATTGGATCGAAGTGATTCAGGCGGATCGCATGGCAGCGATGGGCGACTAAGATGGCCCATTTGCTGTTTCGGTTGCGACACGTGACCGACGAAGAGGCCATGGAAGTTCGCCAACTGCTGGATGAACATGGCTTTGATGTGTACGAAACCCAGGCGGGATTTTTTCGCCTGGGGGTTGATGCCATTTGGCTGCGTAATCCTGCCCAGCGTGACGACGCAGAGGCCGCGTTGGCTGAGTATCAGGCAGCGCGCCAAGCCAAAGCGCGCCAAGCTCATCAAGAAGCGCTGGCGCGCAATGAAGCGCCCACGCTATGGCGGCGCTTATTAGCGCATCCGTTTCAGGTTACGCTCGTCATGGTAGCGGTGGTGTTGATTGCGCTGCTGACCTTGCTGCCGTTTTTGAGTTTGGTGCGCTAGCTTGGCGCGTTAGCGTAAGAGAGGGCCTCGGAAAGATGCCCGCGCTTTACGTACATCATGACCCCCTGCGAGCCCGCGCGAAGCTCAGGAGCAGCCCCCGGAGGGTAGCGGCACCAGCTACCTTTCGGATACTCGCTGCCCGCATCGCATAGCGAACCTTCCAACACTAGTAGTTCTAATCCACCCGTTAGCGCAGGGCAGTCAATGGCGATATCGCTTTCCCAGCGCTCCAGGCTGATCCGCTCATTTTGGTAGGTATGCAGCATTTTATACGTAATGCCGGGCCTGCGGTCGGGCTGCCAAGGCAGGCGATGCGCAGGAATGGCGAGCTGAAGCAGATCGTTTTCATCGAATTGGTGGAGTTTTACCAGAATCAACGCGCCCTCTTCGCCAATCTGCGGCGTATGGCCGGTACCGATGGGGTTGCGCAGGTAGCTGCCCGCCGGGTAGCGGCCATGTTCATCCGCAAACACGCCCTCTAGCACGAGAATTTCTTCTCCGCCGTCGTGGGTGTGGCGGTTGAACTGGCTATTAGGCGCGTAGCGCACCAGGCTTGTGGCGCGAGCCACCTCATCGCCGATGCGGTCCAGCATCATTCGTTCTACGCCCGCGCTAGGCGAGGCAACCCAGCGGTACTGCTCCGGCGTGACACAGGCAAAGTGGCTAAAGTCGGCGTTTAGGCGCATGGTATTGGCTCTTTGCAGTGAGAGGGGTGAGCGGGGGAGATGAGCTAGTCTCCTTTTCGACGGGAAAAAATGCAATCTTCATGCTTTTCACGCAAGGCTGGCAGGCGTAAACGCGCCGCCCTCGGGCGGCGCGTTTGCTTAAGGCGTTTTGGTCAGCGCGGTGAGGATGTGGTGGGCAGCTTCGATGCGCGCCTGATTGGGATAGTTGCGGTTGGCCAGCAGCACGATCCCGATTTGCTCGCTGGGCACAAACGCTACATAGCCGCCAAAACCGTTGGTGGAGCCGGTCTTGTTGTAGTACGCCGCCTGCCTTGGGGCAAGCGGCGGGGTTAAGCGGTTAGCGGGGTTAGGCTCCAATATCATCTCAAGCGAGTTACCTGCTAGCAGCGTTTCAATCGCCACCGGATAGGCGTAACTTTCCCAGCCCAGGCCCTGGGTCATCTCACCAACCTCAAAATACCCTGTGCGTGTGGCCGCTAGGGCTTGGCTGAGCGCATCATCAACGCCTGCCTGAAGCCCAGCGCCACTCATATTCGCTTCTACAAAGGCCAGCACGTCCGCAGCACTGGATTTCAGCCCGTAAGCTTGGGCATCCAGCACGCCAGGATTGACCCTAATTGGCTCATCTTCTTTAGAGTAACCGTAGGCGTAGTGCGCTTGCTGCGCGTCTGGCACCTGAAAAAAGCTGTGTTCAAGCCCAAGCGGTGTAAACAGTGCTTCCTCCATCAGCGCCTCAAACGGTTGGCCAAGGCGTTGCGCGGTCAAGTAGCCCATTAAGCCGATGCTGGGATTAGAGTAAAGCCGGTGGCTGCCCGGTGTAGAGTCAGGCTGCCATTGGCGATAGTAATCGATCATCTGCGCTTCGCTTTGTACCGATTCAGGGAACTGCAGCGGAAGCTCGCCAGCGGTATAGGTCCCCAGTTCTAACAGCGTAACCTCATCAAACACACTCCCTTCAAGAGCTGGAAAATCGTGGCTGGCAGCATCATAAAGCGACAGGCTCCCGCTAGCCTGCGCATAGCCCGCCAGCGCCGCCGTGAAGATTTTACTAATGGAGCCTAACTCAAACAGCGTCTCATCGGTCACCGGGGTCGCTGTTTCTTGATGGGCTAGACCATAATTAAAGTAATGTTGCTGGCCATGAATACTCAGGGCGACGGCCATCCCTGGAATACGATGCTGTTCCATCAATGGGGCAATGGTATCGTTGAGTAGCGCTTCAATATCGGCGCTAGGGGGCTCATTAAGCGCCCATGCTGGGCCGCTAAACAGTAGTGAAGTAGCTATAATAAAACGAGTTTGTGCTGCTGACCGCTGATGCATACCAGAGCCCTGTTGCTATGAGTAAAGTCAGGTGGGGGGAGCGACGTTCGTCGCTAAACCTGTGGTAGAAGACTAAAATACGAGGCGCTGCCGGTATCCACAAACGGCAATATTTTGCATGAGCTATTAGAAAAATTGGGGGCTGCGTGGTGCGTTCCTACTTGCCGTTAAAGGCCCTGCGCGCCTTTGAGGCATCGGCGAGACATTTGAGTTTTACTCGCGCAGCTGAAGAGCTGCACGTGACTCAGGCAGCCGTTAGCCATCAGGTGAAGCTGCTTGAGGGCCTGTTGAAGGTGCCGCTATTTAAGCGCTTGCCTAGGGGATTGATGCTCACCCAAGAGGGCGAACTGCTGCTGCCCGTACTGACGAGCTCCTTCGATCAGATGTCGCATACGCTAGACCGGTTAGGCGAGCGCAGCTACCGGGAAGTATTGAACGTCGGTGTCGTGGGGACCTTTGCCGTTGGCTGGCTATTGCCACGGCTAGCCGACTTTCATAACGCCTATCCGTTTGTGGATTTGCGGCTGTCGACTCATAACAACCGAGCAGATCTCGCCGCTGAAGGGCTCGACTTTGCGATTCGCTTTGGCACTGGGGCTTGGCATGGCACTGCGGCGCAACCGCTGCTGCCCGCATCACTGTCGGTATTGTGTATTCCTGATATTGCCGCGCGGTTAAACACACCAGCCGATGTATTAGGCGAGACCTGGCTGCGCTCTTATCGCGCTGATGAGTGGACAGAGTGGTTGTTAGCAGCAGGGCTGCCCCGTAGCTTTCCGATGACCAAAAGCATCGTGTTTGACTCTTCCATCGCGATGGTCGAAGCCGCTCTTCAAGGGGCAGGCGTGGCGCTAGCGCCACCCTTGATGTTCTCTCGGCAACTCAACAGTGGTGCGTTAGTACAGCCTTTCGACACCACTGTTAGTTTGGGAGGTTACTGGCTAACACGCCTGCAAACACGGGCAGAAACCCACGCTATGGCGTGTTTTAGGCAGTGGCTGCTCACGGCAATCAATCTTCGAGAAGCAAATAGCTGAGCAGCACTGTTGACGTTAATGGCCTAGTGGCTATGACCATGATCGTCGTGGTCGTGGTCGTGGTCGTGGTCGTGGTCGTGGTCGTGGTCGTCATGACCATGATCATCATGGCCCGGCTCTGCAAGAGCGTCGTGCAGCACCTGCGCATTGTGGCGCATCATGCCCAGGTACGTACTAGCATCGCCTTCACTGGCCAGCGCATCCGCGTAAAGGGTGCCTGCAATAGGCAGGCCAGTCTCTTCCGCCAGCTGTGTAATGATCGCTTGGTTGGTCATGTTCTCGTGAAACAGCGCTTGCACGTTCTCCTGCTCAATCACATCCACCAAAGCCGCCATGCTGGCGCCGCTGGGGTCGGCTTCGGTAGAGAGCCCGACCGGCGAGAGAAAATTAACGCCATAGGCGCTAGAGAAGTAGCCAAATGAGTCGTGCCCGGTAATCACACTGGAAGACGGGGGAATCTCACTCAGCAGCTCGCGAATTTCCCCATCGGTGGCATCTAACTCAGCCAAGTAGCGCTCGGCGTTGGCTTGGTAGCTCTGCGCATTGGCGCTATCCGCCTCGATCAAACCATCACGAATATTGGTGACGTAAACCTTGGCCTGCTGCAGGTCCTGCCAAGCGTGAGGGTCGTCATCGCCATGATCGTGATCGCTATGGTCGTCTCCGGCATGCTCGTCGTGGCCGTGCTCTTCATGCTCATGCTCGTCATGATGCTCATGCGCATCGTGACTGTGCTCATCATCGCTATGCGCTGCAAAAGCGCGCGGAGAAAGGCCGTCGGTGGCGGTGACCATCGGGCCGCTATAATCGCTTGAGTCAATCAGGCGCTCCATCCAGCCCTCAAACAGCAAGCCGTTGAAGACCACTAAGTCAGCCCCGGCTAGCGCACGGGCATCGCCAGGGCTGGGGGAGAAAACGTGGGCATCGCCATCAGGGCCCACCAGCGAGCTGACCGTCACATGCTCTCCACCGACGTTTTCCACCATATCCGCCAAGATAGAAAAGCTGGTGACAACCTGCACCCGCTCGTTGGCCATGGCGGCAGGCAGTGCCAACATGGCCGAAATGCCCACCAGCCAACGCGATGAAGAGAAAAGCGACATAATATGCTCCTGATTTAAGAAATAACCGTATGAACATCAACCCGCTAGTGCGACTGCTCCAGCGCCAAGGGCGTGGTTTTGCGCCGCAACTTAGCGGCCAAACTGTGGTAACGGCCAAACAGCGCCGAGAGTAAATACGCCACCCCTGCCAGCAAAATAATGCTCGGGCCTGAGGGCGTGTCTAAATGGAACGACAGCAGCAGCCCGCCAGTGCTGGCCAGCATTGCTAACACCACGGCAATCCCGATCAAGCCTTCTAACCGCTTGCTCCAAAACCGTGCCGCCGTAGCGGGCAGCATCATTAAGCCAACGGCCATCAGCGTGCCCAGGGTTTGGAAGCCCGCCGTTAAGTTCAGTACCAGCAGCCCTAAAAAGACGCTATGTACCCAACCGCTACGACTACTTTGGCCGCGTAAAAACAGCGGGTCTAAACACTCCACCACCAGGGCGCGGAAGATAATCGCCAGAGTGATCACAATCAGCGTACTGATCGAGGCGATTAGCAGCAGCGCCGTGGAGTTAATCGCCAAAATGGAGCCGAACAGCACGTGGGTTAAATCCACGCTGCTGCCTCCCATGGAAATCAGCATGACCCCAGCGGCTAACGAAATAATAAAAAAGCTCGCCATAGCGGCATCTTCCCGCTGGCCGCCCATTTTCGACACCGCCCCTGCTAGCAGCGCCACCATCACCCCAAACAGCACGCCGCCCACGCTCATTACCGGCAGCGAAAAGCCTGCCAGCAAAAAGCCCAGCGCCACGCCGGGCAGAATCGCGTGGGCCATGGCATCGCCAATCAGGCTCATGCCGCGCAGCACCAAAAACACCCCCAGCGGCGGCGCGGCCAATGAAAGGGCAAGCCCGCCGACCACGGCACGGCGCATAAAGCCGTAATCAAACGGTGCAATGAACCATGCATCAAGCAGTGCCAGCATGACGGCCTCCTAAGGTAAACGGCACCACTTGGGCCGGGGCATGCTGGTGGTTGAGCGCGCTGGGAGCGACCCAACGGCCATGGCCGCCATTCAGCATCAACACCTCATCCGCCAAGCGGCGCAGGTGGTCCATATCGTGCAGCACAATAATGATCGTGACACCCTCATCGGCCATCTGGCGCAAGATGCGAATCAAAATATCGACCGTGTCGCTATCTACGTTGGCAAACGGCTCGTCTAGCAGCAGCAGCTCCGCTTCCTGCATTAGCGTGCGGCCAATCAGCGCCCGCTGGCGCTGGCCGCCGGAAAGCTCGCCCAGCGGGCGGTGAGCCAAGTGAGAAATACCCAGGCGCGCCATAATCTCGCGGCCTTTGCGATAGTGGGCCGCACAGTAACCTTTCATCGCCCCGTGGCTGGGCCAACTGCCGGTCATCACCAGCTCTTCCACACTCATGGGGAAGGTGAGGTCTAACGCCAGCTGCTGGGGCAGCCAGGCACGGCGCGCTTTATCCACCGTGCATACCACCTTGCCGCTAATCGGCCGAAGCTCACCCATAATGGCCTGAATCAGCGTGCTTTTACCGGCACCGTTCGCGCCGATTAATGCGGTAATCGCGCCGGGCTTAATATCGCCATCCACATGTTCTAACACCGTGCGACGGCCCTGGGCCAAGTGCAGGTCGTGCAGCTGCAAACGCGAAGAGGAACGTTCACTCATAACGGCCACCCGCCTGCCCACACCACCAGCCCCCAAAGCGCCAGCAACGGGAGCGCGACAAAGCCCAACCGCTTAGTGGCAGACAACGACATCAGCGAAAAATGACAAGGGCCTTCCTTGTTATGGCGATGCATGTGCTCACTCATCGAGCGTCCTCGCTATCGAATAAATAAGTTATAACATAACATTTGGTGAAACCAAAAAAGTGGCGGATATTTTACGCGCTCACGGCGCGCTGACAACGGTAAGCGCGCTAATCTTCCGCCCACTCCAAAAGTGCCTAACAAAGCGACAATGGCAATTCAGGCACTAAACATAGATAAATAGTGTAGAGAGAAGGTAACGACCTAATAGCGCCAGGTAGCGCCAATCTGCTGGGGCGATACCATCAGCGCGTATTCGCCTTCTAACGTGATGGGGCCAAGAGACACGCGGGCAGGCTGAAAGCGGTTAATCGCGCTGGAAGCCTGATTAGGCTGCGTCCAAATTTGCAGCTCATTAATCAGCATGCCTGTAGCGAAGTTGATGGCACCATCCCGCTCGCGACCGTCAGCGGCAATTACCGCCCCCGCCACCGTGTTCACCACCAGCGAGCTAACACGCGCCTCAAACCCACGGCGCTCCCGCTCCGCCTGGGCCAGTTGCAACCCCAAAGCTTGAACGCCGCTTAATTCGCCCTGCGCTTTAAGGCGCTCGTACTCTACCAGCGCCGCCTGATGCGGCTGGCGATCCGTCAACATGCCGCCCAGGGCTAACGCCGATTTTACGACTCCTACGCGGGCATCAAAACGGTCGTCCGGGTCGTTGGCTTCGCTGGCTTGGTAAGCATCAAACGCAAGGCTTGCAGCATAGATGCCCGTCCAACCCGCATCCCACCACTGCGCGTGCTGCGCCCCACGCTCAAACACCTCATCGTAAGCTGCCCAATCGGCACTGGTTTGTGCCTGAGCAGACAGCGACAGCAGCAGCGCCGCCCCCGCCGCCAAGGTACCCCGTGAAAGTTGACGTAAGCGCATAACAGAACACCTAAAAGCCGTGAATTAGCATTAAGCGTAGCACGACGATAGCGCAGGGCCGGGATGAATCAGACGGGCTAAGAATGGCGAAGATTAATGGCGTTATAAAGCGAAGGATGATTAGATAGGTAAAAAATATAGGGAGAGCTGCCATGGATGACTTTTCGCCTTCTGACCTTAAAACCATCCTGCATTCCAAGCGTGCAAACCTTTATTACCTCCAGCACTGCCGAGTATTGGTGAATGGTGGGCGAGTGGAGTACGTGACCGATGAGGGCAGCAAATCCCGCTACTGGAATATCCCCATTGCCAATACCACCTCGATTTTATTGGGGACAGGTACCTCCATTACCCAAGCCGCCATGCGTGAACTCGCCAAAGCGGGTGTGTTAGTCGGATTCTGTGGAGGCGGTGGCACACCGCTGTTTGCTGCCAATGAAGTCGATGTGGATGTCGCTTGGCTGACACCACAAAGCGAGTACCGGCCCACGGAGTATCTGCAATATTGGGTGCGTTTTTGGTTTGATGATGCCAAACGCTTGGATGCCGCCCGCGCATTTCAGCAAGCGCGCCTTGCGCGTATTGAAGCGCTGTGGACAAGCCGAGTGATGAAAGACGCAGGCTTTACTATTACCACCGATCACCTGCACAGCGCGCTCAACCATCACCGCGAAGCGATCAGCAAAGCCCCCAGCACCGTCGACCTGCTCGCCTTAGAAGCGCGATTAACTAAAACGCTGTTTAAGCTCGCAGTGAATACAGTTGATTACGGCGATTTCACCCGCGCCAAGCGTGGCACAGGCACCGACCCCGCCAACCGCTTTCTGGATCACGGCAACTATTTGGCTTACGGCTTGGCCGCCACCGCCACTTGGGTGTTGGGGATTCCTCACGGCCTCGCGGTACTTCACGGCAAAACCCGCCGGGGCGGCTTGGTTTTTGATGTGGCGGACTTGGTAAAAGACGCCGTCATCCTGCCCCAGGCGTTTATTTCCGCCATGCGCGGCGATGAAGAGCAAGAGTTCCGCCAAGCGTGCATTGAGCGCTTAACCCGTACCGAATCCCTCGACTTCATGATTGATACGCTCAAGGACGTCGCCCAAGCGCTTGGGAGCACTGATTCATGAACGTGCTGCTGATTTCCCAGTGCAATAAAAATGCCCTAAAAGAAACGCGCCGCATCCTCGACCAGTTTGCCGAACGCCGGGGCGACCGCACTTGGCAAACGCCGATTACCCAAGCCGGGCTGGATACGCTGCGTAAGCTGTTGCGTAAAACCGCCCGTAAGAATACCGCCGTTGCCTGCCACTGGATTCGTGGCCACGACCACAGCGAGCTGATGTGGGTAGTGGGGGATGCTGCCCAGTTCAATCTCAATGGAGCCGTACCGACCAATACCACCGCCCGAGATATCCTGCGCCGCCGCGATGAAAATGACTGGCACAGCGGTGAAGATATTCTCTTGCTCACTGCCTTGGCCGCGTTACTGCACGATCTTGGGAAAGCCTGTGATGCTTTTCAGCAGCGGCTCAAAGGCAAAGTAGATGGGCGCAACTTATACCGTCATGAGTGGATATCGCTGCGTCTGTTTCAAGCCTTTGTGGGGAGTGACGATGACGCCACCTGGCTGGCGCGCCTGGCCGAAGGTGACTATCAAGAGCAGGACTGGCTGGTGGGGTTAGAGCGTGATGGGCTAGACGGCGCTACTTCAGCGGTGTTTAGTCGTTTGCCACCGCTGGCTGCCGCTCTTGGTTGGTTGGTGCTTAGTCACCACCGCCTGCCGCTGAAGCCGCCGCCAACGGATGCTGATACGCCCCAGCGCTGGGGTGGAAAGACCAACCTGCAAGCTGAACAGCTGCCCCAGTTGTTTGAGTCCATCAGTGCTGAGTGGAATGAGATTCCCGAGACGCAAGACCCAGCGCGCATCGCGCCCTACTGGCAATTCAAGGGCGGATTACCCGTTAGCACGCAACGCTGGCGTGAGCGCGCAACGAAGCTTGCCACGCGGTTACAGGCGCGGCTGCAACAGGATGGCCACTGGCTGGAAAGCCACTACGTCATGCATTTAGCGCGGCTTAGCCTCATGCTGGCCGACCACCACTACTCAAGCCTTGAAGACCCTCTGCACCGTGTACGCGGCGAACCCAACTACCCATTAATTGCCAATACCGTGCGCAAAACCGGCAAGCCTAATCAGCCGTTAGACGAACATATTTTAGGAGTTGAGAAACACGCCGCTGCGGTCGCCCGTGCGCTACCCAGCGTAGATAGCCACTTACCCCGTTTAGCCCGCCATAAAGGCTTTCGTAAGCGCAGTAGCCACCCACGGTTTCGCTGGCAGGATAAAGCTTTCGACCTGGCCCAATCGCTTAGGGAGCGCAGTCAGCGCCAAGGCTTTTTGGCATTAACATGGCGTCTACCGGTTGCGGTAAAACCCTCGCCAATGGGCGCATTATGTACGCTCTGGCCAACCCTCAGCAGGGCGCGCGTTTTAGCATTGCGCTAGGGCTGCGCACCCTAACCCTTCAAACCGGCCAAGCTTTACGTGATCGTTTGCATTTAGGTGAAGACGAGCTCACCGTGCGCGTGGGTGGCAGCGCTAATAAAGCCCTGTTTGAGCACTACGAGCAAGAAGCCGAAGCCAGTGGTTCAGCCTCCAAACAGGTGCTGATTGAAGAAGATGCTCACGTGGTGTTTGACGGCAATTTTGATAGTCACCCGGTACTGCGCCGTTTAAGCGATGAGCCGGGCACTCGCGCGCTGATTGCCGCTCCCATTTTGGTATGTACCGTTGATCATCTAATGCCCGCCACGGAGAGCACGCGCGGCGGGCGTCAGATCGTGCCCATGCTGCGCCTGATGAGCAGCGATTTAGTGCTCGATGAAATCGACGATTTCGATATCAACGACCTGCCTGCGCTTACTCGATTAGTCAATTGGGCGGGGCTACTAGGTTCAAGGGTGCTGCTGTCATCTGCCACCTTGCCGCCTGCGCTGGTGGAGGGTTTGTATGAAGCCTATCGCAGTGGGCGTGAAGCCTTTCAGCGCCACCGGGGCGAACCGGGCTTGGCGGTGGACATTTGCTGCGCCTGGTTCGACGAGCACGACCGCCAGCATGAAAGCTGTGCCAGTAGCGAGACCTTCAAGGCCGCGCATCAAGACTTTGCCAAACGTCGGTTAGAACGCCTCGCCAAAAGCCCGGTACGCCGCCGCGCGGATATATTAGCGTTGCCGCCGTTGGGCAAACGCCCTGAAGAGATAAGACCCGCCACCGCAACCCTGCTGCGTGAGAATGCGCTAGCGCTTCACCAGCAGCATCATTCCGTTGATCCACATTCGGGCAAGCGGGTCAGCTTTGGTTTGGTTCGCATGGCTAATATTGATCCCTTAGTGGATGTCGCCAGGGTGCTGTTTCAGCAGGGCGCGCCGGAAGGTGTGCGCATCCACCTCTGCGTTTACCACTCCCGCCACCCGTTGGTGATGCGCTCTGGCATTGAGCGCCAGTTAGATCGAACACTGCAACGGGCGGAGCCTGATCGCGTTTTTCAGCAGCCGGATATCCGCCGCCTATTGGATAGCAGTGAAGAGAGCGACCACTTGTTTATCGTGCTTGGCTCGCCGGTAACGGAGGTGGGCCGCGACCACGACTATGATTGGGCCATTGTAGAGCCATCGTCCATGCGCTCGATTATTCAGTTGGCGGGCCGCGTACGCCGACATCGCGAGCAGGTGTGTGAGTCGCCCAATATTTTGCTGCTCGATACCAATCTCAAGCATTGGGAGCAGCCTGGAAAGCCTGCTTTTCACAAACCTGGTTTTGAAACAGATCTTCAATGGCGGCTAAGTAGCCACTCGCTTAGTGAGCTGTTAACGGAAGATGAGTACAAGGTGATTGACGCCCGCCCCCGTGTGCTGGCGCGGGAAACACTGCACGCCAAAGATAGCCTTGTCGATTTGGAACATGAGCGGCTGCACCAACTGATGATCGAGCAGCCTGCCGAGCCGTTAACCAAAAAAGAGCTACGAATTGGCAAAACGCCCAAGCCTCCGCCCTTAGGAGCCTACAGTTGGCATGTGATGCCGCAGCTACATTTAACCGGTGTATTGATTCAGCGTGATCCATTTCGCCAGCAGCTCGAACCTGAAATAACGCTAGCGTTGTTGCCTGATGAGGGCGGTGAAACCTGGACGCTACACCGCGTAGACGATGGCGCAAAGCGAGGCGAAAAACTCTACGTTCCAGTGGAAGAAAGTCTGCTGGTGCGGGTAGAGCTAGCAAAAGAGCAGGGCGAGCGGATACAGCCCTGGGGCGCAACCGATTACTTAACGGCGCTGGCTGACTTAGCGGAAGGCCTGGATATCTCCCTTGAACGCGCCGCCCGTACCTTCGGCACGGTGACTGCCTCGGCTAGAAACCAGCGGTGGGGGTATCACCCGGTGTTGGGGTTTTGGCGCAGCCGCTAGCTAAGCGTTCGCGAGCCGGTCACTGACTAAGCGGTTGAGGCTGATATTTTCCTCTGCAGCTTTAATCGCAAGCTCACGGTGTTTTTCCGGGGGAATGCGCACATTAAAACGACCAGAGTAGTGGCGTTCAGAAAGTGGAGTGGGGGGTGTTTCGCCTTCGGCTTCCATATCGACCACTACATCGGCAACGAGGGAAAGAATACCTTCCAGCGCTTCTTGGTGAGTATCGGCAAGCCAAGAGAGGCTGGGCAACTCGGTGCATAAACCAACGAATTGGTCGTCTTCTTCAGACCAGCGAATGCGGTAGGTGTAATGGGTATGGTTCACCATGGTGCAACTCCAATCGTCATGCTGATGACGACAATTTATCAATGGCAGCGAGCGCTTGGCGTACCTGATAAGCCTTGGCTTCGCCATTTTTGCCCCGCTGGATATTAACGCGAGGGTCGCCGGGCCAAGGTGTTTTATACACCCTGTGGCTGGTTTTTTGCTGGCGAGGAGGGCCAAAGTAGTGATCGCAAAGATACGCTAACTCGTCGAAGCCCATGCTTTTAGGCTGCCGACGTGCTTTATCCAAAAGCTTATCAAGCTTTGCCATAAGCGCTCTCAAATAGTAGTACTAATAGTAGTACTGAATTAAAAGGATGTCACGCTGGGACTGCCTGTGCGGCAGCTAAAAATTGCAGCGCATTAATTTTACTGAGCTGTATGTCCAACAGAGATAAAATAATAGCACAGGGAGCTATATGCTGCATGCTGCGCAATAATTGGTTTGCAAAAATATGAGGGTTGGCTTAGTGTGAATGCAGCTTCATTTTAATTAAGTGAGTCCCTTAAGGATGATCTATGGAAAATAGTCAGCAGAAGGGTGTTCGAAGTGCGATTGAGCAATTTTTAAAAGAGCGCTTCGATACCAAGGCGGAAAAGCTGCAGCCCGACGATCCCAAATACCAGGCGCTAGTGGAGCAATTTCAATTCGATACCTGGGTCAACGATGCAGCAAGACGCGTTGGCCAACTACAAGTCGTCACCCACTCCCTCAAGCCTATTCATCCCGATGCCAAAGGCTCCAATCTTTACGCCCCACCTGAGTCGCTAAATAACCACTCTCTTGTCGGCAGCCACACGCTGCCCGCTGATTTTGCGGGCGATGTCGTAGGGAACGCTGCCGCCTTGGATGTCTATAAGTTCTTGAAGCTGCAATTTGAGGGAAAGTCGCTGCTTGAGCGGGCGCTGGAAAATGACACTGAGCTGGCAAAAGCGTTAAGCGATAATCCTGAGCAAGCTCAGGCGTGGATCAGCGCCTTTGCAGCGATTACCGAACCGCGCGGTGAGCATGCCTCGCATACCCGAGGCAAACAGCTCTACTGGCTGGTGGGAGATGATGCCGCAGACGTAGAAAATGACGCTGAGAACTTCCATCTGATAGCACCGCTCTACGCCACTTCTCTGGCGCACCGTGTCTTTCAAACCATTAACTATGACCGTTTTAGCGAAGAGGCCAAAGAGGCACGTAAAGCCAAGCGGGAAGGCAAATACGCTGAGCACTCGGTGCGCAGTTATCCCAACTTGGCTGCACAGAAAATGGGTGGCACCAAGCCACAAAACATCTCGCAGCTGAATAGCGAGCGGGGCGGCAATAACTATTTGTTAGCTTCCATGCCACCTAGTTGGAATGTGCGCGATATTCGCCCACCGCTGAAAGTCGCATCGGTTTTCTCTCACCCTGGCGTTTTTGGTAGTCGTTCAGACGTGCGTTCGCTGGTTAAAGACCTCAAACAGTTTCTTGAAACCAACCCTACGTCAGACATGCACACCCGCGACCTGCGCGATGACTATACCGCCATGTTGATGGATGAGTTGGCGCTGTTTGCCATGCAGATGCATAGCCTGCCTGCGGGCTGGAGCGACGATGAAAAGTGCGAATTATCAGTAGAAGAAATGTATTGGCTAGACCCTGGTCGCGACGAAGAGGATATCGCTTTTCGTGAAGCGCGAAACAGCGTGGAGTGGGCCGACGATATTCGCCACCGCTTTGCTAGCTGGCTCAATACCGCGTTAGGCGGAAAGCTGCCTTTGGGGGATGTGGAGTTCCGGCACTGGAAGAAAGCGCTCGCAAAAGATGCGACCCCTCAACGCCTGCAGGATCGTGATCGCCGCTGGATGGAAAGCCTAACGGAAGACTTAACCAACCTGCCAGGAGGTGATGACGATGAGTGAAGTAAAAAACCTCCTAGTTCTGCCACGCCTACGGGTACAAAACGCCAACGCGATTTCCAGCCCAATGACTTGGGGCTTTCCTGCCATGAGTGCATTTGTAGGTTTGATGCATGCTCTAGAGCGGAAGTTAGCAGAGGCGAGTCTTCCTGTTTCGTTAGGCCGCGTTGGGGTTATTTGCCATGACTTTGAAGCCCAGGCCACTGAGGGTGGTTACATCCGTGGCTTTCACCTGACGCGTAATCCGGTGGATAAGACAGGCGGTACGGCAGCGATTGTAGAAGAAGGGCGTATCCATCTGGATATCACGCTGATTTTCTCGATTGATACCGGCGCTGCAGAAAGCGAGCATGAGGTTATCGCCCATCAAATCAGTGAGATTGTATCGGGCATGCGCATTGCCGGAGGCAGTGTCATCCCTAACCGTGCGGTACCAAGCCACAAACAACGCCCGCAATGGGTCATGCTTGATGACGATGAAGAGCGGCGTCAAACGCAGTTCGCGCGCTTAAAGCGGCGCTGGCTGCCGGGCTTTGCCCTCACACTGCGGGATGATTACCTCACCGAGCACCTTCAAACACTGCAACAGCAACATCCAGACGCCAGTTTACTGGATGCATGGTTAGACCTCTCTCGTCTTAACCATGTGTGCACGTTAGAAAATGAAGGCGAACCCAACGAGAAGCCCGTTTGGCAGGCGCAGCGGCCCTATCGTGGCTGGCTGGTGCCCATTCCAGTGGGTTATGGCGCTATTTCAGATCTTTTCCAACCAGGTGAAGTCGCCAACGCCCGCGATACCAAGACCCCGTTCCGCTTTGTCGAAAGCCTCTATTCCATGGGTGAATGGGTTAGCCCGCACCGCATGAAGCAACCTGAAGACCTGCTTTGGTACGTTGATAACGACGAAGAAGCGGGCCTCTACCGTCTCAATAACGACTATCACCTTCGCGCCTCAGCACAGTAAACAAGGAGCTTTATCATGGCTAAAAACGATACCCTCAAAACCGCTTCTGTCCTCGCCTTCGAACGCAAGCTCGACCCTTCCGATGCGCTGCTGTACGCCAGCAATTGGGATAAGCGACAAGAAGAACAGCAATGGCAGCCGGTTAGGGTGCGCGAAAAATCGGTGCGCGGCACGATTTCCAATCGCTTGAAGGCCAAAGACCAGGACCCCGCCAAGCTAGATGCCGCGATTGAAAACCCCAACCTACAAACCGTCGATGTGGCCACGTTGCCCCATGATGCAGATACCCTGGTGGCACGTTTCACCCTGCGCGTATTATCCGGTGCGGGAACACCGTCAGCCTGTAATAACGCTGAGTACCAGGCCAAGTTGGAACAGGCCGTTGCCGAGTATAAGCAAGCTCAAGGCTTCGGCGAGCTGGCGCATCGTTACGCCAATAACCTCGCCAATGGCCGCTTTCTGTGGCGTAACCGCATGGGCGCAGAGCAAGTAGAAGTGAGTGTTCGCCAGTTGGCCCAGGGTAAAGCCACCAAAGAGTGGACGTTTGATGCACTGTCACTTTCGTTGCGTGCCTTCGAGGATACTGCCGAGCTTAAAGAACTTGCGGGTGTCATCGCCGCTGCGTTGGCGGGCGAGCAGCACTTGCTGCTAGAAGTGGTGGCCTATGTCCGCATGGGTAGCGGACAAGAGGTGTTCCCCTCTCAAGAGCTAATTCTTGACCCCGAACAAAAAAAGAAAAAAGGAAAAACGCTGTATCACGTCAGCGATATTGCCGGTATTCACTCTCAGAAACTGGGTAACGCCATCCGTACCATCGACACTTGGTACCCCAATGAAAACGATGAGGATCTTGGGCCTATTGCTGTCGAGCCTTATGGCTCGGTGACGACCCAGGGCAAAGCGTATCGCCAGCCCAAGCAGAAGGCCGACTTTTACTCATTGCTAGATAACTGGATGATTAAAGACCAAGTGCCCTCCAAGGAAAATCAGCACTTTGTGATGGCAACGCTGATCCGAGGCGGTGTGTTCGGCGAAGCGGGGTAAGCCATGGATCACTATATTGATATTCGGCTGCGACCTGATCCTGACTTTGCTCCAGCGATGCTAATGGGCGCGCTGTATAACAAACTGCACCGGGCGCTGTTTGACCTGGAAAGCGACGATATCGGCGTAAGTTTTCCCCTGCATAAACACGGCGTTCGCGCGCGCAGCTTGGGCGATCAATTGCGATTGCACGGCACTCAAGCGCGTCTAAAACAGCTAATGAGTGACGCATGGCTAACGGGGATGCGAGACCACGTTAGCGTAAGCGAAGTGCTGGCGGCACCCGACCATGCTAAGCAAATTAACGTGTCGAGGCGGCAGTTTAATACGGGCAGCCCCAGCCGTGCCAAACGCTATGTCAAGCGTCACAACATCACGGAAGCGGAAGCCAAACAGCTATACGCCAAAGTGGCAGACAAACGCATTGAGCTGCCCTTTGTGACGATCAATAGCCGCTCTACTCAGCAGCGCTTCAGCTTGTTTATTGAGCACAGCAAGCCTGCAGATAGCGAGGTTGGAGGAACATTCAACCATTATGGGTTAAGCCCCCAAGCGACGGTGCCGTGGTTTTGACCCTTTTTTTCATTGAAGTAATTGGCAACGAATAATCAACCACTTAGCGGTATCACTTTGAAAAGGGTGGTGCCGCTTTTTTCACTTAAAGCTCTTTAACAATCAGCACACTATATTTGATATGCTCTAGTTAGCTGCCGCCCAGGCAGCTCAGAAACCCCCTAAACCTATAGGTCTTTCCTTTAGTTTGTTAGCTGCCGCCCAGGCAGCTCAGAAAAGATGGAGTCGGCGGCCGGTACTCGCCAACTGGTTAGCTGCCGCCCAGGCAGCTCAGAAAGGAGGAAATCCGATGACTACACAAGCAACCACGTTAGCTGCCGCCCAGGCAGCTCAGAAAAGAATCCCAGCCCGCACCGGAGCCGATAGCCGGTTAGCTGCCGCCCAGGCAGCTCAGAAAAGCCAGCAGCAACACCGACGATGCAGCAAATAGTTAGCTGCCGCCCAGGCAGCTCAGAAACTGAGCGCTTCCGGCACGTACAGCCCGGCCATGTTAGCTGCCGCCCAGGCAGCTCAGAAATTGGCTTCGATGATGGCTCTAGGAATGCCGTAGTTAGCTGCCGCCCAGGCAGCTCAGAAATAAAAAGCGAGGGCGCTAATGCGATGAGTAGCGTTAGCTGCCGCCCAGGCAGCTCAGAAATTGAAATATCCAAGAGTGAATGGGCTTTTTTCTTCATTGTGTCGCGCGGGCTGCGTAAAGGCCAAGGAGTTGCGGCAGATAACGCCTTCTGGGAACGTATCTCACACTTGCCCCACCCTGCCATGACGCCGCTTAGTGCGCCCTATGACCTGCTGGTAGGTGGCGTGGGTGGCACCGGCGTGGTGACCGTCGGGCAGATTATTACGATGACAGCACACCTGGAAGGTAAGGGCAGCAGTGTGCTCGACTTCATGGGGTTTGCGCAAAAAGGCGGTGCGGTGCTTAGCTATGTGCGTCTGGCCTCACAGCCTATTGAGTTGAATCAGGTCCGCATTGAAGCGGGGCAGGCCGATGCGATGATCGCTTGCGACATGGTGGTGGCCAGTTCGCAGAAAGCGCTGAATGTGCTGCAGCCGACCACGCGTATTGTGGCGAATCTGGCCGAGCTAGCCACGGCGGATTATGTCCTTTATCGCGATGCGGATATGCAGCCCAGTAAACGCCTTAACATGTTGCGTGAAGCCGTGGGAGATGCCCGCTTTGCATCTCTGGATGCCAATCGCCTAGCTGAACAGCTGCTAGGCGATACGGTATTTTCCAACATGATGATGCTGGGATTTGCTTGGCAGCAAGGGTTGGTGCCGCTGTCTGAACCTGCGCTGCAGCGTGCTCTGGAGCTTAACGGCGTCGCCTTGGAGAAGAACCGTCAGGCATTTGCCTGGGGCCGCTTGGCAGCGGTGGAGCCCGATTACCTTCAACAGCATCTGGATACGATGCCACTGTCTGCGAATGCCACACTAGATGACGTGGTTGCGCGTAATGGTCGCCACCTGGAGCGATATCAGAACTGTGCCTGGGCTGAGCGTTACGTTACTCAGGTAACGAAAGTACGTGAAGTAGAAACAGCGCTAAAAGGTGGCCAATCATTGAGTGAAGCCGTCGCCCATCAGCTCTATCGCTTGATGGCGTATAAAGATGAGTATGAAGTGGCGCGCCTTTACACCCAGAGCGATTTTCTGGATGAAGTCAAAGCAACCTTTTCGGGTGATTACCAGTTAACGTTCCATTTAGCACCGCCGCTTCTAGGCGGTCGGAAAGATGCGCAAGGGCGTCCAGTGAAGCGCCGCTTTGGGCCTTGGGTACTGAAAGCGATGGGCGTGCTGGCCAAGATGCGCGGTTTGCGCAACACGGCGCTTGACCCTTTCCGATTCAGCGCTGATCGGAAGCTCGACCGCGCCTTATTGGCTAACTATGAGCAGTTGATTGATGAGTTAGTGGCTCGTCTTGATGGCACTAATCACGCTACTGCCTTAGCGCTTGCTAAGCTGCCAGAAGAGATTCGTGGTTTCGGGCCAGTCCGCGAAGCTGCCGCTGAAAAAGCCAACAAGCGCCGCGAGACTTTACTTAAGGAGCTACGTGAAGGTCGCTCGAAGACCATCGCTGTCGAAGCTGCTTGAGGCGGGTTACTCAGATCGTGTTAGAAAGCGCTTTTAAAAAGTTTTCATCAGGCCACGCGATGCGTGGCCTTTTGCTAAGTAGCGATACAGTGATTCAACTACGTCTCTTTTCGGCGGCGTACCAGCAGCCAGTGGCTTAGCAGGGCGAGTAGCCCCATCAGTCCGATCGTCAAGGCCATGGTGCGCGAGCTGCCGTCGTGGAATTGCCCGACTAACCCACCTACCACAGCGGCAATCGTCATTTGCAGAAAACCAAACAACGAAGACGCCGCGCCTGCACATTGAGGGTTGGGCGCCAGTGCACCGGCCATTGTTTGTGGCATCAAAATGCCTACCCCCAGCATGAACACCATATGCGGCCCCACCACCGCCCACGGATGATGAACGCCAACGGCAGACAAGCTTGCCATGACGACGCCCCCAGTTGCACAGATTATCGTGCCCAGGGTAACGAGGCGATCACGCCCCAGACGGTGGCTATAGCGGCCGCTGACCAGGGTGCCGACGAAGAAGCCTGCGACAATCAGCGTGAACAGCACGCCATACAACGTAGGTGCGACGCCCATGTACTCTATGAGCACAAAGGATGAGCCAGAAAGGTACGCGAACAGCCCGGAAAAAGCGGCAGCATTCACCAAGGTGTAGCCAATAAAGGCACGCTGAGTCAGTAGCAGGCAAAAGTTAGCCAGTACTGTTTTCGGGTGGATCGATTGCCGTCGCTCCTTCGCCAATGGCTCGGGCAGCATAAGTATCAGTACCGCCAGCATCACCACCGCGTAGAGCGCAAGCACCACAAACACCGATTCCCAGCCAAAAAACAGCAGTAACCCTGCGCCCACCACAGGTGCCAGAGCAGGGGCTAGCGCCATAGTGCTTGCCATATAGGAGAGGATGCGCCCGGCCTCGATGGGGCCATGGATATCACGCACCGATGCCCGTGCTAATACCGGGCCGGCAGCACCGCCGAAGGCCTGTAGAAAGCGGCCTGTCAGTAACCACTCGATGCTAGGCGCCCAGGCACACAGTAGGCTCGCAGCGAGAAATAGCGATAATCCTGCGATCATCACTGGGCGGCGGCCAAAGCGATCAGAGATTGGCCCGCACACTAGTTGGGCCAGAGCGAATCCAGCCATATAGAGGCTAAGGGTCTGCTGTATTCGGTCTGGGCCAGTATTCAGCGCTTCTGCCATAGCGGGCATGGCAGGCAAATACATATCCGTCGCCAGCGGGCCAAGTGCAGTCACCGCGGCCAGTGCCACGACGGTGGCGGTAGAGGGCAGCTTTAGCACCCCTTAACTCCTTTGGGTTGGATGTGATGCCCCTTCGGACACGAGGCGGGCGCCTTTCCGAATGGGAAGACGCCCGCTTATGTTAGCCTGCTTAGTATAACTTGTTTTTGCTTGATTTAGCTGGCGTCAGGCTGCACCTCGGGTGCTGCTTTTTCGAAGGCTGGCAGCGAACGACAATTGGCAACGATGCGCTGGATCGTCGGGTAGGCTGACAAATCGCACTCGAAGCGCTCTGCGTTATACACCTGGGGAATCAGGCAGATATCCGCAAGCGTTGGGGTGTCGCCATGGCAAAAGTCGCCGCTGCTGGGGTCAGTAGAGAGCGTCGCTTCCAGGGCTGCGAAGCCCTCGGTAATCCAGTGGCGATACCACGCTAACTTCGCTGCCTCATCCACCCCCAGCTCCCTGACGAGATACTTGAGTACCCGCAGGTTATTGAGTGGATGAATCTCGCAAGCGACCGACTGGGCAAGCGCACGAACTCTTGCGCGCGCTAAGGCATCAGCCGGTAGCAGCGCGGGCTCGGGGTGTACCTCATCGAGATACTCACAGATCGCCAGTGACTGGTTCACCACTGAGTTATCATCCAGCACTAAGCTAGGCACCATCCCCTGAGGGTTGCGCGCCAGATGCTCTCCACCACGCTGCTCGCCTTTCACCAAGTTGACCGGAACCTGGTCGTAGTCCAGGCCCTTAAGGTTTAAGGCAATCCGCACCCGGTAAGCAGCCGACGAGCGGAAATAGCCGTAAAGCGTCGTCATGTTGCCTTCCTTATGTTGTCTTTTTTATTTGTGCTGGTACTTCACGACTTGCTGATCGATGGTACCAAATAGGTTGTTTCCATCGCGGTCAAACATCTCAATGCGAACTCGATCACCAAAGCGCATAAAGGGGGTTTTCACTTGGCCGTGCAGTATCTGTTCCACCATGCGTACTTCGGCCAAACAGCTATAACCAACGCCGCCGTCAGCCACCGGCTTACCGGGGCCTCCATCGGGGTCTGGATTGGAAACAGTGCCCGACCCAATGATGGCGCCCGCACCGAGATAGCGAGTCTTAGCTGCATGGGCAACCAACTGTGGAAAGCTGAAAATCATATCTGGCCCGGCCTCTGGCTCGCCAAACTTTTCATCATTTAGGTGCACGGTCAGCGGCAGGTGTACTTTACCATCTTGCCAGGCATCACCCAGCTCATCGGGAGTCACTGCAATAGGCGAGAAAGAAGAGGCAGGTTTGGCTTGGAAAAAGCCGAAGCCCTTCGCTAGCTCGCCTGGAATCAGGCCACGCAGGCTCACATCGTTGACCAGCATCACTAGCTTAATGTGCTTGGCGGCTTCCTCCGGCGTGACTGCCATCGGAACATCATCGGTGATAACGGCGATCTCACCCTCGAAGTCGATACCATGCTCTTCACTGACTGCTTCAATATCCTCGGTTGGTGCCAAAAAACAGTCGCTACCACCTTGATACATTAGTGGGTCAGTCCAAAAAGTCTCAGGCATCTCGGCATTACGCGCCTGGCGTACCAGCTTGACATGATTCAGGTAGGCGGAGCCGTCGGCCCACTGATAGGCACGTGGCAAAGGGGAATGCAATGTACGCTGATCAAGCTCAAAAGCACCTTCAGCATCGCCACTATTCAGCTGCGCATAGCGTGCTTCAAGCGCCGGGCTAACTGTTTCCCAATTCTCAATGGCTGCTTGAAGTGTAGAAGCAATATCAGTAACGCCGACAGCGTGCGTTAGGTCGCGGGAGACGATGATGAGCTCTCCATCGCGGCCCTTCTTAAGTGTTGCAAGTTTCATGGCGATTTAATCCTTGTCGTCAGGGTGATATAGGTTTTAGGGCTGGTTTGGGTCGAAATGAGAACGCAGTGTCGACCAAACATCCACATAGTCACGCTGGCGGAAGTCGGCATTCAGGGCTGCAGGTGTTGGGTGGAAGCAGTAGCGGCTTTCAAACATAAAGGCCAGGGTATCGCCTAGGAACTGGGGCTTCAGCTCTGCGTTAGAAGCTTTCGCAAATGTCTCTGCATCCGGGCCATGGGGCGACATGGAGTTATGTAGACTGGCACCGCCAGGGGTGAAACCTTCTGCTTTGGCGTCATACTCGCCATGGATCAGTCCCATGAACTCGCTCATCAGGTTGCGATGGAACCAGGGCGGCCTAAAGGTGTTTTCAGCGACCATCCAGCGTGGCGGGAAGATCACAAAATCAAGATTCGCCATTCCCGGTGTATCGGAGGGTGACGTCAATACGGTAAAGATTGACGGGTCTGGATGGTCGAAGCTAACCGTATTGATGGTGTTAAAATTAGCGAGGTTATATTTATACGGCGCGTAGTTGCCGTGCCACGCCACTACATCTAATGGTGAGTGGTTTAGTTTAGTCTCCCAGAAACGGCCTGAGAACTTCGCTACCAAGCGGTAGTCTCCTTCCAGGTCTTCATAGGCTGCCACGGGGCTTTGGAAGTCACGTGGGTTTGCTAAACCGTTAGCCCCAATGGGCCCGAGGCTGGGCAGCTCTAAGGGGCTACCATAGTTCTCGCACATATAACCACGCGCCGCTTCAACACCCCGAGCCTTACGCACTTGGAATTTCACACCGCGAGGAATGACGGCAATTTCACCGTTATCGATTTCGATGTCACCAAATTCGGTGCGCAGGCGAATAGCACCCATTTGCGGCACGAAGAGCAGTTCTCCATCAGCGTTATAGAAAAACCGATCCGTCATGTCTTCATTAAAGGTGTAGACATGCACACCCACACCCGCTTGGGTCGCAGCGTCTCCGTTTACAGCGATAGTAAACAAACCATCGATAAAATCAGTTGGTTCATTAGGAATTGCAACCGGGTCCCAGCGCATTTGGTTAGGGTCCGCCGCTGGTTTGTCTAGCGGGGCTGTGTGAACGTTACTATTTTCTAGTGGCTGATAAGCACTCTGTACGACAGAAGGGCGAATGCGATAAAGCCAGCTACGAAAGTTTTGATGGCGGGGCGCTGTGAATGCGGAGCCGGTGAGTTGCTCTGCATATAAACCGTAAGCACACTTCTGAGGTGAGTTTTGCCCAACCGGCAGTGCCCCTGGCAAAGCTTCGGTTGAAAAGTGATTATGAAAGCCATTTTGATACTTCAATTGTTCAGTCATTGTTAAGACCTGCTTTATTTGAATGTTATTTTGATAAGTTTATGGCGCGGTTATTTATCGACATCACCAACTGATTGGGCAATCGCTTCTTCAAGCACTGCTTGATCACCGATGTGGTTGGCAAGTAACAAGATAAGACGGGCATTGATGCGCTCGCTCTCTGCCTCGCTACGGTTGCGATGTAGCGCCGTGAGCGCAGCGTAAAAGGCGTCCGGGTCAGTAAAATTCGGGTTAAGTTCAAGCCTGGGCATGGCAGCGCTCCTGGTTGGCAGAGTCAGCGGTACCCGCAAGATGAACGCCTAGGGTGCGATCTAAAGCATCATTTATCTTGTGAACAGTGATAGCGTGCCAACGAGCAGCAACGTGTTGGTCAGGTCGAATAAGATATCCGGAGCCTGCTTTCAGGTCGTATCGTTGCGTCACTAGCCCTTCAGTATCATCTATGACGGTCGTTCGCGGTAGAACGCTAAACTCATCCGATGCTGGACCAACGACCACTATGCTTAAATTAGTGCGATGGTCTAGCAACTCACTCAACTCTTTCAAAAGCGAGGTAAGTGTGTCGGCATGCCTATCACCAATACGACCATCAAATAACAACACAAAGCCATTGCCAAATTGATTGAGTAACCAAGCGTGCTCTTCTTCCAAGCGAATGGGCGCGTCCTTCGCCGGGCTGCCAGGGCGCAACTCGCTTGGGCCACCATCAACATCGGGCGTATTAAGTGGAGAGTTGTCATAGCGACAGGGCATGGAAAGGCGACCGCTGTTGACTAGACTACGTGCGAAGGCATGTTTTTCAGCCAGCTCTAGCGTTACATCTCGGAACACTTGGCTGACGTGACTCTTTGGAGTGATAAAGTCAGTGGCACGTGTCGAGTTAAGGAGGTTTTCTGCCGCACCATGCTGGCGCTCAGTGTTGTATGTGGACAAAAGCTCCTTTGGTGCCTGCTTTTGGAGAACGCGAGCAAGTTTCCACACTAAGTTATCTACGCCTTGCAAGGCACCGTTGGCTCCCCTGGCCCCAAAGGGGGATACCTGATGGGCCGCGTCACCCATAAATATCACGCGATGATGAATAAAATTATCCATCTTGCGGCAGCGGAAGGTATAGACACTGGCCCACTCAAGCTCAAACTCCACATCTTTGCCAAGCATTGCCTGCACTCTTGGACGAATGTTCTCTTCTTTCTTTTCTTCTTCTGGGTCTGCATCCCAGCCTAACTGGAAGTCGATACGCCAAACATTGTCCGGTTCTTTGTGCAGCAGCACCGATTGATTGGGATGGAAGGGGGGATCAAACCAGAACCAGCGCTCTGTCGGAAAATCTGCTTTCATAACCACATCTGCTATCAGGAAGCGGTCCTGAAACACTTGGCCTTTGCACTCAAGGCCCAGCATGTCGCGGATTCGACTGTTTGCACCATCTGAGACAAGCAGATAGTCACAGGTCAGCTGGTAATCACCATCCTGAGTTGAAACCTTTATAGCGGTGCTTTCAGGCTGAGCATCGACGCCGATGACGTTGTGTTTCCAACGAAGATCAATGTGCTTTGGAAAGTCGTGAGCGCGGTTAACCAGAAACTCTTCAAAGTAATATTGCTGCAAGTTAATAAAGGCGGGAATGCGGTGGCCGTCTTCTGGCAGCAGATTGAAGTCGTAGACTTCACGGTCTTGAAAGAAAACGCGACCGTGCTGCCACGTGACGCCTTTTTCGAGCATCGGCTCCACACAACCCAAGCGGTCAACGATTTCTAGCGAGCGCTTAGCAAAACATAGCGCTCGTGACCCTACACTAACGGTGTTGTTATCATCTAAGACAACCGTGCTAACACCTTGTTGGGCCAAATCAATGGCGGCGGCGAGGCCGCTGGGTCCGGCACCGACAATGATAACCGAATAATGGCAAACGCCTTGAGCATCAAGTTCAGGCGGACGTCGGTAAGGATAGATTGGATTTTTATAGGTTGTTGGCATCTATTGCTCCCCTGCAGTGTCGGATGCATGACATCCGACAGCTGGGCATGATCAGTGGACGTCACTAAACTAATAAGGCACTTACTGATTCTCGACGGCATCCTGAAGCGAATGCCACATAGCCGTATCACGCTCTGCTGTCCAAATACGGGGATCAGGGTATTCGCCGCCTGCTTCGTCGTAGCAGCGAGTAATGTCGAAAGGTACGCAGTGATCAAAAATGACCCAATGTCCATACTTCGGCTTGAGTACCGCGTAGGTATCGGCATAGCATTCAGAAAGAGATTTTCCGGCCGCCTTACCTGCTTTGACATTTCCATACATATCATTCAAGAAATCACGGGTGCCTTGAACCGCTTCCATACACTGCTCCGCAGTTTGCAGTGCATCACCACGGCCGGGCACCAGCTTTTGAGGTTGCATGGCCTGAAGGCGATCAAGCGTGGCGGGCCAGTCCTCATGGTAAGCATCCCCAGTGTAAGGTGTGGCCCCATACTCAACGAGGTCACCGGAAAACATCACTTTTTCCTTTGGCAGCCAAACGATGGTGTCACCTTTGGTATGTCCGCGGCCTAGGTGAATGATCTGTACCTCACGTTCCCCCATGAATACCGTCATCTTTTCTTGGAAGACGATGTTTGGCCAAGTTAATCCAGGCACGGAATCCACACCCTTAAATAGACGTGGGAAGCGGCCAACCTCAGACTCATAATCTTGCTGGCCACGCTCTACGATTAGGTCGTAGGTGTTCTGACTAGCATAAATATTCTCTGCCTCGTATGCAGAAGCCCCAAGCACACGTACGGCGTGGTAATGGGTCATTACCACATGCTTAATCGGTAGGTCAGTTACCTCGCGGATACGGCGGATGACGTCCTGAGCCATGATCGGTGTTGCTTGGGTATCGATAACCATCACGCTGTCATCGCCAATCACAATTCCCGTGTTGGGGTCCCCTTCAGCGGTATAAGCATAGAGTCCCTCTGCCAGCTTGGTGAAACTAATCTGCTTCTCTTCGATATCGGCATGGGACGCGAATTTCTTACTCATGGTAACTCCAGTGCTATCAGGATGATTTAGCTATTTATTGTATTATTGTTCTTCAGAATGATAGTTTCTTGTGAGACTAAATGTCCAGTGTCTCGTGTCCGAGATAAGCTATTTTACGCACGGTTGGGGAATTAATGCCGATATATCAGTAAATTATTGCAGGATAATACCTAGGTCTAATGATTGTGATTGGAAAAATGGTTGCACGTGAGACAATTGGGCGGCAGTGTTTATAACCATGATAGGTGCCATGCCAACCCGTTAATTCAAATGCTGATGATGTCCACAGCACGCTTGAGGTTTCTTCTAATTTACCGGCTCCTGGAACCCAGATAGGAGGCAACATACATCTGATGGCGCCCTTGAGTATTGAGGGGGCATTAAGTAGCGAGCTAGAAGGAGTTTAGGAGGTTCTCTTTCTTGAGGTGGTCAATATGATACACGCGTTGCTGGTACCCATATTCCCAGCTATCGTGCTGCTTTTTGTCATCATCGCCCCTAATAAATGATGGTTCTAGGAGAAATATAATGACGATGGATAAAGCAGAAGGTGATATCACTCTGGCTTCTTCACCCAGAGTTGAGCTAGATCTCAACCAATTTTTGCCCTATCAGCTCAATCGACTAGCTGACCGAATCAGCCAAGCGTTAGAGAAACTGTATGCCGAATCCTATCAGCTCAACATAGCCCAGTGGCGTGTTCTTGCTTGGCTTAGCCACTGTGATGATTTAACCGCTAAGAAGGTCTGTGCGTATACCAACATGGATAAGGCGCGAGTATCTCGAGCTATACAGTCGCTAGAAGAGCGCGGATTGATCAACCGTACACCATCGCAACACGACCAGCGGCTGCATGATTTGAAACTGACGGAAGCTGGGCAAGAGCTGCTCAATAAGTTAGTGCCAGAAGCTCAGGCGTGGGAGGCTGATCTGGTGTCGACCCTGAGTGTTGGTGAGTACCGAGATTTGCTTAACATCATGCGCAAACTTGAACGGCAGTTGGAGAGGATAGGGTAGGCGCAGGCATAAGCACAGAAACAGATACAGAAAAGCCAAGCCTAGGTCGCCTATAGTATGCCGGACATCACGCTATACATCGTAAATCACGTGTTAATTGAGTGTCGAAGAATAAAATTTATGTAACAAAATACTTGTTGGTATGCCACACAAAAGCATCCTCGTTAGCTCTTTCGATAAGATTTATATAAAAATAAGTCGTTGAAATTTAAAAATATATCAGGGTTTTGTACTTAAGTATAATAATCTATTAGTCGATGGGTCGTTGCACGATCCACGTGTCTGCAGGCATTGTGATAAATAAAATGATTCATATAATATTGAATATTAAAAAATAAAGTATCACGTTTTGCGCGGTGAATGGCTACCCATCGCTCTCACGCACTGAGCATCACCAGGACGTATGGCTTACCAATATCATCCAAAAATAACGACTAGCTCTTCACTCAATTTGTGACGACCAGAGGAAAGTAAAATGAACAAAACAACAAACCTGATGATCGGCGCTATCGCCGCCGCGACGTTAAGTACCACTACTTTGGCGCAGACAACAATTACTGTGAGTACCTGGGCTGGCCCCAATCACGGCATCAACACCATGGTATGGCCAACGTGGAAAGCGTGGATTGAGGAAGCGACGGAAGGCCGTGTAACGGTAGATGTGATACACGATATGGGACCCCCTGCTTCTCAGATGGAAATGGTCGCCGATGGCATCGCTGATGCGACGTGGGTTTTTCACGGCTATAACACGGGCCGCTTTCAACTAACCAAACTTCCGGAATTCCCCACCTTTCAGGAGTTCTCATCAGAAAACGCATCTAGTGCCTATTGGCGCACACACCAAGAGTTCTTGGCAGCCGCTGGTGAACACCGTGGTGTTGATGTTGTAGCTGCTGGTGTCCATGGCCCCGGCTGGATCTTCAGCAGTGAACAGTACGAAACGTTAGACGATCTTGAAGGCAAACGCATTCGCGTTGGCGGTGGTGTGATGGGCGACCTCTCTAACGCCCTGGGGCTGACCGGCGTTGCTTTACCGCCTACAGGGGTTTATGAAGCGGGTTCCCAAGGGGTCATAGATGGCGCCATGCTAGTGCCTGAGGGGCTTCGTAGCTTCCGCGTCGCCGAGATTTTTCCCTACACCCTTAAAGTAGATGGCGGCTTTTACCGGGGTAGTTTCACCATTGTTGTTAACCCCATGATCTGGGATGAAATGTCACCCGAAGATCGAGAAGCCGTTGAGTCAGTTTCTGGTGAACGTTTGTCCCGTTTATTCGGCTACATGATGGATGTATCTGATGGGCGTGGCGTCGAGTTTGCAGAGGAACTCGGCCATACCTTTACTGAGCTCGGTAGCGATGACCTCAACACGCTGCAAACTATGAGTGACGACATGATCGCCGAATGGGCTGAATCTGTCTCAGCTAACCGCGATGTTGATGCTTTGGCCGCAATCGAATTTTTTCGCGAGCAGCTTGTTGCTGCAGCGGATGAAGAGAGTGTCAGCAGCCTAGTACCCGACGACTTGAAGTAAGTTCTTACTAGCGCTAGATGGAGAGCGACCATGCAAACCCAAATGGCACGTGCTACGCGCGTTAGTCGGGTCCTGCAGGTGATGTTAGAGGGGGTGGCGGGCGCTACCCTCTTTGGCATGATGCTGTTGACCACTGCTGATGTAAGCGGCCGCTACTTTTT
Organism: Vreelandella aquamarina; assembly: GCF_900110265.1. Taxonomy (GTDB): domain Bacteria; phylum Pseudomonadota; class Gammaproteobacteria; order Pseudomonadales; family Halomonadaceae; genus Vreelandella; species Vreelandella aquamarina. Next base: position 21,877 of record NZ_FODB01000019.1, on the reverse strand, counting down.
TAATTCCCCCATTCTTGGTGCTGTTGAGTTAACCCAATTAATGTTGGCAGCGCTGGTATTCCTATCTCTGCCTGTTGTTTGTTGGCGTCAAGAGCATGTCAGCGTCGATCTGCTTGATGCTATTTTTCCAGCAAGGCTCATTTGGATACGTGAAGTGATCGTCAATTTGATCGTAACAGCTGCTCTTTGGGTGATGGCGCAGCGTGTATGGGCGTTGGCAGAACGGGCTTTCTCATGGGGAGACGTTACTGAATTTCTTCGTATTCCGTATGGCTATCTAATCGGGTTGATCGCCTTAATGTTAGCGCTGTCAGCACTACTGACCCTCATACGAGCCATTTTCTATTTGCTTGAGGGGTTTAATGTTATCGAACAAGGCGGCCCACTGAGCAAAGGAGAGCCTCATGACTGAAGCGTTGTACGGTTTCGCAGTGCTGTTGATACTCGTGTTTCTGCGTGTGCCTTTGGCATTTGCGATGGGGATTGTCGGTTTTGCAGGGTTCTATCTATTGACCGGTAACTGGAATGCTGCTGAAGCAATGGCGGCGCGTCGGGTAGTAGACACCGCCATGGACTACGGTCTATCCGTTATTCCATTGTTCATTTTAATGGGCAACTTTGTTTCTCATGCGGGATTATCCGATGCTTTGTTTCGGGCATCGAATGGCTTCCTAGGTCATCGCAAAGGTGGACAGGCGATGGCGACGATCGTCGCCTGCGGTGGTTTTAGCGCTATATGCGGATCAAGCTTAGCGACATGTGCCACCATGGGCCGTGTCGCCATGCCGCAAATGCGCAAATATGGCTATAAGGATTCGCTGGCTTCTGCCTCCATTGCTGCTGGTGGCACCTTAGGTATCTTGATACCTCCCAGCGTCATGCTGGTGATTTATGGAATCCTTACCGAAACTAGTATCCGCGAGCTGTTTGCGGCTGGTTTTATCCCCGGTATTCTTGGGATCTTTCTTTATATTGGTGCCATCAAGTGGGTACTCTGGCGCGACCCGAGTGCTGGCCCAGCCGCAGAGAAAGTGCCATGGTCAGAGCGCATTCAAGCACTCAAAAACGTAGGTAGTACGTTGGCACTGTTTGTACTAGTCATTGGTGGCATTTATCTGGGGGTATTTACGCCCACAGAAGCAGCAGGTATCGGCGCAATGGGCGCATTCCTGATCGCATTGTTGCACCGAGCATTAACGCCTACTGTTTTGATGAATGTGCTAATGGATACGGTGCGTACTACGGCGATGCTATTTGCTGTGGTTCTAACAGCGCTGATATTTGCTAATTTTATCAATCGAGCAGGTTTGCCTGGGGATTTGCTGGCGCTAGTGAACGGCCTAAATGTGGCTCCTTTTGTGGTCATTCTGGTCATTATCGCTATCTACGTAGTACTGGGGTGTGTATTTGAAAGCATGTCGATGCTACTACTTACCGTGCCAGTATTTTTCCCTGTAGTCGCTGGGCTAGGTTACGATTTAGTGTGGTTCGGTATTTTGGTGGTCATCGTTATCGAGATCAGTTTGATAACGCCACCTGTCGGTATGAACGTATTCGTATTGCGTGCAGTATTACCGGACGTCTCGACAGGAACCATCTTCCGTGGAGTAACCCCCTTCTGGGTTGCGGGTACCATACGCGCACTGCTAGTGCTTATATTCCCAACGATTGCTCTTTTCCTGCCGCAGTTGCTCTATTAAAACTGCACTATTCTCTTCTTTTTGCAACAAACGGATGACAGGGCTGGCGCCCTGTCATCCGTTTTTTTGCTTTACTCTATCGTTTGAAACGTTACTGACGCTTCGCGACCAACGTTAGAATGTCGTAACTGGCAACCAACTCATCATTCTGATTGGTCACCGCCACATCCCACATCACTACGCCTTGCGGGTGCCCGTCAGGAGACGCTCGGCCCTGATCAATCTTGCGCTTACAGGTGAGGCGGGCGCGGATGGTGTCGCCAACCAGCACCGGCGTAATAAAGCGCAGCGTATCCAGGCCGTAGTTTGCCAGTACCGGTCCTTCGCCTGGGTAAACGAACAAGCCAGCGGCTGCCGACAGTACAAAGTAGCCGTGGGCAATGCGCTGGCCAAACTGGGTCTCTTTGGCGGCAATATCGTCGAAGTGCATGTAGAAGTGGTCGCCGGAGAGGCAGCCAAAGTTGACGATGTCGGCTTCAGTGACGGTGCGGCGGTGGGTTAACAGTGACTCGCCCACCTGCAGGTCATCGAAATGGCGGCGGAACGGGTGAACGTCAGTTTCCAGCACCTTCGCGCCACGCACATACTCCCCGGTGACTGCCGCCACCATCGTGGGCGAACCCTGGATAGCAGTGCGTTGTAGATAGTGGTGTACCGCGCGAATGCCGCCGAGCTCCTCGCCACCGCCTGCGCGGCCAGGCCCACCATGCTTGAGCATCGGTAGCGGAGAGCCGTGACCCGTAGACTCCTTTGATGCCTGAGCATCTAGAATGTGCAGGCGGCCGTGCTGGGCGGCTAGCACGGGGATCATTTCGGCAGCAATGGCGGGGGTTTTGGTGGTTAGCGTGGTTACCAAACTACCCTTGCCCTTGGCGGCAATGGCTAAGGCCTCATCGATGCCGTTATAGGGCATTAGCGTCGCGACCGGACCAAAGGCTTCAATGTCGTGTGCGCCGCCGTCGTTTAACGGGTTACGGTTGATCAGTAGGTGAGGAGAAATAAACGCGCCGTTTTCCACGCTCTGGCCGACAGCCTTGAAGTTGCCGTCTCTGCCGAAAACGCACTCACTGGTTTCCAGCAACTGTTCGATAGCCTCGTTCACATCACACAGCTGGTCGCTGGAAGAGAGTGCACCCATGCGCACGCCCTCTTCATGGGGGTCGCCCACTACGATGCTTGAGAGACGTTCTTTAATCATGCCTGCCAATGTAACCAGATGCTCAGCGGGTACGAGTACCCGACGGATCGCCGTACATTTCTGGCCTGCTTTAGCGGTCATTTCCTTGACCACTTCTTTGGCAAAGATCGCGAACTCTTCATCTTCAGGGCTGATATCTGGTGCCATGATCGCGCTGTTGAGCGAGTCCGCCTCGGCGTTGAAAGGAATGCTCTTGGCCATAATATTAGGGTGGCTTTTTAGCATTAAGGCGGTGTTGGCCGAGCCGGTAAAGGTGACAAAGTCCTGCTCTTCTAGGTGATCCAATAAGTCACCGGCCCCACCGACCACCAGCTGTAGTGCACCTTCCGGCAGTAGGCCAGAATCGTTGATCACGCGTACCGCAGCTTCGGTCAGGTAGCTCGTCGCGGTGGCTGGCTTGAAGATACACGGCATGCCAGCCAGAAAAGCGGGTGCGAACTTCTCTAGCATGCCCCAGATAGGAAAGTTGAAGGCATTAATATGCACCGAGACACCGCGACGAGGCACCAGAATGTGGGTGCCGTTGAAATGGTTCTCTTTACCTAATTGAGTCACCGGGCCTTCGTGGGCCACATTGCCGGAGGGCAGTTCTTTGCGGCCCGTAGAGGCGTAGGTAAACAGCGTGCCGAAACCGCCGTCAATGTCGATCCAGGAGTCGGCCTTGGTGCAGCCGGTGTGGTGAGATATGGCATAAAGCTCACGCTTACGCTCTTGGATATAGGCTGCCAGCGCCTTAAGAATGGCGGCCCGCTGCTGAAAATCCAGCGCCAGAATGTTTTTTACGCCGGTGTTGCGGGCATACGCCACCGCTTCGCGAAAGTTGATCTCTTCTTGGTGGGTATGCGCAACGGTGGTGCCGTTGATGGCGCTGATCAGCGCTTTGGACTCGGTTTTGCCAAACCATTGACCGGCAATGTAACTCTGTAAAACTGGCATCGCGTGTTCTCCCGCCCGTCTTTTTGGTATCAGTTGTTGGTATCAATTGTTGGTATCAGGATAAACAAAGCCGACGCGATCGCCGGCTTTGGAGGTAGATGGTGACGGGCTTACACCTCGTCAAAGTCGAGCACTACCTTGTCGCTGATCGGATAGCACTGGCAGGACAGTACGTAGCCGGCATCTATTTCGTAATCTTCCAGGGCGTAATTGGCGTCCATTTCCACCTCGCCTTCGATCACTTTTGATTTACAGGTGGAGCACACGCCGGCCTTGCATGAGAACGGAAGATCGGCCCCATGCTCGTTACCCGCGTCCAGAATATTCTGGGTGTTGCGGGGCAGGTTATATTCGATGGTGCGGCCGTCGATAATCACTTTGATGTGCGAAGTTTCTGCTTCAAGCTGACCGGCTCTGGTTGCCTGGCGGCGCTTGGCGCCTGCTGTCGGTAGCCCAGTAGTGAACAGCTCAAAGTGCACCTTTTCCTTTGGCATTCCGTGTTGGGTCAGGACATCGCGCACGATCTCGGTCATCTCTTGCGGGCCACAGATAAACGCAGCGTCGAGCTTGGGTACGTCTACCCAACGGTCAAACAGGGCGTTGCACTTATCGGCATCGATACGGCCGTTGTAAAGATCGATTTCATGTTGTTCGCGGCTGAACACGTAAATGATGTTGAGGCGTTCGAGGTAACGATCCTTGAGATCCTGCAGCCGCTCGCGAAACAGCGTGCCCGTGGTGGAACGGTTGCCATAGATTACGGTAAAACGACTTTTCGGCTCGCTTTCCAGGGTGGTGGAAACAATCGACATGATGGGGGTAACGCCGCTGCCAGCGGTCACCGCCAGATAGTGCCCTTCACGGCTAGGGTCGAGAGGCACGAAGAACTTGCCCTGAGGCGGCATCACTTCCAGGCGATCACCGGGCTGCAATTGCTGGTTGGCAAAGGTGGAAAAGCTGCCATCTGGCACCAATTTAACCGCAACTCTCAGCTCATGCTCGTGAACGCCGGTGCAAATGGAATAAGAGCGGCGGACATCTTCGCCGTCGATATCGTGGCGCAGCGTTAGGTACTGCCCTTGGGTGAAGCGAAAGGCGTCCTGCAGGTCGTCGGGAATGTCGAAAGCAATGGAAACGGCATCATGGGTTTCCTTGCGCACATCTTTGACGGTCAAGGCGTGAAATCGGCTCATGGGAAATGGTCTCGTCGTTTTACAGACACTTGAAATAATCGAAAGGCTCCAGGCAATCGCGGCAGCGGTAGAGCGCCTTGCAAGCCGTAGAGCCGAATTCGCTGACGCGTTCGGTCGCGTTGCTGCCACATAAAGGGCAGGGCACTACCGGGTCAGACTGGCCCGTCAGGCTACGTTTGCTGGCACTTCCCACCGGTGGTGCGATGCCATAGGCGCGCAATTTTTCGCGCCCGGCGTCGGTCAGCCAGTCGGTCGTCCAGGCGGGTGATAGGCGGCGTTGAATTAGCGGGTCTGAGTAGCCAGCGGCCACTAGCGCTTCATGGATATGCTGTTCGATGACTTCCGTAGCCGGGCAGCCGGAGTAAGTTGGCGTCACGTTGACCGCCAACCGACCGTCCACCCAATCAATATCGCGCACAATGCCCAGCTCAACCACGCTGACCACCGGAACTTCCGGGTCTGGCACTTCCTGTAAAACGGCCAGCACGGCGTCGACATCGCCTTTTTCACCGGCTGGCGGCAGCCCGCTGCGGTCGCTGCCGATCAGGTCTCTGGAGGGCCAGTCATCAATAGGCCCGTCACCGATAGGTGTCGACGGTGGGTTACCAGACGGTCGCATCAGGATACGTCCTCGGCAGGTATTGCATTTCCGCCAATAGAAAGCCCAGGTGCTCGGTGTGATGGCCGACTTTGCCGCCGGTATACATCCAAGCGTCGTAGGAAGGACGCTCCAGCGTGGCTTCCTCAAGCACCTCTTCCACGGTTGCTTTCCAGCGGGTGACCAGGGTTTCCGGGGCAGGCGCGATACCGGCTTCTAGCATGGCCTGATCAATCTCGTCGAACTGCACCAGCTCGCCGGTGAACTGCCAGAGGTTGTCTAGGGCGCGCTGCATGCGGGTGTGGCTCTCTTCGGTGCCATCGCCCAGGCGAATCACCCATTCGGAGGAGCGGCGTAGGTGGTACGTCGCTTCCTTAAGTGACTTGGCAGCCACTTCAGCAATGCGAGGGTCGCTGGACTGGGCCAGCCCATCAAGCAGGTGCACGTGCCATGCATCGAACAGGAACTGGCGTCCCATGATGTCGGCGAAGTCACCGTTGGGCTGCTCGACGATCAACAGGTTGCGAAAGTCCTGAGCGTCGCGGCGAAAGGCCAGATGGTCGGCATCGATCTTGCCAGTCATCAGTTCAGCAGCCATCAGTTCAGCAGCATAGCCTAGCCAGTTGCGTGCCTGACCGAAAAGGTCGAGACCCACATTCATTAGCGCCATTTCTTCTTCCAACGCAGGGGCCTTGCCGCACAGCTGCGCGTGGCGCTGACCTAGTACCAAGGCGCTGTCACCAAGACGCAGCAGGTAATCGATCAACGGTGTTTGTGTTTTTTGAGCGATGTTTTGATGAGCCATGTTTTTCTGAGTTGTGTTCTGCTTAGCCACGTTTTGCATTACAGCCTCCCTCCTCACATGTGGCCGACTTCTTTCGGCAGTTTGTAGAAGGATGCGTGGCGATAGACCTTGTCGTTAGACGGGTCGAACAGCGGCTCTTTCTCATCAGGGGAAGAGGCGGTGATTTCGCTAGCCGGAATAATCCAGATGCTCACCCCTTCATTACGACGGGTGTAGAGCTCGCGGGCGTTTTCGATTGCCATGCTGCGGTCGGCGGCATGTACGCTGCCAACGTGCTTGTGGTTAAGACCGTGCTTGCTGCGTATAAAAACTTCGAAGAGGGGCCAGTCAGCCATGAGAGAAGCCTCAGTGGTCAGAGGAACCCCGTGCCGTGGGGCTCCCTATTGTTTTAAGAAATCAGTTTCGAGGTATTAGTTTCGAGATATCAGGCGGCTTTGCGTTGACGCTTGGCGGCATAAGCCACGGCGGCTTCACGTACCCAGGCACCGTTATCAATGGCGCTACGGCGTGCTTCGATACGTTCGCGGTTGCAAGGGCCGTTGCCTTTAACCACGTCGAAGAATTCCTGCCAGTCGATTTCACCGAACTCGTAGTGACCGGTCTCTTGGTTATATTTGAGATCCGGGTCAGGCGCAGTGCAGCCCAGCAGCTCTAGCTGCGGTACGGTTTGGTCGAGGAAGCGCTGGCGTAGCTCATCGTTGCTGTGACGCTTGATCTTCCAAACCATTGATTGGGCACTGTTAGGCGAGTTTTCGTCGGACGGGCCGAACATCATTAGCGATGGCCACCAGAAACGGTTAATAGAGTCCTGAACCATGGCTTTCTGGTCGTCAGTGCCTTCTTGCATCATGGTCAGCAGAATCTGATAACCCTGGCGCTGGTGGAAGCTTTCTTCTTTACATACGCGAATCATCGCGCGCGCATAGGGGCCGTAAGAAGTGCGCTGTAGCGGCACCTGATTGACGATGGCTGCGCCGTCGACCAGCCAACCGATGGTGCCCATGTCTGCCCAGTTAAGCGTCGGGTAGTTGAAGATGCTGGAGTACTTAGCGCGGCCGTCGTGAAGCTTGTCGATCTCTTCGTCGCGGTCGGCACCGAGGGTTTCCATGGCGCTATAGAGGTACAGGCCGTGACCCGCCTCATCCTGAATTTTGGCCATCAGCTGCAGCTTGCGCTTAAGGGTCGGCGCACGCGTCAGCCAGTTGCCTTCCGGAAGCATACCGACGATCTCTGAGTGAGCGTGTTGAGAGATCTGACGGACCAATGTCTTGCGATAGGCGTCCGGCATCCAATTTTTGGGTTCTATCTTAATTTCATCATTGATGCGCTCTTGGAACTGGCGTTCCTCAGGGCCCATCTCGTCAAGTGACTTAAGTTTGCTAGTACCGGTTTCAACGAGCTGCGCGTACATAGAGACCTCCGCGGCGTCGGACTATCAGGGAGTGTGACTTATCTTGTTTAAAGTATAGTGACACAAAATATTTTATCAATAAGTATTTTTATGTGTCACTTTAAGACTTTGTGATTACGGATAAAGCCAATGTGGTTGGTTTAAAAAGGAAAAATGACTGAATTTAAGTGATTCTTAATGTTCTATCTTTTTTCATCAAAGCTGGCTGTTTGGGAATGAAAAAGCCCTTGCAGGGTTGCCTGCAAGGGCGTCGGTCTGAGTTTCAGTCTCGGTCTATGGCGATGCGCCGCTGTTAAGCAGGGGGCGAAATTAGCGCAGATCTTTAACGCGTCTGGCCTTACCCAGCGAGCGCATCACGCTCTCTACCTGGCACACCTCAACCTGGGTGCTGATACCAATATACGTCTTGATAGCATGCTGTAGCTGTTTCGCTGCTTGCTCACAGGCCGTGGGGTCGCGGGCGATGTCATGATTGCTCGCCTCGACACGCACAAGCACCATATCCATATTGCCTTTGACTTCCTTCAAATTTCCTCTGCAGGAGACACTCTTGCCGTCGACTAACATTTCCCTTTCCAGGTGTGCACCCAAGTCACTCTCAGAAACAGCACTAGTCAAGGCGCTGAACGCTATGCCTGGTGCGCCGGGGGCAAAAGGCAGTCGAGAGCGACCTCGTAAAGTTAGAACTGGTTATGGATAGCCAATACTTGGGATTTTGAGTGTTTTTAGTACTCTATGGTCTCTGAGTGTGAGGTATTTGATTTTATGTCATCGGGTGTGAGCCACATGCGCTTATTATCGAGTGTCTCGAAGAGGTTCAGTTGATCTTGATAGTGAGGTGAGGCGTTGCCGTCAGGCGCAATGAAGCCTGACTGGCCTGGCGCGGCGACTTCATAACCTGAGACCTGCCCATTAGAGAAGATGGTCATGTTGTTTTCTGTGCCACGGTTCATGGCATGGTGTATTTGTATCGCTTCTTCTTCACCGGCTTGAGGTACTCTTAAGAAATTAAGGTGGGAGAAGGTAGTATGAGTAACGGCGGTACGCCAAGCGCTCATTTCATCTCCCTGTTCCTCTTTTAGCGACTCTACAGATTCGGTCAAAGCATTGCGCATCAGCACTTTAGGGTCTTTGCCTCCGAAAATATCGAAGCCAATAGTATCGCTCTCACCCTGAAGTGCATGATAGAGCACCTTGGCAGCTACCGAGATATTTGTGCTGCCAGGAGAGCTGCCGCCGGGCTCTAAATGTCCAGTGTTAAGAAACCAAGCGTTATGAGCCTCAGGGAGAATGTTGCTGTAGATTTGTTCAATAAGATGCATGAGCCAGGCTCTATACAGCGGGACGGCAGGAGAATCGTAGTAACCGTCGCCAGTTTGGTCGATCTCGCGATGATCCCAAGTGGCTAGAAGCTTGATGGCATCTAGCAGCTCGGGGGCATCAGCAGCTTCTACTGCTTCTACTAGCCTAGGAATGAAGAAGCGTGCGCTGGGATCAATGAAGGAAGCCTCCATCATCAACTCCCAGGCTTCTTGTCCAGAGAAGCTTTCCTGCTCCTCGATAGAGTCGAACAAAGTCTGGACCCTATCCGCTTCATGCCATGCATACCACCACATATCAGGATTTGGCATGCCCTCTGCTGCGCGTTGGTTCCAGTTGGCAATATAGCCAGTTGAAGGATTAATCACCTGTGGATTGGTTTCGAAAGGCATGAATCCCGGCCAGTCATAATTACCATAGCCGGGCGCCGGGAGCCTGCCGTCATGTCCTGGAGCGCGTTGGGGGTAGCGACCACCCATTACATAGGCGATGTTTCCTTCTTTGTCGGCATAGTACAAGTTGACATTGATTGCTGACTTCGAAGCCTCTTCTAGCCACTCGGCGTGATTATTAGCATTAGTAATATTGTGCCAGGCCATAAGGGTTGCCATCTCATGGCCTTCCCAGCCACGGGCCTTGGCATATGCAACACCCTCGTCAGGACGGTAGTCAACTACTGCACCGTGGTGGGAGCGATACACAGTTAGTTCATGGCTCTTCTGGTCTCGCACATTGATGGTTTCTACGCGGCTGTCCAAGTCGTGATAATCATCGCCTACGAGATAGCGCTCCGGTTCGCTGGGATCCAGCTCAAGGCGGAATAGATCAACGTTGTCAGCGGCACCCCAGGTGCTGCCCCAAGTGATTGAATCATTATGACCAAACATTATCATTGGGTAGCCAAAGGGGCTATTTCCAACAGCGTTATATCCTGCGCCATGCAGCCCTACAGAATAGGTATAAGCAGGTTGGTAAAAGCCAAATTGTGGGCCGTTAATTAGGATGGACTCTGCGCTATCACTGCGATCAGAACCAAGAATCAATAGGTTGCTGAAAGGGCGCTCATAAAGATTAGGCAGCTGTAAGGTACCTCCGCTTGCTGCGAGGTAGGTTTCATTTTCCGGGGCTTGGAAGAAAGTAATCGATTTGCTGGTCTTATCATCCAGAGAAAATGCACCATCCCTGAGCTGTGGGTCCCAGTCACCGTGAGGAATGGTAGTTGGTGCAGCTGGATCATAAAAAGTCAGCAAAAGGTCAAATAATGCTTGGCCTTTCTCCTCGCCATGCATCTCCACTAAGTTCATGAAAATTTGCTGATTTTCTAACTCTGTGTTGTAGTCGCCAAACCTGTTGACCATAGTGCCGATGAAGATCATGGCTACGTCGAATGAACTCCAAGGGCTTGGCTCGAAGCCAGCATCAATGAATTGCTTCGGCATCAGGGTTTCTGGGTTTGCTTCGATGGCTTCTAGCCAGCGGTTGATGCCGTCAGCATAGCCTTGGAGAATATCATGCTGCTCATCAGGCAAAGATTCTAGCTGGGCGTGTATGCTGGCTGGGTCATAGTGTTTTCGGATGCCAATATCGAAATCGAGATAGTCAGAACCAAGCACCTCGGCTACCTTGCCTTGGGTGCTGCGGCGAGTTATCTCCAGCTGGTAGAGCCTGTCTTGGGCTATGGAGTAGCCATAGCCAAAAAACAGTCCATAGCGATCATCGGCAAATATATGGGGAGTGCCGTAATTATCGCGTTTAATAGTAATCTCATCGGCCACTACTGGTGTTGTAGCACCGATCAAAAGTGCGAGGGCAGTGGTGCCGACTAGGGTAGGCAGGCGAACATTTTGCATTAATGTTTATCCTTATTTTTGGCCTGGGGGAAACACGACGATAAACGAAGCCTGCCATCCTCGTGCTGAGGCGGCACAGCACGAGGAGGCAACTTTTAAGATAGGTGAATTAGCGCAGATCTTTAACGCGTCTGGCCTTACCCAGCGAGCGCATCACGCTCTCTACCTGGCACACCTCAACCTGGGTGCTGATACCAATGTACGTTTTGATAGCATGCTGTAGCTGTTTCGCTGCTTGCTCACAGGCCGTGGGGTCGCGGGCGATGTCATGATGATTCGCCTCTACCCGCACCCGCACCATGTCCATATTGCCTTGGCGGCTGACTTCGATCTCGTAATGGGGAGAAAGTGACGCGATCTTGAGTAACTGCTCTTCAATCTGGGTGGGGAACACGTTCACCCCGCGAATGATAAGCATGTCGTCGCTGCGGCCAGTGATCTTGTCGATGCGGCGCATGGGGCGCGCGGTGCCCGGCAGCAGGCGGGTCAAGTCGCGGGTGCGATAGCGAATCACCGGCAAGCCTTCTTTGGTTAGGGTGGTGAATACTAGCTCGCCGTATTCGCCGTCTGGCAGAACCTCACCGCTGATCGGGTCGATGATCTCGGGGTAGAAATGATCTTCCCAGATGGTTGGACCATCTTTAGTCTCCAGGCACTCCATGCCCACGCCCGGACCCATTACCTCGGAGAGGCCGTAAATATCGAGGGCGTCGATGCCCAGACGCTGCTCTAGCGCAGTGCGCATGCTGTCGGTCCAAGGTTCGGCACCGAAAATGCCGGTGCGCAAGGGCAGCGTATGAGGGTCGATGCCTTGGCGCTCCATCTCGTCAGCGATGTTGAGCATATACGAGGGGGTGACCATGATGATGTCCGGCTGGAAATCACGAATCAACTGAACCTGTTTCTCAGTCTGGCCGCCCGACATGGGAATCACCGCGCAGCCCAGGCGCTCGGCACCGTAATGGGCGCCCAGCCCGCCGGTGAACAGGCCGTAGCCATATGCCACATGCACCTTGTCGTTGCGGCTGCCGCCAGCGGCACGGATTGAGCGCGCCACCACATCGGACCACACATCAATATCCTTCTGGGTGTAGCCCACCACCGTTGGTTGCCCAGTGGTGCCGCTGGAGGCATGGATACGAACGATCTCGCTCATCGGCGTGGCCAACATGCCAAACGGGTAGTTGTCGCGCAAATCAGCCTTGGTGGTGAAAGGCAGTTTGGCGAGATCCGCCAGCGTCTGGATATCGTCGGGATGCACCCCAGCCTTGTCGAAAGACTGGCGGTAGAACGGCACATTGTCGTAAGCGTGCTTCAGGCTCCACTTCAGGCGCTTGACCTGAGTGGCGCGCAGCTCGTCGACGCTGGCGGTTTCCAAGGGGTCGAGAGTCGCAGAGTCGATACGCGTAGCGGGCTGATTCATCAGGGATCTCCGGTCAAGCAAGTTGTTATTGGGCTAACGTTTTATGAGCCATGGTCTGGTTTGTGGTCTATGAAGTAGTGGTCTATGAAATCGGCTTATAAGCGCTCAATGATCAGAGCAATGCCCTGTCCGACCCCGATACACATGGTGCATAGCGCAAAACGCCCTTGCCGACGTTCGAGTTCATGCAGTGCCGTGGTGACCAGCCGAGCGCCGCTCATGCCTAACGGGTGGCCTAGCGCGATGGCGCCGCCATTGGGGTTAACGTGTTCGGCATCATCGCTAAGGCCCAGGTCGCGCATGACCGCCAACGCTTGAGCAGCGAAGGCTTCATTGAGTTCGATAACGTCCATCTGATCGAGGGTCAGCCCGGTCTGGGCGAGTACCTTGCGGGTGGCCGGGGAGGGTCCGAACCCCATAATGCGTGGCTCCACCCCGGCGGTGGCCATACCCACCACACGAGCACGTGGCTTGAGGCTGAAACGTTCGGCCTGCTCAGGAGATGCCATTAGCAGCGCACAGGCACCATCGTTCACGCCTGAGGCATTACCGGCGGTGACGCTGCCGCCTTCGCGGAAGGGCGTGGGTAGCTTGGCAAGCTGCTCGGCAGTTGTGGTAGCGCGCGGGTGCTCATCGGTATCCACCACCAGCGGGTCTTGTTTGCGGCGGGGGATTTCGACCGGAACAATCTCTTCGGCCAAGCGGCCAGCCTCGATAGCGGCGGCGGTACGCTGCTGGCTGCGTAGGGCGAAGGCGTCCTGGTCTTCCCGGGAAATACCAAACTGTTCGGCCACGTTTTCAGCTGTTTCGGGCATGGAGTCCACGCCGAACTGGGCTTTCATGGCGCGATTGATAAAGCGCCAGCCGATGGTGGTGTCGAAGATATCGGCTTGGCGTGAGAAGGCTTGTTCCGCCTTGCCCATCACAAAGGGCGCGCGGGACATTGATTCCACCCCTCCGGCGATCATCAGCCCCGCTTCACCGGTCTTGATGGTGCGGGCGGCGTTGCCGATCGCATCCATACCGGAGCCGCAAAGGCGATTAATGGTGGTGCCGGGCACCTCGACCGGAAGCCCGGCCAGCAGCGCGGACATACGCGCCACGTTGCGGTTGTCTTCCCCTGCCTGGTTGGCGCAGCCGTAAAAGATATCGTCAATCAGCGACCAGTCGACGCTCGGGTTGCGTTCCATCAGGGTGCGCATAGGAATGGCTCCCAGGTCATCGGCACGCATGCTCGAAAGCGCACCGCCGTAGCGACCTACCGGGGTACGAATGGCATCAATGATCAGCGCGTCTTTCATTGGTTATCTCCAACAGCAGTATCTTCCAGGCGGCGTACGCTGCCGCGAATTTTGTAGGAACGCCCGCGAAACAAGGCAATGGTATCGCCGTGCTGATTGCGCAACGTAATGTCGTAAATGCCGGTGCGCCCACGGCGGCTACGTTCTTCGGCGGTGGCGGTCAGTTCGTCGCCTAGCTGGCCGGGGCCGAGGTAGTCGATACTGCAGCCAGCGGCCACGGTGGCTTCATCGTAGCTGTTGCAGGCAAACGCGAAGGTGGAGTCGGCCAGGGCAAACAGAAACCCGCCATGGCAGTTGCCGTGCCCCTGTACCATATCCTGGCGCACGGTCATGGTCAGTTCTGCAAAGCCGGGGGCGACACGGGTTATGCGCATGCCTAGCCCTTGGCTGGCATGGTCACGGGCAAACATTGCCTCGGCACAGGCTTCCGCCAGCTGCTGTGGGGTCAGTTGGGAATCACTCATGAAAGCTTTCCTCGCTCAGGGCGTTGCGACGCAGCAGGAACGAGCTGCGATAACGCTCTTCGCCGTAGCTCTGCTGCAGGTGCGTGAGGGTGCGGTTGACGAAGGCTAAGCCTAGCAAGTCCGCCCAGGCCAAGGGGCCGCGTGGGTAGTTAACGCCAGCTTGCATGGCTAGGTCGACATCCTGGGCGCTGCAAACACCTTGCAATACGGCATCGGCGGCTTCGTTGGCGAGCATGGCCACGGTACGCAACACCACTAGACCTGGCGTATCGGTCAGCCAGACGACATCCATTCCCAGACGCTGGAAGAAGGCGGTGGCCAGTTGGCAGGCCTCGGGCGATGTGGCGTGGCTGGCAGAGAGCGCGATGGCCCTGGCACTGCGGTAGTCCAAGCACAAGTCGAATAGCACCAGTGCTTCGAGCCCTTCGTTGACTGCGCGTTCGGTGGCGCAGCGCCCGTCGCTGAGTGCCATAACTAGGTCGCCTAGGTGCAAGCGAGGCGTGCCGTCCTGATGCAGCGATACTCGACGAACCACATCGAGTCCTGTTTCCTGGGCGCGTTCCAGCAGCGGAGCGATCACCCCAGGGTCGCCCTGCACCACTAGCGGCGGTAATTCAACTTGCGCTGGGCGCGCGATGTTGGGCTGAGGCTTGATAGCGCCTCCTTGCTGTTCTTCGCGATAATCGAAGAAGCCTTGACCAGACTTGCGTCCCAGGCGTCCAGCTTCGACCAAGGCGTGCTGCACCAGCGAGGGTTTGAAACGGGTGTCACCGTAATAAGCGTCGAACACCGAGCGGGTCACCGCATAGTTAACGTCATGACCGATCAGGTCCATCAGCTCGAAGGGGCCCATGCGAAACCCGCCGGCCTCACGCAGCAGCGCATCCAGAGTGGCGGCATCACTAGCACCTTCTTGCAACAGTCGTAACCCTTCAGCATAGAATGGTCGCGCCACGCGGTTAACGATGAACCCAGGAGTGGAGCTGGCATGCACCGCAATCTTGCCCCAAGCGTTGGCGGTAGCGTAAAGGGTGTCAGCAACCTCAACGGTTGTCGCCAGACCAGATACCACTTCCACCAGTTTCATTACCGGAGCAGGGTTGAAGAAATGCAGCCCTGCCATGCGCTCGGGGTGTTCTAGGTTCGCAGCAATAGAAGTAATCGACAGCGACGAGGTGTTACTGGCGAGCAAAGTGTCAGGCGAGCACAGGGCTTCTAGTTGGGCGAATACCTGGCGCTTGATCTCAAGTTCTTCAAGAATGGCTTCGATTACCAAGTGGCTCTGGGCCAAGGCATCCATACTCTCAGCAGGCTGCAAGCGCTCAATGACGCTAATAACATCGCCTTGAGTCATCTTTCCTTTGGCGACGCGCCTTTCTAACTGGCGGCGTATGTTGTCGATACCGGCGTTAGCGGCACCCGGTTGATTGTCATACAAGACCACCGAATGGCCAGCCTGGGCGGCAACCTGGGCGATACCGGCACCCATAGCACCTGCGCCGACCACGCCAATAACTGCGGACATGGGAAGGGCTGACATCTCATTCTCCCTTGAAGGTGGGGCGGCGTTTCTCCATAAAAGCGCTGACGCCTTCGCGGTAGTCCTCGGAGCGCCCAGCCAAGCGCTGCAGGTCGCGCTCCAGGTCGAGCTGTTCATTGAAGCTGTTATCGCTGCTGGCGTGCAGAGCGCGTTTGATGAGCGCCAAACCTCGCGTCGGCTGAGTTGCCAAGTGGCGAGCCATGGTCATGGCTTCTTCTTGAAGCGCCTCATCATCAACACAGCGCCAGATCATGCCCCATTGTTCGGCTGTCTCAGCGGGGAGTTTGTCGCCGAGCATCGCCAAGCCCTTGGCGCGCGCCATACCTACTAAGTTAGGCAGGGTCCAGGTACCACCAGAGTCTGGGATCAAGCCGATCTTACAAAAGGCTTGAATGAAGCTAGCCGAACGCGCCGCCAACACGATGTCGCAGGCCAGGGCAATGTTGGCGCCGGCACCTGCCGCCACGCCGTTCACTGCGCAGATGGTGGGAAAGGGCATGTCTTTTAGAGCGCGCAGCATGGGGTTATAGCGTTTCTCTAATGACTCGCCTAGGTCGGGAGCTTCCTCGCCGGGTGCTACGCTACGGTCGGAAAGGTCCTGGCCGGCGCAGAAACCTCGGCCGCTCCCGGTCAGCAACAGAGCGCGAATGCTCGGGTCCTGGCGCACAGCCTTGAGCGTCTTGCGCATCTCGGCGTGCATCTCAGTATTGAAGCTGTTCAGGCTGTCGGGGCGGTTCAGCGTTATGCAAGCAACGCCGTCCTCCACGGTGTAAAGCAGGGGCGCTTGGCTCATGGTTAATATCCTTGTGTCAGTGCCCTTGAAAAGTGGCAGGTCGTTTTTCTTGGAAGGCGCGAATGCCCTCTTCACGGTCAGCAGTGCCTGCCAGTAACGTGAACGCATGACGTTCAAAGCGCAGGCCGGTGGCCAGATCGGTATCCATCGCTTTGTGCAGCGATTCCCTTGCCAAGCGCACCGCCAGCGGTGCTTTGGAGGCGATATGAAGTGCAATGGCCTTGGCGCGCTCTAGCGTCAATTCGGGTTGGGTAATCTCGCTAACCAAACCAGCCTCGAAAGCCCGGCGAGCGGAAATCGGCTCGCCGGTAAGCACCATCTGAGTAGCGAGTGATTTACCCACCGCTCTAAGCAGGCGCTGGGTGCCACCAGCGCCCGGCATGATGCCTAGGTTGATTTCCGGCTGGCCAAACAAAGCGTTTTCTCCGGCAATTATGATATCGGCATGCATGGCCAGCTCACAGCCACCGCCCAAGGCGTAGCCGTTGACGGCAGCAATAATCGGTTTGCGAAAATGCGTGATGGTCTTCCAGTGGTGCTGCCGAGGGTCTTCCAACATACCGACCAAGTCACGTTCAGCCATCTCGTTAATATCCGCACCGGCGGCGAAAGCTTTCGTATTGCCAGTAATCACTACAGCGCGAACCTTGTCGTCACTATCAGCGTCGCTCAAGGTATCGGCAAGTTCGCCGAGAAGCTGCGTATTAAGCGCATTCATTACTTCTGATCGGTTCAGAGTGATGCATAGAACGCCTTCCAAGGGCGGAGTTATTTTTAGAGTAATGGGCATTTTTTCCTCAGTTCGGCCTGTGGCGCACAGGATGAATATCTGCTGAGTATAGGTTTATTTTGATACGCATCAATATTAGTTTGTTGTTATTAATGTGTCGCTTATTGCTTTTTCTGGTGATTTTTACAATTTTAACAATGACTTGTGTGTCTTTTTTACAAGCAGGCAATGGTCATTAGACCATGGTATGAAAAGTAGGTGTACGGCTAAAATAGTGGTCCTTAGCCCGTTCACATCGAGGATTTCGTTGTTGGTTCATTTGTTTTTAAGTAAATGGTGCCAGGGAAAGCATTTGATGTTTTGTTACGGGAAAGATAGTCTTCAGATATATAGCGTATCAAAAAAATAAGTGAGTGCAGGAGCGCCCCATGACACAATCAGCGCAGCAGTTGTTTGACCTTCATCGTGAGATCCTTGACCAAGCTGTCGACGCTATCTCTAGCCGTAGTTTTTGGACGCCCTACCCAGAAAGCATGCGGGAATACCCCGAGGTTGCTGTTAAAGCGGCGCCGTCTCATTTCGAGTCACTGCTTAGTCAGCCATTTACGCTTAATGGAGTTGGCAACACTCAGCAAATAGGTGGTGAAGTATCACCTTATGGATTTGAACTCGGCATTACTTATGGTCAGCCAGACACCAAAGCGCTGATGGCGGCTATGCAAAAGGCAATGCGTGATTGGAGGGATGCGGGAGCAGAAGCGCGTGTGGGGGCGTGCCTGGAAATCTTGTCGCGTCTTAATGCCATGAGCCCGGAGATTGCCCAGGCAGTGATGCATACCAGCGGGCAAGGCCCGATGATGGCATTTCAGGCGGGCGGGCCTCATGCACAGGATCGCGGTCTCGAAGCTGTGGCCTATGCTTGGCAGGCAATGACGCAGACCCCTGCTACCATGCAATGGGTCAAACCCCAGGGCAAACATGACCCTTTAGTGATCGATAAGCGTTTTCACATTGTGCCGCGTGGTATCTCGTTAGTAGTAGCCTGTTCCACCTTCCCTACCTGGAATACTTATCCTGGACTGTTTGCCAGTTTAGCAACCGGCAACCCAGTCATTCTTAAGCCGCACCCCGGCGCTATTCTGCCCGTGGCGATGACCGCACGCGTTGCTCAAGAGGTACTTGAGGAAGCAGGCTTTGACCCTTGTCTGGTTAGTTTGGTACCCGATACTGTCGATGCGCCGCTTACCAAGACGTTGGCGCTTGACCCTGCGGTTAAGTTGATCGACTTTACCGGCTCCAATGCTTTCGGTGACTGGCTGATAAAGAACGCCACCCAGGCCCAAGTGTTCGCCGAGAAAGCTGGTATCAACTCGATCATTATCGATAGCGTGGCTAACCTTAAATCAGTTATGGCGAATCTTGCCTTCTCGCTGAGCCTTTATTCTGGGCAGATGTGCACGACCCCCCAGGCCATTTATGTGCCAAAGAGCGGCATTGAAACACTGGATGGCCATTTGAGCTTTGACGATGTGGCAGCAGCGCTTGCGAAAGCCGTTCAAGCATTTCTGAGTGACAACGACCGAGCCTGCACGGTGTTGGGTGCCCTCCAATCGCCCGTGACGGAAGCCAGGATTGATAAATGCCGCGGCTTGGGTGAAATAGTACTGGATAGCGAGCCGCGAGAGCACATTCAGTTCCCCAAAGCACGCACTCATACGCCGCTTATTCTCAAGGTGGGGGCAGAGCAAAAGGCCGCCTATAGTGAGGAGCGCTTTGGCCCCATAAGCTTCATCGTCGCGACGGAAAGTACCGCGCATAGTATTGAGCTGGCGCGTGATGTCATACGGGAAAAAGGTGCGATAACCCTAGGTGGTTATACAACTGACGAAACAGTAGCCGAGCAGTTCGAAGAACTTGCTATGGAGGTAGCAACCCCGCTCTCGCTGAATTTGGATGGAGGGTTATTTGTCAACCAGTCGGCTGCTTATAGTGACTTTCACGCCACTGGTGGAAATCCGGCGGCGAATGCCTCTCTGTGCAATCAGGCCTTTGTTGCCAGCCGTTTCGTGGTGGTGCAAAGCCGCCGCCACGGTCAATCCAACTAACGGAGAATGTTATGCCTTATTATCGACTTGAAGGGGTAACACCGGTGGTGCATCCGACGGCTTATGTTCACCCTACTGCAGTATTGATCGGGGATGTGATTGTTGGGCCCAATTGTTATGTGGGCCCAGGAGCAGTCATGCGCGGTGATTTTGGTCGATTAGTGCTTGAAGAGGGAGCGAATCTTCAAGATACCTGCGTGATGCACGGCTTTCCAGGCTGCATCACGAAAGTCGAGAAGGATGGTCATATTGGTCATGGTGCTGTCTTGCATGGCTGTGTCATAGGGCGTGATGCCATGGTTGGCATGAACGCAGTAGTGATGGACGGAGCCATTATTGCTGAGCGATCTATCGTTGCAGCGGCTGCGTTCGTCAAGGCTGGTTTTGAGTGCGCTCCCCAGTCGCTAGTGATGGGGGCTCCTGCAAAGGTTAAGCGAGAGTTGAGTGGCGAAGAGTTTTCATGGAAACAGGAGGGTACTAAAGAATATCAGCGCTTAGTGACGCGTTGTCGTGACAGCTTAGAACCCTGTGAGCCGCTGGCTGAACTGGACGCTGATCGTCCTTCTTTGTTGGCTGGTGATACTCAACCCAAGCAGCAAACATTGGAAAAATCACCACGTGTATGATTTTTAAATAACATTCTTCCTCGCCCTAGTATTCGTTGAATGTTGGGGCGAGAAACATCAGCAAAAATCCGCGTGAACCCTCGCCCACTCGGGCGTATAGGGAGCAGTCACTCTAGTCCACCGAAACGCTGATAGAAAGCAGGGCCCGGAGCGGGTAGAGGACCTTCGGCCGTTTCCAAATGCTTGTTTAGCCATATCTCTGTACGTTGGTACAACAAGCGGTAGAGGTTTCGGCACAATTGATGTGCATAACGGCCTTCCCATGAAGTGGGCAAAAGCTCATCAGGCAGGAGGGGGTCTCGTAGCTGTACTTTACGATATTCATGTATAAGTAGCGTTCGAGCAATAAAGGACTCTTCTTGGCTTAAGTCATTGTCCGTATTTAAAGCATTCCAAAGCGGGCGGAATTTGGTTAGAAAACGATGATAGAGTTCGGCCAATTCGTCAAGATTCCAACTCTCCCTTACTTGCTGGCGCATGGGTTTGCTTGTCATGGGCTCCATAGTCTGAGTTTGCATGACGATAGTATCATCTGCCGCATTTAGCTCTTGTAATGCCACCATGGTTTCAGCCCTTGATAAAACAGGGTGAGCCAGCACGCCTTGAGAAAAGTTACCGAACCCTAACCATTCGAGCTCGTCCCGAATTTGCTGGCGCTTCTCTGGAGGTAACTGTGTTAAAAAGGCAAGCGTCCATTGGCCCGACCAAGATGGCTGTGCTCCGTGGTAAACACGCTTGAAGGCTTGCTCAAAGCGACGCCGCCCAGGGCCACTTAATCGATAATAGCTTCGGCGGCCTACCTTTTCACCCTTCAGCCAAGTCTCATGAGTTAGCCGATAAACGGATGTGCGCACCAATCGTTCATTGATGCCGATCGGTTCTACAAGCTTGGAGAGGCTTCCTAGCCATACAGTACCGCCACGGGGGACGATAGAGTCGCCGTAGATAGTGATAATGAGCGACCCCGCACGAAGGGGGCGACGCTTCTGAAAATCATCAATAAGGGTAGCGACACAATCTTTCGCGGCTGACATGGCGATGGCAGAGTTCCTTTGCAATTTAGCTGCCAAAAAAAGACAGAAAATGTTAATGATCAGAAGCAATAGTGTATCACTATTTTTTTTGAGGGGCATATCCCCTTGATAATAGGCATTTACTACCACCCTAAAATTTTAAAAAATGGGGTTTTATGTATCGAATGCTAGGCGGGTGTTTGCATGTGTGCTTATTGCCCTTCACGGTAGTATGCTTTTGCTCAGTAACAGTGGGCATCAGCTGACAGCACCATGGTTTGTGCGCTTAATTAGCTGCAAGCTATTCGGTATTCGATGCCAAACCGCATCAAATCTTTCAAAGCAGAACATCACAGCCTCAGTCACCAATCAAAAATGGATAAGTCACATTTTTGGCAAAAGACGAAGGCTGGATTAACCTAGTAGTGTTCAAGATGATCATCACAAGGTTGTTCCACCTATAACCGGGTAACCCTATCATGGCAAGAATGTCCGGAGACATAAGCCTCGTATTAATAGAAAATATCCTGAATCCGTGAGACCGGCCCCCGGAAGCACTTCTAACCCACTGACCTGCATGGCAATATAGCCATTATCGCCATTCACCCAGACAGTGCCATGCCCAACATAAAGTTCCGCGCCAGTCGCCGCACCCTCACCAGCCACGCCGGGCTGTCCATCATCGGGCAATGCTTCGAGATCGCTGGCGTCGACAGCATCGACAGCCGCTTCCCCACCACGCTGGGCATGCGCACCAGTGACGTGATCAAGAGCTACCTGGGCCTGCTGTGTCTGGGCATGAGCGACTATGACGCTGTCGAGAACTTCCGCCGCGACAAGCCCTTCCAACAACTGCTGACCCTGCAGAAGG
>NZ_FODB01000023.1 GCF_900110265.1 Vreelandella aquamarina | reverse complement strand
ACCTTCCTCCCATCTACCCGCCGCATCTACTTCCACATCTTCTGGATAGCTATTGGGCTTCGAGTTTCATGGCCCTCTCGCCCAGATGTGGCTGCCTCATATGCGGTTCCTGTTCGTCGGGCCAGGAGTTTGCCTACAGCTTCCTTCAGATTCCGCCTCACGACGAACACCCTTGCTGTTCAGCTAACGGTTCCCGCTATCAGGGTCCGTAGGGGACTTTCACCCCCAAGTCATCCGGCCAACCACCACGGCGGACCGGATAGCGCCTAATTGGCGCTGCGCGCCATGCCTGGCGCACCACAAAAAACGGGCGCCCGGTTAAAGGGCGCCCGTCGTAGGCCTAGCAAGAACGCTTAAGCGTTATCGTGGCCAAGCTCCGCTTGCTCTTGGCGATCCTGGTTCGGATGACGCTTGCGGTAGAGCCAATCCGATACCGAGGCAATCATGGCGTAGAAGCTGGGAATAAACAGGCTGCCCAGAATCGCCACTGACGCCATACCCATCGCCACTGTGGTACCGATATGGTGACTGCTCACGTCACTTGCGCCGGTCGCCAGGGCCAACGGCAAAGTGCCAAAGATAAACGCCAGCGAGGTCATGACGATAGGCCGGAAGCGCAGCTCAGCGGCGGTAATCGCCGCTTCGCGAATCGATTTACCCAGCTCTTTACGCTGCAGCTCGGCAAACTCGACGATCAGGATGGCATTCTTCGCCGCCAAACCGACGACCACCAGCATGCCGATCTGAACGTAGACACTGGTATCCAAACCGCGCAACACAATGCCACCGATACCGCCAAGGAAAGCAAAGGGCGTTGCGGTAAGTACCGCCAGCGGCAGCGACCAGCTCTCGTACTGCGCCGCTAGAATCAAGAACACCATCAGAATACCGAACACAATCGCAAGTGTTGCGGTATTACCCAGGTTGGACTCCTGATACGCCGTACCGGTCCAGCCCATGCCCCAGTTATCGCCCAGCGTCTCTTGAACCACTTCTTCCATAGCCTCGATGGCTTGGGCCGAGCTGTAGCCCGGTGCCGGGTTACCCTGGAACTGGGCCCCCGCGTAGACCCCAAACCGTGACACCACCGCAGGCCCCGTTTGGCGCTCAAGGGTCACGAACTCAGAGAGCGGGATACGCTCGCCATTACCGCCGCGCACGTAGACGTTGTTGACGTCTTCCGGCGTTTTACGGAACTCGTCTTCGTTCTGCAAGTACACCTGGAAGTTACGGTTCTGGTAGCTGAAGAAGTTGACGAAGCCATTACCAAAGGTGTTCGCCAGCGCCGAATTGATATTCTCAAGCGCGACGCCGTAGCTGAGCGCTTTTTGCTGGTCGATCTCCGCCCGGTAAGAGGGCACGTTCACGTTAAACGTACTGAACACTCGGTTAAGCACAGGGTGCTGATTCGCGGCCTGCATGATTTTCAGCGAAGCTTCATACAGCTCACGGGTGGAGGCACCATCGAACGACTGCAGGTAACCGGTGAAACCACCCGTGGTGGATAGCCCCATGATCGGCGGCACGTTGAAGGCCATCGCCGAACCGCCATCGATACTGGCACCCAGCTGCATGATGCGGCCAACCAGCTCATTGGCAGTGAGCTCACGCTCCGCCCATGGCTTCATGTTGATGAACATGATGCCGCGTGCGGTATTCACCGCGCTGGACAGAATGTCATAGCCCGCCACCGCAGAAGAGTACTCGACCCCTGGAATCGCTTCGATCTGCTCGCTCAGCTCCGCCATGTATGCCTGGGTACGGCTCAGCGAGGCAGCATCCGGCAAGGAGATACTCGCCAGCACGATCCCCTGGTCGGTCTCGGGCACCAGTGTCGAGGGCGTATTGGCATACAGCCAATAAGAGCCCGCCCCTACTGCCACAGTCAGCGCCAGCGCCAGCACCCAGAAGCGCACCAGCTTCTTCACGAACCACATGTAGAGCGCCGTGAAGCCTGCGAAGAAACGATCGAACAGGCGCAGCGGCGTGGTAATCGCACGCTTGAAAGCGGACTGACGGGTCTTGTGCAGGTTGTGCTTGATGAAGATCGCGGACAGCGCCGGGGTGAAGGTCAGTGCCATCAGCGCCGACAATGCCACCGAGATCGCCACGGTAATCGCGAACTGCTGGTAGATCTGGCCCGTGAAGCCGCCCATGAAGGCCACCGGCACGAACACCGCCGCCATGATCAGCGACGTGGCGATAACCGGCCCGCCCACTTCCTTCATAGCGCGAATAGTCGCATCCCGAACGCTAATATCGTCCTCTTCGCTAAGTACCCGCTCAACGTTTTCCACCACCAGTATGGCGTCATCCACCACGATGCCTATCGACAGCACCAGGGCGAATAGCGTCAGCAGGTTGATCGAGAAATCGAACAGATAGAAGCCCGCAAAGGTACCAATCACCGACACCGGCACCACCGACATCGCGATGACGGTAAAGCGCCAGTTCTGCAGGAAGATAAACAGAATCACGATAACGATCAGAAACGCTTCAATAAACGTCTTGATGACCGTTTCCACCGACGCGTCGATAAACAGCGTGGTGTCGTAAGGGGTTACGTACTCAAGCCCCGGCGGGAAGCGTTCAGCCAGATCTTCCATGGTCGCCCGAACCGAGTTGGCCGTCTCCAGCGCGTTGGCGCCCGGCTGCTGGTTGATGATGATGGGCGTCATGGTCGCGCCGTTCAACCGCGCATCCACGCCGTAGAAAGAGGCGCCCAGCTCGATCCGCGCCACGTCTTCCAGGCGCAGTGAAGAGCCATCGGCATTGGTGCGCAGGAAGATGTTACGGAAATCATCCGGGCTGGAAAGACGCCCGCCAGCGGTAATGGTGTAGGTATAGGCACGCGGCTCGCTCTGGGGCGTCGCGGCAAGATTACCGGCCGGAATTTCGGTGTTCTGAGCGCGAATGGCACTGGCCACTTCGCTCGGGGTCAGGTCGTACTGGGCCAGTTTGTCGGGATCCATCCAGATCCGCATGGCAAACTCGCCGCCCCCCAGCACCTCGGCGTTGCCCACCCCAGGCACCTGGCGCAGCTCATCGAGAATGTTGAGCGTGGCATAGTTCTGCATGTAGACGTTGTTGTAGTCACCGCTGGGCGATGTCAGCGCCACCAGCATCAGAATGGAGTCGGAACGCAGCTTCACGGTGACACCCTGAGACTGAACGGCCTCTGGCAACTGGGACAGTGCCCCCTGCACGCGGTTGTTAACGTTGATGGTGTTGATATCACCATCGGTACCGATGTTGAACGCCACGCTCAGGCTCATCAGGCCGTTGTCGGCGCTGTTGGAGGTCATGTACAGCATGTCCTCCACGCCGTTGATGGCTTCCGCCAGGGGCGCGGCCACGGTTTGTGCCACGGTCTCCGCATCGGCACCGGGGAACTGCGCCTGTACCGAGACCGTAGGCGGCACCACGCTGGGATACTGCTCGATGGGCAATATCCGCATCGCCATCGCGCCTACCAGCGTCAGGATAATCGCCAGCACCGTGGCGAATATCGGACGACTGATAAAGAAGTTAGAGAAATTCATTATTGGGCACCCTCTTCCCCTTCCGCGGGCGCATCACCGGCGCCTTCGGACATCTCGGCAGCCGCTTCGGCCTGCTCCTGCTGCTCCTGCGCTTCGGCTTCTTCCACGTCATCGACCAGCTGTTCTGCATCGCCATCGAAACGCACCGGGTCGATCTCCATGCCCGGCTCGATACCCGCCGGGTCACCTACCACAACGCGCTCGCCAGGCTCCAGGCCATCCAGGATGATCTGCCAGGGACCAGCCACATCGCCCAGTTGAACCGTCCGCTCACGCGCCTTGCTTTCGTCGTCCAGCACGAAGACACGAGGGCCCATCAACCCTTGGGTAACGGCAATTTCAGGCACCGCCATGACGTCGAAGCGCTTCAGGCCTTCAAGGCGTACGCGCACGAACTGGCCCGGCAGTACTTCCCCGTCAGGGTTGTCGAACGTGGCCGATGCTTGCACCGTACTGGTGCCGGCATCCACGCGGGAACCGAGGAAATTCAGGCGGCCCGCCAGCTCACCACCGGCGCTACCCGCTAACCCGGGCACGCTGAGATGGGCGGTAATGGAGGACATGTCACCGGCGCTGTCGGCCAGCTGACGACGCAGCTCGAAGGCATCACGCTGGGGTAGCTGAAAGCGCACTTCCAGCGGATCCAGAGGCGTGATCGTGGCAAGCTCGGTACCCGACGTCACCAAGTTGCCCACGTTGATCTGGCTCAAGCTGATCATGCCCGACACGGGCGCGGTGACGTTGGAGTATCCCAGGTCCAGATTGGCACTGGTGAGTGCGGCTTCCGCCTGTGCCACGCTGGCCTGCGCAACCCGCTGCTCTGCCAGCGCCTGGTCGTACTGCTGGCGGCTGACCGAGTTCTGGCTCAGCAGCTGCTCGAAACGCTGCGCATCCCGCTGGGCGCGTGCCAGCTCTGCCCGGGCGCTCTGCAGGTCTGCTTCACGCTGGTTCACCGTGGCCTGGTACAAGTCCGGCTCGATGGTATACAGACGGTCGCCCTGCTCGACCATTTGACCAGGTTCGAAGTGGCGCTCTTCCAAAAAGCCGCTGACGCGTGCCACGAGCGTCACTTCAATATCGCTGCGCAACAGCGAGGGGTAGGATTTATCCAGCGGTATGTCCCGACGCGCTATCTCAGTGACCTCCACCGGGTGGGGCGGCGCTTCCTGCTGCTGGCTTTGCTGCTCCTGTGGCTGCTCCTGGCCACATGCCGTGAGCGCTAATGCGGCGATCAGCGTCACTAGACTCGCTCTACCTGAGTGAATCACTCTTTTCATGCGTCGAACTCCCATTCATTTTTCTAAACATTGACTGATCGCCAAGAAGGCATGCACAGCGTACGTCAAGCACCTGGAGTGGGCGGTGCACCAATATCCATTGCACGCTGATACGCGTCGGGCTCATTGCTTTCCGGTAGGATAAAGTGGATGTCCTCGCCCGTGAGCCACGCGTTCACTTCTTCGATGGCCTCGACATCGAGCAGCCCTGCCTGCTGACGCAGCGACAGCAGATTCACGACATAGTCGTAACGCGCCTCGGCATAATTGGCGATGGCGTTATAGAGACTTTGCTCGGCATTGAGCACGTCGACGATATTGCGCGTACCCACTTCGTAACCCGCGCGGGTCGCTTCCAGCGCGCTGCGGTTGGACACGATGGCCTGCTGGCGCGCTTCGACCGTTTCGACGTTGTTGCTGACCTGGGTATAGAGCGAGCGAACCTGTTGAATCGTAGTGCGGCGCTGAGACTCGAAGTCGTACTGGCTGCTCTCCAATTGGAAAGTGCCTTGTCGAATGCTGGCACTGGTGCTGCCGCCGGTATAGATCGGCACGTTTGCAGACACACCTGCAGACACACCGACCTGAGCGGAGGTGACGTAACCGCTGACCAGCTCGCTATCGCTGTCAGCGTACTGATAGTTGGCAAACGCTTGTACTGTGGGCAGGCGGCCAGCACGCGCCAGCTCGACACCCACGCGGGACACTTCAATACCCGCCTGCTGGGCGAGCACCTGGGGGTTACGCTCAATGGCTTGCTCAACCCAGTAGTTACGATCGGTGGGAGAAGGCACCGCGATGGGCATGCTGTCACCGAGCGCCTCGATGCTGGTATAGCGCTGGCCGGTAAGTTGCTCCAACACCTCAAAGGCTACCTGGAGGTTGCTCTCTGCGGCAATACGGTCCGCCCGGGACTGGTCGAAGCTCGCCCGCGCCTCTTCCACCTCGGTGATCGCAATCAAGCCCACCTCAAACTGCTCACGAGCCTGCTCCAACTGGCGTCCGATGGCACGCTCTTGGGCTAGCCGTGCTTCCAACACTTCATAGGCACGCAAGATATCGAAGTAGGCGCTGGCCACATCAATCAGCAGCTGCTGTTCGGTGGCAGCCAGCAAATAAACCTGTTGATCAATCTGGCGCTCTGCCTGAGTTACTTCCTGGCGCGTCACGGCATTGAACAGCGCTTGCGTGGCTTCCAGCGTTAATGAAACGGTGTTGTAGCTGTCATCACCACCACCTGCGCCTGTGTTACGGGCAGCCCCCTGGCTCTCAAACTGCTCGTTATGCGTGGCGCTACCGGAGGCATTCACCTGGGGCAGCAACCCACCCCGCGCTACGTCTCGCGCCGCTTCTACACCGGAAAACTCTGACCGGGCTGATGCCAATGCCGCATTGTTGTTCAGCGCATCACGGGTGATGGTCACAAGATCCGCCGCTTGAGCTGGCAGGATAAAAGAAGACGTGAGCACTGCTAACAACAGGGGGCGAAAGGGGGCATTGACTGCCCAGTGTGCTAGTCGCATGGGATTGCCTCTAGGTGTCAACGTAAGACGGCGCAGCACGGCACCATTATGAAAGAGTGGCATTATAGTTACATTCATGTATGTATGCTAGACTTGAAGTTGCCTGATTTGTGTGTACAACACTGATGTCAAGCAGATCGACTTCACCATGGAAGTGGACAAAATCGAAGACCCCAAGGGCGACCGCGTGCTGCTCACCTTGAACGGCAAGTTCCTGCCTTATAAATCCTGGTAAGCAGCCTGCATAAAACACGCTAATACACGAACGCCAGCACCCTTCGATGATCAAGGTGCTGGCGTTGTTATTTATAGAGTTATTTCTAAAGCGAGTGGCGCTGCCCTAGCGCGGCCAAATAGCGCTGATAGGCTCCTTCATAGGCGGCCACACGCTCGGCATCAGGCTCCGCTAGCGATGCCGCATCCAGATGCACTAAACGCTCGCAGAGTGATGCCAGGCTAACGCCCTCGGGCTGTAGATCGCACCAGGCCGCTTGAATGGCTGCTCCTAGCGCGGCGGCATCGGTAATCTCGGGGCAAATCACCTGGGTGTTGGTAATATCAGCGACCATTTGCCGCCACACCGGGCTTTTCGCCCCGCCGCCAATCAATCGAATCTGGCTGGTGCCCGCCGCCAGCTCGCCTAGCAGCTCCAGCCCATAGCGTAGGCCAAAGGTCGCACCCTCCATCACGCCTCGGCAGAGGTTGGCCTGGGTCATATTCAGGCTGGTCAACCCGAGAAAATCGCCGGTGGCATCGGGCAGCATGGGCACCCGTTCGCCGTTAAAGAACGGCAGCACGGTGACGCCATCGGCACCAATCGGGGCGCTGGCGACCTGTTCGCCAAAGGTAGCCAAGTCCAACCCAAACAGCTCACGCACGCGAGTCGTTGCCGAGGTCACGTTCATGGTGCAGATCAGCGGCAGCCACCCCCCGTGGCTGGCGCAAAAATTCGCCACCATGGCGCTGTCACACACCACGGAATTAGGTGAGTAAGCACACACCGTGCCGGAAGTGCCCAAACTGAGCGTGACCAGTCCCTGGGTAATATTTCCGGTGCCAATCGCCCCCATCATGTTGTCGCCACCGCCGGAGGAGACCACCACGTTATCGCCTAGCCCCAGCTCCTGAGCCACTAACGGGCGAACGCGGCCAGCGGGTTCATAGGCGTCAATGATCCGAGGCAGTACACGGTCAGGGTCGAGCTCCGGCGCAATGGCGGCAAACACCTCTTTTTGCCAGCACTGGGCGCGGGTATCAAAGTAACCGGTGCCCGAGGCGTCGCCTGCCTCGGTAACCCGTTCGCCGGTCAGCCAGAAATTCAGGTAGTCATGGGGCAGCAAGAGCGTAGCAATACGCTGGTAGGCATCCGGCTGATGCTCGCGTAACCAAGCCACTTTGGAAGCGGTATAGCCCGTTTGCAGCACCAGGCCCAGCTTCTCCAGGCAGCCCGCCTCGCCCCCCAGCGTTTCTACCAACGCGCTATTTTGAGCGCTGGTTTCGGTATCGCACCACAGCTTGGCGGGATACACCGGCACGCCATCGGCATCGAGTGCCACCATGCCGTGCTGCTGGCCAGACACACCAATACCGCGCACCTGCTTGGCATCGATCCCGGCGCGCTCAATCGCTTGAAAGAACGCGCCCTTGAGCGCCGCCAGCCACTCTGCCGGTGCCTGCTCCCGGCGGCCATGCTCCCCTTCATCCAGGCGATGCGGGCGGCTGCCCTCGCCCAGAATGACGCCCCGCTCTACATCCACCACCACGACTTTGGTACTTTGCGTACCGCAATCCACCCCGATATACATCACAACGTTCCTTTGGACGCGACCAGAGCCTCAAGAGTAGCCCGTGCGCCCCGTTCATGCAGCGACTTCAGCGCCTCCAGGTAGGCGTTAAGGAAGCGAGGCTGGTCCGCCAAGTCGCCAAACAGCTCCCGGTTTTCCACGAAGGCCGCTGGATGGGTGCGGTTATTGGTGGCAATGGCCATTAACGGCTCGCGCAAGCGGTCCACGATCTCAATGGTCTGCCCCTGCTCATCGACGCCTTCGGCGTAGCGTGCCCAGCTGGCCACCACGGCGGCACTGCGCTCAATCTCACCGCCCTGGGCAAGCTGCTGGCGAATCACCGGCACTAACCATTTAGGAATGCGATCCGAGCTTTCGGCGCACAGCCGCGCCAAGGTATCTCTGATTTGTGGGTTCGCAAAGCGCTCGATCAGCGTCAGCCGGTAGGCTTCTAGATCCACCCCCGGCACGGGGGCCAGCGTCGGCGTGCCCTCTTCGCGCATGTAGCCGAGCAAGAACTCGACAAACAGCGGGTCTTGGCACACCTCATGGGCGTAGCGGTAGCCCGCCAGATAGCCAAAGTAGGTCAGCGCTTGGTGGCTGGCATTGAGCAGGCGCAGCTTCATGAGTTCGTACGGTTCGACATCCTCGACAACCTGCACGCCGACCTTCTCGAAGGCCGGGCGGCCCAAGGGGAAGTGATCTTCCAACACCCACTGGGTAAAAGGCTCGCACACCACGGGCCAGGCATCTTCAACGCCAAAGCGCTGGGAGAGCTCTTCGATATCCGTGGGCGCGGTCACTGGCGTGATGCGGTCTACCATGGCGTTGGGGAACGCCACCTCGGCGGCCAGCCAGTCGCCCAGCTCCGCACTGCGGGCGCGGGCGTAGGCGCTGAACATACGCTTGGCGACATCGCCGTTGCCTTGAATGTTATCGCAGGACATCACCGTAAACGGCGCAATACCCCGTGCCCGGCGGCGTACCAGGGCTTCCACCACTAAGCCAAAGCTGGTGGAGGGGCGCTCAGGATGGGCGAGATCGTCGCGCACCTGGGGGGCGTCCAGGTTGAATTCTCCGGACACCGGATGAAAGTTGTAGCCGCCCTCCGTAACGGTGAGCGAGACAATTTTGATGGCGGGGTCGGCCATGGTTTCGATCACCGCCTCGGGGTCTTCCGGGGCAAACAGGTAGTTCACCATGCTGCCAATCACCCGAGGCTGATATTCACCGTCAGGGTGCTTGACCACGAGGGTGTAAAGGTAGTCTTGTGCGGCGAGGGCCTGCTGCATGCGTTTGTCGCCGGGCATGACCCCCACGCCCACAATGCCCCAATCCAGCGCTTCGCCTTGGTTCATCAGCGCATCTACGTACATCGCCTGATGGGCACGATGAAAACCACCGACGCCAATATGGACGATGCCAGGCGTCACGGCCTGACGATCATAGGTCGGCGTCTCAACCGCCGCGCTGAGGGAACCCACATTGTGGTTATTAAGCTGGGTCATCGTCACTCTCCGGGTTATTGGCTGGGCAAGCGCGTCCTAGCGCCAGCGCTGGTCAGGTGGCACGCTGCTGGTTTTTACCAGCGCGGCGTTCAGCATGTCTTTTTGGTGGGTGCGCTCAAGCGCGCCGCTGTGGTCTTGGCCCATACAGAGCCAGCGGTTCACCAACCGCTCTACGAGCACTGCGTCGTCGACGTCGATCATTAGCGTCCAGTCGAACAGCGCGTGCAGTGAACGCCACGGATCTTGGTTCAATAGCAGATAATTGCCTTCCACAATCACAATGCGATGCGCGGGGGTGATTAACCGCCCACCGGCACGGGCAAGGTCCAGCGGCCGATCAAAGACCGGCACGGCCACCGGCTTATCCGCCCGACGGATGCGCATTAAATCGTGATGCAAGCCCTCCACATCGAAGGTGTGGGGCGCACCTTTCACAGGCAGCTGCTCATCGCCCAGTACGGCGTTATCGAAGTGGTAGCCATCCATCGGCACCACCGCCGCGTGCCCTGGGCGCAGTTGATTAATCGCTTCACAGAGCAGCGCGCTGCGGTAGGATTTTCCGGCCCCCGGCGGCCCCGCCAGGGCAACCATAAAGCGCGGCTTGCCTTCGGCGGCATCCAGCAGTTGGTGGCTTAACGAAACAAGATCAGGGCTCATCGGCGTCTTAGCTCATCCAGTTGCCGCCATCGACGTTGAGCGTCTGGGCGACGACGTAATCGCTATCCTGGCTGGCAAGAAACACGGCGGCGCCGGTGTGATCTTCCGGCAGCCCCATACGGCCATAGGGCACCGCCTCGCCCACTAGGCGCTTTTTCTCGCCTAATGGGCGGTTCTCGTAGCGAGCAAACAGCGCATCGACCTCTTCCCACATCGGGGTATCCACCACGCCGGGGGCAATGCCGTTGACGTTAATGCGGTGTTTGATCAAATCGAGCCCGCAGGACTGGGTCAGGCTAATCACGGCGGCTTTGCTGGCGCAGTAAACACTCACTAGCGGTTCGCCACGCCGACCCGCCTGGGAGGCCATATTGATAATTTTGCCTCCCTGACCTTGGGCCACCATGGCGCGGGCCACGGCCTGCAGGGTGAAAAACATGCCTTTGGTGTTCACCGCAAACTGTTTGTCAAAGCTGGCCTGGGTCACTTCCAGCACCGGCGCCATATCGAACACCGCCGCGTTATTGACCAAAATATCAATGCCACCAAAGCGCTCGGTGACGCTCTCCACCATGGCATCGATAGAGCCTTGGTCGCACACGTTCAGCACTACGCCCATAACCCGCTCGGCGCTGGCATCCTGCTGCAGCGTGGTGAGCGCGTCTTCGATGGCCTTGGCATCGATATCGGCCACCACGACACTGGCCCCTTCGGCCAAATAGCGCTGGGCAATGGCGAGTCCGATGCCACGGGCACCACCGGTAATCACGGCACGTTTATTGAGCAGTTTCATTGTTATCTTGTCCTTGCAGATGTAGTTGCCACTCGTCCACTAAGGCGCGGAGCCCGCGCATATGAGGCAAAATTCGCCAAGCACCCGCCGCGAGCAGGCGGTTAGGCTGCTCGTCGTCGATATGGCTGGCGCCCACAAAACCAATCACCCGCATGCCGGCGGCATGGGCAGCGGTAACGCCTGCCACGCTATCCTCAACCACTAGGCAGCGGCTGGGCGGGCAGCCAAGCTCATGCGCCGCCAAGCGGTAAATCGCCGGGTCCGGTTTAGGGTTATCGACCTGCTCGGCCGTGAAAATCGGCACATCGCCCAACGCCTCTTCCAACTGCGTTGTTGCAAGCGATGCCAATACGCGGCAGCGGCGGCTGTTGGAGACCACGGCCTTAGGTAAATCGAGACTACTAACGGCGTCGTGGACCCCTGCAATCGCGGTGAGCTCTCGTGCCAGACGCGCTTCTATGGCGCTATCGACCCGCTCGGAGGCATCAGGCGGCAACTGATGGCGGCTTAACTGCGCCAAGTGCTTAAGGATGTCGGCGGTCGTCATGCCCAGGGCTTGGCTGAGCAGCGTGGGAATATCCAGATCCGGCAGCCACTGCCCAAGGTGAGTTTCCAGGGTCTCTTCAGCCAGGGCTTCGCTATCCACCAGGACGCCGTCACAATCAAAAATCAGCGCTTTCATACCTGCGCCCCTGGCGCAGCAGGCTCGGTAGCCGCACGGTTATCCTGGCGGGTCAGGCTGGCCAGCGGGTGCTGTGACAGGCTCTCTAGCGCCAAGCCTTGGGCATCGAACAGGTGAGCACGCTCGGCGGCAAAGCTAAACTGCACGGTATCGTTCACCCGATAGGCTACATCGCCATCGGCCATAATGGTGATCAGTAGCTCGCCCATCTGCACGTACAGCGAGGTCTGCCCGCCTAAGCGCTCCAACACTTTAATCTGCCCACTCAGCGGGCCGTTTTCATCCAGCTGTAGATGCTCAGGACGAATACCCAGCTCCAGCGCTTCATCGCTGGCGAGCTGTTCGCCCGCCACAGGGATAGTGCAGGGCCGCCCGCCGGGCAGGCGCACGGTGACGCCATCATCGCCAATGGACTGCTGCTCGACGGTGAAGAAATTCATCTTCGGCGAGCCGATAAAGCCTGCCACAAAGCGGTTACGCGGGTGGTGATAGAGCGCCATGGGCGAGCCCACCTGCTCCACCACGCCATCGTGTAGCACGACGATTTTATCGGCCATGGTCATGGCTTCTATCTGGTCGTGGGTCACGTAAATCATCGTGGCATCCAGCTCTTCATGCAGCCGCGCCAGCTCGATACGCATCTGCACCCGCAACGCCGCGTCTAGGTTGGAGAGCGGCTCATCAAACAGGAAGATGCTGGGGTTGCGCACAATCGCTCGGCCAATCGCCACCCGCTGGCGCTGCCCGCCGGACAGCGCTTTGGGCTTGCGATCCAGCAGCGGCTCAAGCTGAAGGATCTTGGCAGCTTCCAGCACCTTGGCGCGGCGCTCCTCTTTGGGCACCCCAGCCAAGCGCATGCTGAAGCCCATGTTGCCCTCAACGGTCATGTGCGGGTAAAGCGCGTAGCTTTGAAACACCATCGCCAAACCGCGGTCGGCGGGGCCCACCTCGTTCATGCGCTTGCCATCGATGAGAATATCACCGTCGCTGGCGCTCTCCAGGCCTGCGATCATGCGCATCAGCGTGGATTTACCGCAGCCCGAGGGACCAACGAACACCACGAACTCACGATCGTTAACGTCGAGATCAATGCCCTTGATGACCTTGGTGTCGCCAAACTGCTTAGTAATGTTCTTGAGTTGTAAGGTTGCCATGAGGAACTCCTTTACTTGACGGCGCCAAAGGTCAGGCCGCGCACCATTTGTTTTTGGGTCATCCAGCCGAGAATTAGAATGGGGGCGATGGCCATGGTAGAAGCCGCCGACAGCTTGGCCCAGAACAGCCCTTCGGGGCTTGAGAACGAGGCAATGTAGGCGGTCAACGGCGCGGCTTTCGACGAGGTGAGGTTGAGACTCCAGAACGCTTCGTTCCAGCTCAAAATCACCGAGAGCAGCCCGGTCGACGCAATCCCTGGCAGGGTCAGCGGCAGTAGCAGGAAGAACACTTCCTGCAGAGTGGAGGCACCGTCCATCCGGCCCGCTTCGAGAATGTCTTTGGGCATATCTTTAAAGAAGGTGTAGAGCATCCACACCACAATGGGCAGATTCATCAAGGTATAAATAATGATCAGCCCGGTGCGGGTGTCCAGCAGCCCGACATCGCGGAAAATCAGATAGATAGGCACCAGAACACCCACCGGCGGCAGCATTTTGGTGGAGAGCATCCACAGTAGCGTGCCCTTGGTGCGCTTAGTGGGCAAAAAAGCCATGGCATAGGCCGAAGGAATGGCGATGAGCAGCGCTAAAAACGTAGAGCCAAACGCCACCGCGATGCTGTTCAGCGCGAAACGGGCATAGCCCGAGCGTGCCTGCACCTCCTGATAGCTTTCCAGCGTGGGTGAAAAGAGAAAGCTGGGGTCGGCTATCGCCGCCGTCTCGGTTTTAAAACCGGTCAGCACCATCCACAGGATAGGGAAAAAGATAATCAGCGCGATCGACCAGCCCAACAGGGTCAATACCAGTTGCCGGACAGGCAACGAGCGAGTGTGTGCCGGTGCGCTATTACGATGAGTTGTCATTGAAATGCTCCCAAGACGCCCTGGTGCTGGGGTCAGTCTTCTAAGTTCTTAGCGACCATACGGACAAGGAAAATCGCGACGATATTGGCCAGAATGATAGCGATCACCCCGCCCGCCGAGGCCATGCCCACATCGAAATCCAGCAGCGCTTGGATGTAGATCAAATAAGCCAAGTTGGTGGTGGCGAGCCCCGGCCCACCAGAGGTGGTGACAAATATCTCGGCAAAAATCGTCAGCAGGAAGATCATTTCAATCATGATCACCACGCTAATCGCCCGCTTTAGGTGCGGCAGCGTGATAAAGAAGAAAATCGCCAGCGGCCCCGCACCATCCATCCGTGCGGCTTCCACTTGGTCTTCATCCAGCGATTGCATCGCCGTCAGCAGGATCAGTAGCGCAAACGGCAGCCACTGCCACGAGACGATGATGATGATGGAGGTCAGCGGTAGCGATGAGAACCAGTCCAGCGCAGGAAGCCCCAGCGACTGTGCTAACCACGCCAACACCCCGTTAGAGGGGTGCATCATCATGTTTTTCCATACCAGCGCGCTCACCGTTGGCATGACAAAGAAGGGAGAGATCGCCAATACGCGGGCTATGCCCCGCCCGGCAAAATCCTGTTGAAACAGAACCGCTAAGAGCGTACCGCCCACCACGGTAATCACCAGCACCCAACCCACCAGCAGCAGCGTGGTGCCCATGGCCGACCATAGCGCGGGGTCGGTCAGCAGGTACTCATAGTTTTCCAGCCCGGCGAAGCCGGTCATCTCGGGCATCAGTAAGTTGTAACGCTGGAAAGAGAACCAGATGGTCATGCCTAGGGGCACAATCATCCAGAGCAGGAGCAGCGTTACGGCGGGCGCTTGAAGCGAAAGCGTTCTCAGCCCGCCGACCGTACGGCCAGAAGCACGTGTTCTATTCATGGAAATACCTGCAAGAAAACAGACCTGCGAGAACCACCGAAAACGCCTGCCCGTGGCCGGGCAGGCGCAGGAGTACATTAACGTTCGATGTAGCCCGCCCGCTGCATCGTGCGCTCAGTAGCACGCTGGGCGCTATCTAGCGCCTGCTCAACCGACGTATCACCGGTCAGCGCCGCCGCAATGGTTTGGCCTACCTGAGTGCCAATCGATTGGAACTCAGGAATACCCACAAACTGCACGCCCACATAGGGGTTCGGCTCTAAGCTAGAGTCGGTGGGGTCGGCCTCTTTAATGGCGTTAAGTACGAAGCCAGCAAACGGCGCGGCTGAGGTGTACTGCTCATTAGCGTAGGTGGATTCACGAGTGCCCGGCGGTACGCTGGTCCAGCCGTTAGTCTCACCGACAAGCTCGATATACTCTTCAGAAGTGGCCCAAGTAATAAACTCTTGAGCTGCCTCTTTATGCTCAGAGGAGGCTGGGATAGCCAGTGCCCAAGACCACAGCCAGTGGGAACCTTTGGGAGTTTCGGCGATGGGCGCAGGTGCAAAGCCAAGCGTACCGACTACGTCGGATTCGCTCTCATCGTAGAGCTTGCCTGCCGCCGAGGTAGCATCGACCCACATGGCGCAGTTACCGCGTGAGAAGAGCGCTAAGTTCTCGTTAAAGCCGTTGGAGCTGGCGCCTGGCGGGCCGTAGTTGCTGAGCAGGTCTACGTAGAACGAAATCGCGTTATTCCACGCCTCAGAGTTCAGCTCCGGGTTCCACTGCTCATCAAACCAGCGGCCGCCGAAGGTGTTCACCAGCGTCGAGACAAAGGCCATGTTCTCGCCCCAGCCCGGCTTGCCGCGCAAACAGATACCCGCCAGGCCCTCTTCGCTACCGTGGAGCTGTTCGGCCCAGTCGCGCACCTGCGCCCAGGTGGGCTGCTCGGGCATCTCAATGCCTGCCTGCTCAAACAGATCGGTGCGGTAATACATCATCGAGCTTTCCGCATAGAACGGCAGGGCGTGCAGCGTGCCGTCCAGGCTTAAGCCGTCGCGTACCGATGCCAGCAGATCGTCTTCGTTGTAGTCATCGGGCAGGCTGTCCAGCGGCTCAAGCCAGCCGCGTTCCGCCCAAATGGGCACTTCATAAGTACCGATGGTCATCACGTCGAACTGCCCACCGCCGGTGGCAATATCCGTGGTCATGCGCTGACGCAGCACGTTCTCCTCAAGTACCACCCAGTCCAGCGTGATATCCGGGTGCGCTTGCTCAAAGGCATCGGTCAGGCTCTGCATAATGACCATGTCATTATTGTTCACCGTGGCGACGGTGATCTCAGTTTGAGCCTGGGCTTGGCCAGCTACCGCAATAGCAGCTGCTAGGGTCGTGACGGGCAAATGACGCACGAGACGCATACAGCACTCCTCTTGGCAAATATTGGCATTGTTGTTGCCTTGATCTTATTGATCACCAACCGAACAAAAGATCGCACGCAAGCCAAAAAAAAGCAAAGCCTGGAGCGTTAGACTTTACGCTAATTTATTCAATTGCTTGCATGTTGCAACCGCGAAGATAGCGCTCACTCCATCGCCTCGAGGATATGCCGCGCAGCGATCTCGTCGGTGATCAAGCCCTTCAGCCAGCCACCGCGCAGTGCGGCTAAAATGGCAGGCGCTTTATCACGGCCACCGGCAATCCCCACCATGAGGTGCTTCCCAAAACGCTCCAGCGGCAAGCTGGTGACCCGTCGGGTAATCGAGCAATCGATCACCTCTCCACGCCGGTTCAGCGGCCAACCTAGTAGCTCCCCTACCGCTTCGCGGCCCAGCAGCTCATCTAGCTCGCTTTCGCTAATGAAGTGGTCTTGAAAAAGCGTGGCCTGGCGGTCAATACGGCCAATGCCGATAAACGCCGCCTCTGACTCTCGCGCTACATCGGCTATCGCTTTGAACAAGCGCTGGGACAGCATGGCCTCTTTTTCCGCCAGCGACTCCGCCACTACGGGGGCAGGCAATAAAAAGCGCTCGCCGCCGGTTTTATCCGCCAGCACCATCACGGCGTCGTAGCGGTTGGCGGAGCCATCCCGTGCCACGTTGCCCACCAGCGAGACAAACCGATGCTGCGGCCGCTCCAAGCGGCTTAGCGCTTCCACTGCCGCACGTACCGAACGCCCGGTCCCCAGCGAGAGCGTCAGCGGCTCGCTGCGCTCCACCAGCCGCGCAATGCGCTCGGCCCCCGCCACGGCCAGATAGTACGCGCCGCTTTCGGGGGCCTGGGTGTCCGCAGGCACCACGTCGCAGTAAGCCAGCTGGAAGCGCTCCCGCAGCGCGCTGCCCAGCGCCATACAGGTGGAAATGGGGTGATCGATATGCACTTTCACCAACCCCTCTTGGCGCGCCAGGGCTAGTAAGCGTTGGACGCCAGGGCGTGAGACGCCAAGCTGAGTGGCAATCTCATCCTGGGTCATGCCGCCCACATAGGACATCCAGGCGGCCCTGGCTGCTTGGTCGAGCTTTACTTCAAACTTATCCATGGGTTGGTTCGCCGCTTATATTGAAAAACGCCATCATACAAAGCCTGCGCCAAGACCAGTAGTGTGCTATCCGCTAACATTGGCAGTACAGCGTTACGTCATTACCCAAGGGAGGCCTCTGATTATGTATAAGCTCGCGTTTTTTGTTCCCATTGAAAGTGCTGAAAGCGTTAAAAACGCCGTATTCGAAACCGGCGCGGGGCGGATTGGCGATTACGAACACACCTGCTTTCAAACGCGTGGTACTGGCCAGTTTCGTCCCCTCGATGGTGCAGAGCCACATATTGGTCAGATCGGCACGCTAGAAACCGTCGAGGAGTTCAAGGTCGAGCTGGTCTGCGCCGACGAGCATATTCAGGCCGCTATTGCGGCGCTCAAACTGGCGCATCCCTATGAAGAAGTCGCCTACGACGTGTGGCAGCTCGCCGACCTTTAAGACGACTAGGCGCTACCCACATAGCGCTCGCGATCTTCGGGCGTGATTTTACTGATATGCAGCGGAAACACGGCGTTTTCGCGGTCGGCAAAGTAGTGGCGCAGCGTGCGCTCGATGGTGGGGAAGGCCAGCGCGTCCCAAGGAATCTCGTGTTCCTCGAATAGCGCCACCTCCAGGCTCTCTGGCCCGGCACCAAAGCCGCCCACCAAATCCGCGCGAAAGATCATATAGACTTGGTTGATATGCGGAAGATCGATCAGCGTGTACAAGTCGCCCAGCGTGACCTCAGCGAAGGCTTCCTCCCAGGTTTCCCGCGTGGCGGCCTGCTGGGTGGTCTCGGCGTTCTCCATGTACCCCGCCGGTAGCGTCCAGTACCCTTTTCGAGGGGAGATCGCTCGCTTGCAGAGCAGCACTTTGGAGCCGCTCACCGGCAGCGTACCCGCCACGATGCGGGGATTTTGATAGTGGATCGTGCCACAGCCGTCGCACAGGTAGCGGGGGCGGTCGTCCCCCTCGGGAACGGCAAACCGGACTTTCTCACCACACTGACTACAAAAGTTCATCGCGTTTTCTCTACGGCTGGTGGGTCGAGGCATCAACGTGCTTGACGATGATCACCGTGGCTGGGTAAAAGAGAGCAAAGTAAAGAGACACCTATGTTAGAGAAACTGCGCAAACAGCTGCAACAGCATACCCCTCAACGGCTAGACCACATAGCGCTGCCGGAGGCGGCCGTGCTTATGCCCATCGTCGAGCGTCCTGCTCCTACCCTGCTGTTCACACGCCGGGCCAGCCACTTGACGACCCACCGAGGTCAGGTCGCTTTTCCAGGCGGCAAACGCGAACCGGACGATGCCGACCTATACGCCACCGCCTTGAGAGAAGCAGAAGAAGAGATTGCGCTGGCGCCTGGCCAAGTGCAACCGCTCGGGCGACTGTCGGATGTGATTTCGCTTCACGGCATTCGCGTGACGCCCTGGGTGGGTATTATTCCACCGGATCTACCGCTGGTGGCAGACCCAGCGGAGCTGGACGCTATTTTTGAAGTCCCGCTCAGCCACTTTTTAGACGACCAGCGCACCCATACCGATGTGATTACCGTCGATGGCGTCGCCCACTATGTGCCCAGCTATCACGTCGATGGTCACGTGATTTGGGGATTATCTGCCATGATGTTGGTGGAGCTGTTGGCCGAGGGTTTTGGAATGGAGATTGACCTTTATCAGCGCCCGCCCGGCGCCCTACGCCACTACCCCGAACGACGCACCCCCACAAGCAGTCGCTCGGCCAAAGCCGAACGCGCGCCCGTTACGAGAATCACGAAATGATCGCTTTATCTGAACTGGACTCTCCCGCCCTTGACCCGCAAGCCCATTTGGAGCTGGTCGACGCGCTGGTGGAACAAGGTTGGTATGTGGGGAAAGGGGTGATCGACTCGGCTCTGTGTCAAGCGCTGCACCGGGAGATTCATCAGCTGGCCGAGCTGGACGCCCTGGATGAGGCTGGCATTGGCCGAGGCCAGCAGCACCACTTACGTAAAGATATCCGGGGTGATGCTATCCATTGGCTAGACCGAGAGAGCGACGCTCAGCGCCGATACCTGGATGCTATGGCAGAGCTACAGCAGTCTCTCAACCAAGCGCTATTTCTTGGCCTGTTTGAGTACGAAGCCCACTTTGCTCACTACCCTGCCGGAGCCTTCTACCAGCGCCACTTGGACAGCTTTCGCGGGCGGGCCAACCGCGTGATTTCCACCGTCGGCTATTTGAACCCCGACTGGCCGAGCGACGGCGGCGGTGAAATGGTGATTTATCACCCGGACGACCCAACCCTGGAAGTGGCCCGCGTGGTGCCCGAAGCCGGTACGTTTGCCTGCTTTTTATCGGAAACCATTCCCCACGAAGTGCTACCCACCCGCCAGCCTCGCGCTAGCATTGCGGGCTGGTTCCGCCGCAACGCATCCATGGGCGGCGTATTAGATCCTGCCCGCTAATTTATGAGCAATAAGAGAGAGGCAACCCTAGCAGCAAAATTGGCCACCTTAGAAGCGCGCAACGCCGCACTCGAGGAGGAAAAGCGCCACTATCAGTGGCTGGCCGAGAGCACCACCGACCTGATCTCCCGCCACGCCCGAGACGGCACGTTTTTGTATGCCTCTCAGGCCGCGCGGGAGCTGCTGGGCTATGAACCCGACGAACTCATCGGCGTCTCCGCGTATCAGCTTTTTCACCCAGCGGATTTGAACGACCTGCTCAACAAGTCACCGCGGGTTTACTACCACGACGGTTTCTATCAGCAAACCTACCGTTTCCGCGCCAAAGCGGGCCATTACGTATGGTTTGAAACCACCAGCCGCACCCGGCGGGATACAGAGACCGGCGAATTGATCGATATCCTGTGCGTCTCCCGAGACGTTGGACGTCGTATTGAGGCTGAAGCCACTCGCGAGCGTTTGGCGCAGGTGGTCGAATCCACCACCGACTACGTGCTGTTTTTAGGGCCAAACCAGCAGGTATTCAGCGCTAACGAAGCCGCTCGCCGCTGCTTTGCCTTGCCCAACGAAGCGTCTACTGCACTCAGTGAGCTATACCAAGCCGACTCGCTGCGCTTATTAAATGAGGTGGTATTTCCCGCCGTGGAGCGTTACGGCTCATGGAGCGGTGAGCTGGAGATGCGCACCGCAAGCGGCAGCGTGCCGGTGCTCAGTGTGGTACTGGCCCACCGCAGCCGGGGGGCAGAGCCTGGTCACTTTGCCTTGGTGAATCGCGATATTAGCGCCCGCAAAGCCGCAGAAGCCCAGGCGCGTCGCCACCAAGAGCAGATTGCCCACGCTAACCGGCTAGCTGCCGCAGGCGAACTTGCCTCCAATATCGCCCACGAGCTGAATCAACCCTTAGGCGCCATTGCCAACTACACCAGCGGCGCGTTGCTAAAGTGCCAGCAGCAACCCACGCCCCTCGCCAGCGAGCTTCAACTACCTCTAGAGCGCATCGACGAGCAGGTACAGCGCCTCGCCCAGCGTCTGCGGCATCTGCGCAGCTTCGTCCGAAAGCGTAGCCATCAAGTACGCCCACTGGTGTTGGCTGACGTAGTGACGGCCGCCTGCGGGCTCTGCGACTGGCAGTACCAACAGGCAGCGGTGGGTCTAACGGTAGAGCTTCCCGCTGGGCTGCCGCGGATCTACGGCGACGCGATTGCCTTGGAACAGGTCATCGTTAATTTATTGCTGAATGCGCTGACTGCCAGCCGTCGAGTGGTTGATGCCAAAACAGTGCGCGTCAGCGCACGGCGAAGCGGCCAGCGACAAATCACGCTAAGCGTGGAGGACGAAGGGCCGGGGGTCGACCCGAGGTATCAGCCCATGATTTTTGACGCTTTTTTTACCACCCGTGATGAAGGGCTTGGCATGGGGCTAGCCATTAGCCGCACACTGGTGGAAAGTATGGGAGGCGCCCTCTCCCTGCGCACCGACAGCGCTAAAGGTGCCTGTTTTGACGTATTTCTACGCACGGAGACCGACGTTTGATGCCCTCGGCTAATGCGCCTACGACTGCCTCTTCGCCCAAGACTAGCGCCATCGCGGTGGTCGATGACGACGACGCGCTTCGGGAATCGCTGGTGTGGCTATTGGAATCGGTAGGGCTCACCTCCCGCGCTTTCGCCAGCGGTGACGCCTTTTTAACCACGGAGCACGAAACCTTTGGCGCGCT
This sequence comes from Vreelandella aquamarina, assembly GCF_900110265.1. Lineage (GTDB taxonomy): Bacteria > Pseudomonadota > Gammaproteobacteria > Pseudomonadales > Halomonadaceae > Vreelandella > Vreelandella aquamarina. Next base: position 33,097 of record NZ_FODB01000023.1, on the reverse strand, counting down.
ACTGCTGGACGTTCGCATGCCGGGTATGAGTGGTCTTCAGGTGCAACAACAGCTCGTTGACCAGGGCAGCCGCCTGCCCCTCATCATGATGACCGGTCACGGCGACGTTCCCATGGCGGTGGCAGCATTGAAGAACGGCGCATTCGACTTTATCGAGAAGCCCTTCAATCATCAGCAGCTCATCGATGTAGTGCAGCAAGCACTCAGCCATACCGAACAGCAGCATCAACAGACCCAGGCACTGGCACGATTACAAACAGAGTTCGACGCCCTGCGCCCCAAAGAGCAGCGCATCGTGCAGCATGTTGCAGAGGGCATGACCAGCCGTGAAATCGCCGATCACATGGGCATCAGCGCCAAAACCGTCGAGGTGTATCGACTGCGGGCGATGAAGGCGATGGGAGCGGCCAATGTGGCCGCCTTAGTGCGTCAGGCGGTAGCGCTCTCGCTGGTCCCCGCGTTGCCGCCTGATGCCGAGTGAACATTGGTTAGCTAAGTGGCACGATCTGGCCGCTGGCTTCTTCCAACACGCGGCTCACCTGCTCGTAGTTGGCACGACCTTCCCCTTTATGCTCTTCGATCAGGCTCACCACGTTCAACAGCGTTTCCATGCCAAAGGCCTGCTCATCGGTCGCCGTGAACGCCTGAATGTAGGCCTCGCCGTCGGCTCCCCACCCCAGCTTGATCGGCGCATCGATGATGTTCACCTGTGTGCCCACTGGCACACGCCAGAAGACTGACTCGATATCCTCGGGGTACATGCGAATACAGCCGCGACTGGCGCGCATACCAATCCCGTCAGGTTGATTGGTGCCATGAATCAGATAACCGGGAATATCCAACAAAATGGCATATTGACCCAGCGGGTTATCCGGTCCAGGCGGTACGACCGCAGGCGGCGGGTCACCACGCTCGGCGGCCTCGCGGCGGATCGACTCAGGCGGGTACCATGCCGGATTTTCCAAGCGCATGGTGGTTTCGGTGATACCCAACGGCGTATTGTAGGCATCGCGGCCAATGCCGATGGGATAGGTTTCGACACGGGGAGCATGGCCATCTTCGGCCTCGGGGTAGTAATACATGCGCAGCTCGGCAACGTTGATCACGATACCAGTGCGAGGCTCGTCAGGAAGGATGAACTGCCCCGGAATGGTGACCTCGGTGCCTTCGCCAGGCACCCACAGACTCACGTCCGGGTTAGCCATGCGGATCTCTTCGTAGCCCACGTTATGCGCTCGGGCAATATCCAGTAGCGTGTCCTCTTCACTCGCAGTGACGGTATACACTTCGCCCACCATATTGCCCGACTCGGGCAGTAAAAAATGGCCTTTCGGCAGCTCAGTATCGTTGGCGATCGCGCTGGCTGTCATCAGCCAAGCGCCTAATGCCACAACACCGCCAGCCAAGCGCTGTTTCAATGGCTGAAACAGCCATGAAGGGTCTGTCAGGGTCATTGGAAAATCTCTCTATGTCGCTATCGCTCTACGGCGATCTTGATGACGATGAAAATGAATATGCACAGCCACAGGCAGCGGGTCAATTCGCCAGACTGTCGCAGCCGTTTAACCTTTATCTAGCATTTTCTTGATAACGATGATCTTCGCACCGAGCGCGATACCGAGATGAACAATAGCGAAGACAACGCTAACGAGATGCGCGACACAGAGCTAAGCAGTACTTTAACGAGTACATAGCAGCCATTGCTCGCAAAAAGGGCCTTGCCATTCGGCAAGGACCTTCTCGTATGTGAGTGGCGACAACGGTATACAACACGCTGCCAAGCGCTGCCCTAAGGCAGTGCCAGATATTAGCCTTTCAACTTGGCAGACATCGTGATATCGGCCTTGAGGACTTTAGATACTGGACAGTTGGCCTTGGCGGTTTCGGCGGCTTCCTGAAAAGCAGCGTCGTCGGCACCGCTCACGCTGGCTTCCACGTCCAGGTGAATGCTGGAGATATCAAAACCGGCATCGCTTTGCGACAGCGTGACTTTTGCCTGGGTATCGATGGCGTCGGCGGTGTAGCCTTTCTCACCAAGGATCATCGATAGGGCCATCGAGAAACAGCTGGCGTGTGCGGCGCCGATCAACTCTTCTGGGTTGGTGCCGGGCTCGCCTTCGAAACGCTGCTTGAAGGAGTAACCTGCATCCAGTACGCCGCTTTCCGTGGCGACTTTGCCTTGGCCATCTTTCAAACCACCTTCCCAATGTGCGCTTGCTTTACTATCCATTCTGTTCTCCTTTCCTAGGGTAGTGTGCTTCTCGCAGGATGAACGCAGGGTTACGTTCGGTGCTCATTCAGCGTAGCTGATTCTGAGCAGTGATTCTATGTGGCTGTCGAAACCTCTAAACCCCGACGATAAAACTGCTGGCGCTCACTGCGGACAATAAAAAGGATTCGCTGGCTTGGTTTACTGGCAAGCGCGGGCGCAACGGCGGCCTCGACGGTGACGTTTCTCGTCCCCGTTAGCGCCCTGCTGTGGGGCTATGTGCTGCTGGAGGAAACGCTGAGCCTACAGGTCATTGCTGGCATGGTGATTACCCTACTGGGCACTGCCATTGCCACGAAAATGCTACGCTTTAGGCCTAGCGGGGCGTTACGGAGACCACTTCCCCCACACGAATGACGCCACCTTCCCCCGCCGTCAACGTGGCGTTTTGGCCAAAGTGCGCGCCCTTCAAGTGGGGTTGGGTATTCAGTGCCAGCAGCGTTTTCAGTGGCTCGGCTTGAGTAGGAATCGTGCCGGTCTGCTGGTCGACGGTGGTGATTTTGCAGCGCTGGCAGGGTTTGCGCAGGGTGAGCTGATAGCTGCCGCTCTCGATCGTCGCCCAACCATCCTCTTGCCAAGCCTCGTCGCAATCCACCACGATATTGGGCCGAAACCGATTCATGGGCACCGGTGTATTGCCGCCCGCCACCAGCGCGTTGTTCAACGCATCCAGCGAACCGGTAGTGGTGATCAAAAAGGGATAACCATCGGCAAAGTAGGTGTGCGCCTCGCCACCGGCCAGAAAATCGTCCTCCACCGCCCGTGTAAAGGTAGTGGCGAAACGCACCAGACTCACACCCTTGGCCGGTTCACCCAATGCCGCCTCTAGCCACTCGGACACTGCCTCGCTCTCCGGCAGCGCTTTGCAGTGATCACTCCACACCGATACCAGCCGCAAGTTGCCCTTGGGCTCTTCCAGTGAAATGGAAATTGGCTCGACGGTGGGGTGAGAGAGCACCAGAGCATCGGAGGTCAACGCCACGGAGATCGTGGCCAGCGCAGGTAGCTGGCGCTGGGTGACGAAGCGTTGCTGCAGCATCCAACGGCGATCCCAAGCGAGGCCATGGGCATGGATCTCGCTTTGGGACACATCAATCCCCTGCAGGGATTTCACCGGATAAACCGTTAATTGGGTAATCTTCACAGCGGCCTCGCACGCTCGGGCGTAACAGGATAAAACGCTAACCTAACGAGGTTATCGTAAGCAGCCAAACAGTTTTTAGGATGGACGCTATAGCGTTTTACCCGCTTCGATACGATACCCCAAATCCACCACTTTCTGCTCCAGCGCTTCGCCACGGATCCGCGCCAGCAGGGCCTTTGCGGCGGCTTCGCCAATCGCCTTACGGGGCGTGACAACGCTGGCAAGGCGGGGCGTCATTGCCTGACCAACATCGTGGCCGTGAAACCCGGCAATCGCTATGTGTTCGGGCACACCGATGCCTTGGCGTAGACACTCGAAGTAAGCGCCCACGGCCACGTCGTCATTGGTACAAAAAATAGCGTCTGTTTCGGGGTAGTTACGCTGAATTTCCTGCATCAGCGCGGCCCCTACGGTATAGGAGGAGCGCTGGCTGCTCTGCAGCGTTACGGGGGGTAGCCCATGCTCTTCCATGGCTTGACGATAGCCCAGCTCACGCTGGCGGGTACGTTCATCCAAACGCACGGCCAAGTAGATAACTTGGCGGCGACCACGGCGCATCATCTCACTCACCATATCATAGGCGGCACGGACGTTATCGTAGCCCACTGCCTGCTGCAGCGGCGGGCGGTGGGTATCCATAATCTCCACAATGGGAATGCCAGCGGTTTCTAACATACGCAGGCTGCGCGGCGTGTGATCATGGTCAGAGAGAATCACCCCATCTACGTTATACGACAGTAGCGAGGCAAGGCTGCGCTCCTCGAGCTCCTGACTATAGCCGTAGTGGGAGAGCATCAAGTGATAGCCTGCCGGTTCGGTATGGGCTTCGATCCCCACGATGACGTCGGCAAATACTTGGTTGGTCAACGAGGGGACCAGTACGCCTATCGAGTGACTGGTCGCGCGGGAGAGCAGATCCGGGGCGCGATTGGGTATATAACCAAGCTGCTCGGCGATGCCGAAGATGCGCTCTCGAAGCCCTTCCGATACCGTTTCCGGGTCGCGTAAACAGCGGCTAACGGTCATCTTGGTGGCACCAACGCGATCAGCAATATCTTGTAATGTAGGGCGTTTTTTCTTCAATGGCGTCGCTGCCTTGTACAATGGATGGCGCTCGAACCCTACCATAACGAATAGTAGAGCCCGCCGCCTATCCCTTCCTTTAGCCTAATGAGCGGCGCTGTTCGGGCACCAGCGTGGCGCTAAAACGCTCGACGATCACCGCCGGTGTTAGGCTGATGGAGAGCGTCACCGCCTCATCTGCTGCCGGTGGTTCTAGGTCGGCTAGCTGGCTGGCTAACATACTGTCGCCCTTAAAGAAGTGCCCGGCACGAGTTTCTAAGCGCTCGCGCAGCAGCCCATGCGTGCCTTCTAGGTAAAGAATACGCAGCGCGCTATCCCCCTCTCTCAAGCGGTCACGGTAGCGCCGCTTCAGGCCAGAGCAGGCAATCACCACCGACTCACCCCGCGCCTTATACTCGGCAAATAGCCCAGCCAGGGTTGCTAGCCAGTCGCGACGGTCATCGTCGTTCAGCGGTGTACCGCTGGCCATCTTGGCTACGTTGGCTGGCGAGTGGTGGTCATCGCCATCAATAAAGGTGGCTTCCATACTGGCCGCTAGCTGCTGACCAATATGCGACTTCCCCGAACCTGACACCCCCATGACGAGAATGCGATATGAGCCGTTATGATTTGAATCAGTCGTCACACGCGGCTCCTATCAGTTACCGCGCACGGCGGTGAGGTCGGGCAACCAAGTCACGATGCTTGGGAAGGCGATGAGCAGCACCAGCACCACAAGCAGCGCGGCATAATAAGGCAACATGGCCTTGACCAAAGACTCCATGGAGACTTTACCCACGCCACAGCCCACGTAAAGACAGGTGCCCACCGGCGGCGTGAGTAGCCCAATCCCCAGAATGAAGGCCATCAGCACGCCAAAGTAAGCGGCATCCACGCCGACCGATGTGACGATAGGGGCCAGCATGGGTGCCATGATCACCATGGCCGGCGTGAGGTCCATTACAAAGCCCACCAGCAGCAACAGTGCCGCCACAATCAGCAGCAGAAGGAACGGCTCCTGGGTAATCGCCTGTACCTGACGTACCAACGTTTGCGGAACCATATTGATGGTCAAGAACCACGCAATAACGGTGGCAAAGGCCAACAGCATCATTACCATCCCGGTCAGCCTGGCGGTACGAATCAGCATACCCATGAGTTCGCTGAGCTTGAACTCGCGGTAAACCAGCAGTGAAATCGCCAGCGAGTAAAGCAGTGCCGCGACCGCCGCTTCTGTGGCGGTGAACACGCCGCCAATAATACCGCCAATGACAATCACCGGTAACACCAGGGCCAGCCAGGCGTCTTTAAAGGCTTTCCACAGCACGTCCCAGCGGAACTGGCGCACGCCGCCGCCCTGCTTATTGGCCAGAATATAGGTGGTGACCATCAGGGCAGCGCCAATCAGTAGCCCAGGCACAATGCCGGAAATGAACAGGCGGCTGATGGAGGTTTCGGTGACGATGCCGTACAGAATCAGCGGAATAGAAGGCGGAATAATAATCCCGATCACCGATGAGACCGTATTGATGGCCGTGGCGTTGGCCGCGGTATAGCCCTGCTGCTTCATGGAAGGAATCATCATCGAGCCGGTGGCCGCCGTATCGGCAACGGCAGAGCCGCTGATACCGCCGAAAAACATAGACCCGGTAATGGCCACTTGGCCCAGGCCGCCACGCATAAAGCCGACCAGCGCCCCCGCAAGCTCCATCAAACGACGCGCAATGCCGCCGTTACTCATTACTTCACCGACCAGAATAAAGAACGGAATGGCCAGCAGCGGAAAACTGTTCACTCCACGGATGGACTGCTCAATCATAATCGAGAGCGGAATATCTGAGAGCACCGCCATGACCAGCGCCGCCACTCCCAAACCAAACGCGATGGGCAAGCCGATCACAATCGACACTAATAAAATGGCTAGGAAAATCCACAGCATGGTGATCACTCCCCTTGCGCGTCAGCCGACTGGCCGTGTGGTTGAACAATCACGCGTACGCTCATCCATACCCGCCAAAGCGAGACGGCGGCAATAAAGATGACGCACAGCACTAGGGAAAGACTCACGAGGCTCAAGGGCACGCCCATAATCGCAGAGCGCCCGCTGGAGCGTGACAGCACTTGATAGCCGCCAAACACCATGACCAGCATAAGACCGGCAATAATTAGGTGCTGTAAGCAGTACAGCATATGCGCAAAGCGCAGTGGCAAACGCCGCACCAAGGCATCCACGGCAATGTGCTCATAGCGGGCAAACGCAGCGGCCGCGCCAATAAACACCAGCCAAATAAACAGCATGCGCGCCAGCTCATCGACCCAAGGCAGCGAGTGGTTAAATAGCGAACGGCCCACCACATTGCTGGACACCGCCACAATCAGCGCCACTAAAATGGCGCCGATCAAATACTCCATGCCAAGCGTTAACCAGCGAAACAGCGCGGGGCCTTGACGCGTTTCAGTATCAATTTCCAGCAGCTTGCGATTGGGGTCGTCTAAATAGACCGACGGATCTTCAATCGTAGGCGTTCTCAAAGAGGATTCAGCGTTGGGAGGTGTTGAGGAGGATGTCATAAGAACTCCAGGGGCACTGACAAGTCGGGCAGGCACAATGGCCTGCCCGATGGCGCGCTTAATGGTGCGTATTAGTTGCTAGCATCTTCAACGATCTGTTGAATTTCAGCGATCAGATCTTCGCCAATGCGCGGCGCCCACTCTTCATAAACGGGCTGCACGGCGTCTTGGAACGCGGCCAGTTGCTCATCGCTCAAGCGAGTGATCTGCATACCGCGGGCTTCTAACTGCTCACGGGACCAGTCGTCATACTCAGCAGAGAGTTGAATTTCGTACTCGGCGGATTGACGCGCGGCTTCCAGCACCAGCTCTTGGTACTCGGGTGCCATACGGTCCCAGGTACGCTCGGAAAGCATCATGATGAACGGTGTGTAGACGTGGCGGGTTTCGGTGCCGTAATCCTGAACTTCGTTGAAGTTAGAGGTCAGGATGGTGCTCCAGGGGTTTTCCTGGCCATCGACCACGCCCTGCTCTAGGGCAGAGAACAGCTCACCAAACGCCATCGGCGTGGGGTTAGCACCTAATGCTTCCCAAATCGCCAGGTGCACCGGGTTCTGCATGGTACGTACGCTCAAACCGCGAACATCCTGGCCTGCGACATCTTCTGGCGTTTCAACGGGGCGCGCGCTGTTAGAGAGCTGGCGGTAGCCGTTTTCAGAGAAAGTGAGTGCCTTTAAGCCAGTGCCTTCAAAGCCATCTAGCATCTCTTGGGCAACGTCGCTCTGCATCACTGCAATGGCGGCTTCACGGCTGGGCAGCAGGAACGGTAGGTCGAACGCCGACAGCGCTTGCACATAGCCTGTGGTTGCGGAGCTAGATGGGTACGTCATATCCAGCGTGCCGGTCTGCAGCATTTCCATCATCTGAACATCGTCGCCCAACTGGCTGTTGGGGAACACGTTGACCGTGATACGGCCTTCGGTACGCTGCTCTAGAATCTCGCCAAAGTATTGGCTAGAGAGAAACTGCGGAGAGGTTTCAGAAAGGCCAATGCCCATGCGAAGCGTATGGCTACCGTGGTCCGCCACGACATCCCCTTCAATGGCCGGCGGGTCGGAAAGCTCGGGGCTTTGGGCATGCGCCATGCCAAAAGTAAGGGTGGTTGCACCAACTAAGGTAAGCGTGTTGCGCCAAATCGCTGTCATGACGTTATCTCCAAACATTCATTGTTGTTGAGTGCTGAACTGCTAATTGCTAAGCGGTTATGAACGCTGCCGTGCTATCGCGCCTGTTACGCCGCAGTGTTACCGGTAACATCCAATAAGCGAAGGCTAGTGACCATTCGGCTGGGTGTCAAAGCAAAACTGCCAACTTACGACCAACGTCTAGGGATAGCCACTCACCGCCTAGCGCGCTACATTACCCGATATGCATCCTGTCCTGGAGTCCACATGCCTGCGTTAGACACTTGCAGCGAACTAGAGCTAGACCATCAGCTCTGCTTCGCCCTCTATTCAACATCGTTGATGATGACAAAAGTTTATAAACCGCTTTTGAAAAAGTTAGGGCTTACTTACCCGCAATACCTAGTCATGCTGGTACTTTGGCAAGAAGATGGCATTACTGCAGGGACGCTCAGTAAGCGCTTACTGACAGACCCTGGCTCGCTGACTCCTCTCCTAAAGCGTTTAGAAGCCGACCAGCTATTGCGCCGCCAGCGTAGCGTGCAAGATGAGCGCGTGGTGGAGCTATTTCTGACCGATAAAGGCCGTTCCCTGCGCGAGCAGGCGCGTCATATTCCCAGTTGTATGGTGAATGCCAGCGAGAAGTCTATGGAGGCCTTAACGCAGTTGAAAGAGGATTTGGTTCAACTGCGCGATAGCCTGCAAAAAGCCAAGTAGTGCGACTCTCGTCCGTGGCACTACAAACTTTCTGATCATCTAGCTTGCGCACAAAATAAAGCCGCACTAAATTAATAGCGAATGCGTAATTAACCTGATGTACCAGTCACTATCCAACCATAACGACTGAGCCCCATAAACAGGAGAGACTCAATGTCGATTGAAACGATTGCTTACCGCGCACATGCTCATGCCACGGGTGGCCGTGAAGGTTACGTCCCCATAAAGTAGGGATAACTCAGTAAGCTAGGCTAGGCGATTGCACTGTTTTTTTCTTACCTGATGAACAGCGAGGCTATGATGACCGATACGACCTATACACCACCGAGCGTATGGAAATGGGAGCCGGGCAACGGCGGTAAGTTTGCAAACATCAATCGTCCGGTAGCGGGCGCCACCCATGATAAAGCGCTGCCGGTAGGCAAACATCCGCTACAGCTCTACTCCCTCGCCACGCCCAACGGTGTGAAAGTCACGGTAATGCTAGAAGAGCTGCTGGAAAAAGGTATTGAGGCAGCCGAGTACGATGCGCACCTGATTCAAATCGGCGAAGGCGACCAGTTTGGCAGCGGCTTCGTTGAGGCTAACCCTAACTCCAAGATCCCGGTGCTGGTGGATCACAGTATGAACCCGCCCCAACGGGTGTTTGAGTCAGGGGCTATTTTGCTCTATCTCGCCGAGAAATTCGGTGAATTTCTGCCTACAGACCCGGCCAAACGCACCGAGTGCCTCTCTTGGCTGTTCTGGCAAATGGGCAGCGCTCCCATACTGGGCGGCGGCTTTGGTCACTTCTACGCCTACGCGCCAGAGAAGTACCAGTACCCGATTGACCGCTACACCATGGAAGTCAAACGTCAGCTAGACGTACTGGATCGTCACTTGGCCGACAACCGCTTTATGGCAGGCGATGAGTACACCATTGCCGATATAGCGATTCACCCCTGGTACGGCGCGCTGGTGAAAAACCGCGTGTATGAGGCCGCTGAGTTCCTCGAGGCACACACCTACACCAACGTGCTGCGCTGGACCGAAGAGATTGATGCCCGCCCTGCGGTACAGCGGGGCCGCATGGTAAACCGCACCTGGGGCGAACCCAACGAGCAGCTTCACGAGCGCCACGACGCCAGCGACTTCACCGAGAAAACCGAAGATAAGCGTTAATTCGCGTATCAGGAAAACGTACGATGTTCGATCCGAAATACGCCCAGCTGATATTTTCATGCCTGATGGCACTGTTTATGTCATGCATTATGTCGCTGGTCATAACGCTGTATAACGTGGGACTTGTGGAAGGGATTGTAGTGATTTGGCTCAAGGCGTGGCTGTTTGCCTTTGCCGTCGCGCTGCCGGTGATCAACTTGGTCGCCCCAATCGTGCGGCGTTTGGTGAAGCCACTGGTCAAGCAGCCGCACTAACGCCGCTCACGCATTGAGTCCCATTAACCAAACGGGGCCTGCTCATCGCAGGCCCCGTTTGTTATATCATGATGCGTTAAAACTGATAGCGCACGTTGGCCGTGACGCTGCGACGGTCGCCGTAGCCACAGTCACCGACGTCATAGCGGCACCAGGAGACATACTCTTCATCAGTGGCGTTTTTCAAGTCTACGGAGAAGCCCCACTCACCCAGGGTGTAACCCACCATCGCATCATACAGCGTGCTGGAAGGCACTACCGGCGCGCCGCCAGAGCCAACGTTGTCGCCGACATAACGAACGCCCGCCCCAATACGCCAGTTATTACCAACATACAGGCGGTTCCACCAGGAAGCCTGCTCTTCAGCCACATACGGCAAGCGAATACCGGTACCGTCGTTAGTGGCGTTCAAGTTGGTATACGCGACTTGGGTTTCAAACTGCTGCCAGCGCTTATTTACCTGTAGCTCCCAGCCATCGACCACGGCACCCACTTGCTCGACGCCGCCCGGAGTAACGCCATCGCTAATGCGGTTTTGCTGAGTAATATCAAAGTAGGCCGCGCTCACGGCCAGGGATTGATCTGGAGATACGTACTTAAAGCCAATCTCCTCCTGGTCGCCGGTGGTGGGCTTCAAGGGGCTTGGGTTAGCTGTGCCGTCGTTACCCAGGTTCATGACGAACGCTTCGGAGTAGCTGACATAGGGTGAGAAGCCGTTATCAAAGCGGTACATCAGCCCCAGCCGGCCGGTGGTCTCACCTTCATCACTGACCGTATCTGGGCCAGATAGCGCCAGCGTGCGGTTCTCTGCCCAGTCACGGCGCAGGCCCGCTGAGACGACCACAGGGCCTACTTCGATATGATCCGCCAGATACACGCCGACTTGTTCAATCTCATTATCCGGGCGGTCAGTGGGGTTCAGCGAATCCAGCTGAAGATTGCCATACTGAGGGTTATAGACGTTGAACTGCCCGCCACCACTGGCCACCGAACTATAATTATCCTGAGACCAGCGAGCGTCCTGACGGTCAATACCTGCCACCAGCGTATGTTGGGTATTGCCGAGCGCAAACTCGCCTTCCAGGCGCGCATCCATATTGAGAATGCGCGTTTGAGCATCCGCCATAAAGATGGTCCGATTCACATTGCCGTTAGCATCGGGCACGCTGGGGATATCCACCCAGTGCTCGCGGGTTTCGGTGCTGGAATCGGTATAGCGGGCGGTGGCAGCAAACGCCCAGCTGTCGTTGAGCTGGTGATCAACAAACAGCGTTGTTTCGATCTTTTCCCGGTCGTAGCGGTCCCAACCCGGCTCGCCAACAAATCGCTCCGAGCCAATAAAGCCCAGTGAACCCGACTCTAACGTGCCCGCCTGGGGAAGGAACTGCGCCGATACCTGGCCTTTGTTTTCCTGGCGGTTCAGTAGCAGCGTAATGTTGGTGGCGTCGCTGGGGCGCCACGTAAACGATGGCGCAAACAGGTAGCCATCATCTTCAACGTGATCGACTTGTGTATCGCTATCGCGGGTTAACGCCACTAAGCGATAAAGAAACTCGCCCTCTTCATCGGCCGCCCCGGTCACATCCAACGCCAGCTGCTTGCGGTCATAGGAGCCGTACTGCGCCCAAACCTCACCGCTGCGCTCCTCTTGGGGTAGTTTAGAGACGCCGTTGATGATGCCGCCCAAATCAGCTTGGCCATACAGCATGGAAGATGGCCCGCGTAACACCTCCACACTCTCCAGCGCGTAGACGTTGGTGCGCACGGTGTTGTAGGAGCCATACACTTGGCGCAAACCATCCAAATAGCGGCCTGCATCTAGCCCGCGCACTTTAGCGCTGTCGCCACGAGTGTCGAATCCAAAGTTGCCCGCATACACGCCGGGGGTATACAGCAGCGCATCCTGAATGTTTTTGGCACGGCTCTCCTGAATAAACTCTTGGTCGATCACTGACATGGAGTAAGGCTGTTCGGCCAGCGGCACATCCAGCTTGCCTACTGAGGGCTCCCGCTCAGCATCGCTGTACCCATAAAGACCGGCCGATTCAGCGGTGACTTCAACCGTATCCAGATTGACGCTGCTCTCTTGTGCATAAACTACCGGCACAGCAGCAGCCGAGGCTAAGGCAACCGCGACGCTCAGCGTGCGCAGGCGAAAGGTAGGTACAGGTTTCATCGTGAAAGATCCCAGAGCGAATATTAATGTTAATGATAGTAATTTTTATTCGCGAAAATATAGGAGGCTATACAAAGGATGTCAACGGAGGCGAAAGGTGAGTTGAGTCGGACAGGAAGATGCGTTAATGCAAATATTTCTCAAAAAATGACTGCCTGCCGAAGGTCGGCAGGCAGTACAAGGGGCTCTTCGCTTGCGAGGGGGCTGACATTACTGCAGGCGAGAGTTATTCAACGCGTAGTTCCACACCCGGTAAAAGTAGAAAATATAGCCAAGCCCCAGGGTCAGAAATGAGATCACCATCCACAGAATAATATGGCCAACATTGCTGAAGATATTGATATCGCAAACCATTTTCCGCTCTACGCCGGTTGCGTTATCCACCACGCTGGTGCGGTTGATCACGAAGCGAGCGAAGGAGTAAGGAAAGAAAAACAGCGCAATGCCAAAGGTAATAATGGTGAGCAACACCCAGATGAGCAGGTGGCCAATAATATCTAGAATCGAGAGGTCAGCTTTAATGTTCACAGGTCGCCCTTACGCGTTAAGAAAGGGGCGAAGATTACCACTGTGCTCGCTGCCCGTGAACGGCCAGCAGGTGAAGCCTGCGCTTTAAGGGCCGCCCACCCCTGCTAAGCTGGATTCACCTTTTCCTTCCCCGCGCTTTACCACACTTAGCGAACCGTCGGTTTCCAGCACCACCGCCTGAGCAGCCTCTAAACGTAAAAGCCCGCTGCTGCGTACGGCAGAACGCACTTCATCCTGCGTTACCCTCGCCTTCCTTAGCGACGCTTGCAATAACTCCCCGTCATACAGCAGCAGTATCGGTTCCCCCGTGACGAGCCGCTTTACCCAGCTGACACGCACGCTCAGCCACGTAATGATGAACTGCAGGGAAATCAACAGCCCTAGTGCCAGCGCACCCTCTGCCAACGCCACGTCTTTCGATAGCAGTACGGTGGCAAGCGTAGAACCCAAAGCCACGGTCACAATAAGATCAAAGGCGTTCATTTTGGATAGCGTGCGATTACCCGAGATACGTAAAAACACGATCAGCACCGTGTAGGCAAGTAACCCCACCACCAGGGTACGGGCCAAACTTTCCCAACCGCTAAAAAAGACCATTTCCATTGGCGCTCACCCCTGAGTGACGAAAGACAGATGCCTTCCACCACCCAAGGTAGCAACCATAGTGCCTGGGTGCGATGCTATCCGCTGGATTTAGGCTTCATCAAAAATTAAAATTGCTTGGTAAGCGTCAACGCACCAAATTTATCCTGTTCATCCTGGCCATCGAACTCGCGGGTGCGCTGCACGGCTGCGAAGGTTACCTGCCACTCTTCCCAAGCCAATGCCAGCCCGGTAGAAACATCAGCCACCCACTCGTTACGGTCTACTGAGTGACTATTTCTAAAGGTGTTGCCATCCAGCGTCAGGTTCTGTGCCATGTAATATCCCTCCACGTTTGCGAACAGGTACCACTGCCAGCCACTGCTGCCATTTAGCTGATGGCGGCTGCCAGGATTAGGCGTTAACGTAGGAATACCCTGGGCATCGTCGCCCCAACGAACGCTGTAACCAGCGCTGGCATAGGTATACAGGTTGCCAAGCGCCATCCCGACACCGGGGCCGTGGGAAAACTGTTTACTTGCCAGAGGCGTGTCATACCACCACTGGCGGCGCATGGTCAGGTTGACGATTGCCTCATCGCCCAATTGGTTTTGCCAACCGCGCGGCCGGTCACTATCGGTAACACGGTGAACCTCCCGCTGAATGCTATCCGCCTGGGAGGAAGGGCCTACCAAGCCAACATCCAAATGCAGGTCGGTGGCCTGCTGCCAACGGCCCATCGGCTTATCTTCATAAAGCGACACACCGCCATATACTAAACCCGCGTAGGGGCGATCATCTTCAATCAGCTCGCGGCGCTCAATCACATTGGGCGTATAAATTTGGTGTACTAAGCGGTAAGAGGCGCGATCTGCCTGGCTAATAATGCTGTCAGGCAACGCAGCCGCTAGGCGCTGTGTCCAGCTTTGCGGTTCGGGGGTAAACATCCAATTCAACTCGAAGCCACTGGTAAAGTGGCCATCATCACTGCTGGCAAGTCCATCGTTTGCATGCTTAATGGAAAGCGAACTATCGTCGGCCAACGCAATAGCGGGCAGTAAGCTGAACGGTAATACAAACGGCAGCACGGCTTTGCAAAAGATGGCTTTAGAAGATTCATCTCTGCGATGAGGAGCAGACGGCGTCATGGCTCATTCCTTGAGTTGAGAGCTGGGCAGGTAGGCAGCCTATTAGCAGGGGGGGGCAACAAACATTGCTGATTGTATGTAATCATGCAAATAGATAGCAAGCTACTTGATGGCACCCACTCACCTGCCCGGTATTATTTTCCTATCACATACGCACTATCGGCACGTCAGTAAACCTAGTACAAAACCGCCTACCGCTCCCGTAACAGCCACTGTGGCGTGATCTCATGCTGGCCATTTTCATCGGTGATAAACAGTGAACCATCGCTAATCATGACCGCCCAGTTAATCGCCCGGGGCAAATCCGCTGCCACGGTGGCGAGCGCCTCTTGGGGTAGGCCTGCCACGTGAACATTTTTCAACGAGGCGACGGCGGCCAGCACTTTGCTTTCCCAAATATCCACGCGGCCATACGCCAGCAGCGAGACCCGCTCAGCGCGGCGCGAACACCAGGTTAAGCGCTCGGCGTCGGGCAAACCGACCTCTATCCAGTGCAGCACTCGGCCATCCAGGCTTTTTTCCCAAAGCGCTGGCTCGTCCACGTCTGATAGCCCACGCCCAAATGCCAGCGATTCGCTGTACCAGAGGATATAAGCAATTAGCCGAGCGCATAAACGCTCTTCCGTTTCGGAGGGGTGGCGAGCCACCGTAAAGCGCAGCGTTTCGAAAACGCTGCGGTCCAGGTCGGTCAGGTTAACATCGACTTTATAAGGGGTAGCGCTCAGCGCCATGGCGAAGGTCTCGTTCGAAAAAGAAGTGGCGCGCAGTGTAGTAATGCCAGTCAGTTAAGCCTGACTGGCATTAGGCGCATCCGCCCCCTTCTTAACTTAAACTTAATAAATACAATTTAGAAATTGGGTTTACGCTTTTCGACAAACGCGCTCATGCCCTCTTTCTGCTCCTGGCCTGCAAAGCAGAAAGCGAACAGGCTGGTTTCCAGCGCCAGGGCGCTGTCTAGGTCTTGGTCCATGCCGTCGTGAACGGCTTGTTTGGCCCCGCGTACCGACAGCGGCCCGTTGCCCTTCAGCTGTTTGGTAAGCTCTTCAACATAGCTTTCAAGCTCTGCCTGGGGCATTACGCGGTTAACGAGGCCAATGCGCAGCGCTTCCTGGGCATCGATTTTGCGCCCGGTGGTGACCAAATCAATCGCCATGGCGGGGCCGACTCGGCGCGGCAAACGCTGGGTACCGCCAAAGCCAGGAATGACACCTAACAGGACTTCCGGCTGGCCGAAGACCGCGTTGTCGCTGGCGACGGCCCAGTCGCAGGCCAGCGCCAGTTCGCAGCCGCCGCCAAGGCAAAACCCGTTCACCAGCGCGACCACCGGCACGGGCAGCGTTTCAAGTCGCTTGATGGTACGTAACGCTTGGCTGGCAAATGCGCGGGCCTCTTCGGGGGTTTTATCCCGCATTTCGGTGATATCTGCCCCGGCCACAAAGGATTTTTCCCCAGCACCGGTAATCAATACCGCCCGCAGGTTGGGGTGCGCTTCAAGCTCGACTAAATACGCTTCCAAAGCGCTGAGCACTTCGCTGTTCAGCGCGTTCAAGGCTTTGGGACGATTAATGGTCAGGCGTACCACGCCATCGTTATCAACCTTCTCGATCACTGCGTCGCTCATGGCGGCTCCTTAATTGTTATTGCGCGTAGAAGTGGTTACCACTCAACCCTAGCGAACGCTTGGTTGGGTGGCAATCACTTCTTTTGTCGCCCCCCCCTAAGCTCGCAGCCTGCTATTCGTAGATATAGAACCCACGGCCACTCTTGCGGCCCAGATAGCCTGCGGCCACCATGCGCCTGAGCAGCGGGCAGGGGCGGTACTTGGGATCACCAAAACCTTCCTGCAGCACCTCCATGATCGCCAAGCACACATCCAGGCCAATCAAATCCGCCAGCGCCAGCGGCCCCATCGGGTGGGCGGCACCTAGTTTCATAGCGTCATCGATGGCTTCCGGCGTCGCGGTGCCTTCCTGCACGATAAACGCGGCCTCATTGATCATCGGCACCAGCAAACGGTTCACGACAAACCCAGGGGCATCCCCCACTGGCACCGCAGTTTTGCCCAGCGCTTTGGCCAGCGCTTCGATGCGCTCTACGGTGGCATCCGAGGTCTGCTCGGCGCGGATCACCTCGACCAACTTGAGTACCGGCACCGGGTTGAAGAAGTGCATGCCTACCACCCGCTCAGGGCGCTCGCAGACCGCCGCCAGCCGAGTCAGTGATAGAGACGACGTGTTCGACGCCAGAATAGCGTCGCTGCTCAAATGGCTAAGATCCCGAAACAGCTTCTCTTTCAGCGCAGGCTGTTCAGGGGCTGCCTCGATAATCACGCTGCAGTCGCTCAGCGCATCTAGCGCCGTGGTGGTAGAGAGTCGAGCCAGTGCTTCTTGCTTGCCCTCTTCGCTCATCTTCTCTTTGGCAACAAGCTTCTCGAGCCCTTTATCGATTGCATTTTTGGCGCGGGTGAGCTGCTCGTCGGCGACATCGTACAGCCGAACGTTAAAGCCACTGGCAGCCACCACTTGGGCAATGCCCTGCCCCATGGTACCTGCGCCTACCACGCCAATCCGTTGTTCGCTCATTGCTGCTCCCCTGATTGGTGCTGTCTGGCTTCTTCGCGCAGCACGAATTTTTGAATTTTGCCCGTCGATGTTTTGGGCAGCTCGCTAAAAATCACCGTCTTAGGCACTTTAAAGCTCGCGAGATGCTTACGGCAGTGGGCGATAATATCCGCCTCGGTGACCTCGCCGTAGCCAATTTTTAACTTAACAAACGCACAGGGCGTTTCGCCCCACTTTTCATCCGGCTTCGCGACCACGGCGGCCTCTTCCACCGCTGGATGGCTGTAAATGGCATCTTCGACTTCAATGGTGGAGATGTTTTCACCGCCCGAGATGATGATATCTTTCGAGCGATCTTTAATCTCGATATAGCCGTCGGCGTGCCATACCGCCAAGTCACCCGTGTGGTACCAACCGCCCTCCAGCGCTTTTTCCGTGGCCTCGGCGTTTTTGAGATATCCCTTCATCACGTTGTTGCCGCGCATCAGGATTTCGCCGATGGTTTGGCCATCCTTGGCAACGGGTTCCAGCGTGACCGGATCAGCGACGCAGAGCGCTTCCAGCATGTGGTAGCGCACGCCCTGGCGTGACTTGAGTTTGGCCCGCGACTCCAGCGGCAGTTCGTCCCAGGCCGCGTGCCAGGCACATACCGTGACCGGGCCATATACTTCCGTCAGGCCATAAACGTGGGTCACTTCAATGCCCAGCTTTTCCACCCCGGCTATCACCGAGGCAGGCGGCGCGGCCCCGGCGGTGGTCACCTTCACCGGATGATCGAACACCCGCTTCTGTTCGGCGGGCAGGTTCACCAGCCCATTGAGCACGATCGGCGCACCGCTAAAGTGAGTGACGCCCTCTGCAGCGATCAAATCGGTAATGCGTTTGGGGTCTACCTTGCGTAAGCAAACGCTGACGCCTGCATTGGCGGCAATGGTCCAGGGGAAGCACCAGCCGTTACAGTGGAACATCGGTAGCGTCCACAGGTAGACAGGATGGTGCGGCATGGCCCACTCGAGAATGTTGCTCACCGCGTTCAGGTAGGCACCGCGATGGTGATATACCACCCCTTTGGGTTTGCCCGTAGTCCCCGAGGTGTAATTCAATGAAATCGCCTGCCACTCGTCGCTGGGCAGCCGGTAGGCGTAATCAGGGTCGCCCTCGGCCAGTAGCGCTTCGTACTCCAGCTCGCCAATGCCTTGGGTCTCGCCCAAAAATTCCGGGTCGGCCACATCGATAATCAGCGGCTTGCTTTCCAACTTGGCAACCGCCGCTTGAATCACCTCGGCAAACTCAGGGTCTACCAGAATCACCTTGGCTTCGCCGTGGGCCAGCATATAGCTAATGGCGTCGGCATCGAGGCGAATATTGAGCGTATTCAGCACGCAGCCCGCCAGCGGCACGCCGAAGTGAGCCTCGAACATCGCGGGAATATTGGGCAGCATGGCGGCCACCGTTTGCCCAGGTTGAATGTCGCGCTTTTCCAGCGCTGAGGCTAGCTGGCGGCAGCGTGTCCAGGTCTCGGCCCAGGTGCGGCGCGTCGTGCCATGCACCACAGCCGGATAATCGGGATAGATGGCCGCCGAGCGCTCGATAAAGGTGAGCGGCGAGAGCGGCACATGGTTGGCAGCGGTTGGCGGTAAGTCTTGTTCAAAGATGGAGGTCATGATCGGTTCCTGCACTCTCGCTGTTGTTATAGGACGTTTTATTATCGGACACTTATAACGAATACCGCCGCCCTTAAGGCAGCGGGGACGTTAGTAGGCGGCGCTATCAAACTGGCCAAAACAGTGCCAACCAGCCTCAATCACGGCACGCTGGGCGCGGCCAACCGGCAGCCATTGGTGAATGGCAAACTCGGCGCTGCACAGTTTGGCGCGGTAAAACGGCTCATCGCTGCCGCCGTCTACAGCCTGTTGGGCATGCAGCGCTGCAATGCCCATTTGCCAAGCGCACAGTACGTGCCCGGCAAGGTTCAACAGCGGCGTGGCGTACGCCTGTACGGCATCGGGGCCGTGTTCAGGGTCGCTGCCCTGCTCCAGTACCAAGGCCATGGCGGCGCGCAGGTCGTCAGCGCCCGCCGCAAGCGCACTGCCCATGCTGGCCAGCGACGCTTCACCCCGCAGCGCTTCGGCCGTTTTATGCACGTCATCGATCAGCGCAGAGAGTGCCGCACCGCCGTCTCGCTGCAGTTTTCGGCCGGCCAAGTCCAGCGCTTGAATGCCGTTGGTGCCTTCATAGATAGGCGCAATGCGCGCATCCCGCAATAGCTGGGCCGCGCCGGTCTCTTCCACGTAGCCCATGCCGCCGTGTACCTGCACGCCCATGGAGGCGATATCCACCGCTTGGTCGGTCGAGAAACTCTTCACAATCGGGATCAGAACATCGGCGCAGGCCTGAGCGGCTTGGCGTTCGGCGTCGCTCTCTGCGCGGCGAGCGATATCTAACTGCCCGGCACAGTAGAGCGCCAGGGCACGCAGCGCATCGGTACGGGCACGCATGGAGAGCAGCATCCGGCGCACGTCAAAGTGATCGCTAATGGTGCACTCGCTGCCGCCCCGCTGTTTGGGGGAGCGGCCCTGAGTGCGGTCATTCGCGTAGGCCAAGGCGTGCTGGCAGGCGCGTTCGGCCACGCCAATCCCTTGGATCCCGACCTTATGGCGCGCCTCGTTCATCATGGTGAACATGTGGTTGAGCCCGCGCCCCTCCTCCCCCACCAGATAGCCTACGGCACCGCCGTTTTCCCCAAAGCTCAGCGTGCAAGTGGGCGAGCCGTGAATGCCGAGCTTGTGCTCGATGGAGGCGCAGGTGACGTCGTTACGCTCGCCAAGCGAGCCATCGTCGTTCACCAGAAATTTGGGAACCAGGAACAGCGAAATACCCTTATTACCTTCCGGGGCATCGGGCTTGCGGGCAAGGACGAGGTGAATGATGTTCTCGGCAGCGTCGTGCTCGCCCCAGGTGATGTAGATCTTTTGGCCGCTGATGCGGTAGTGATCGCCTTCCGGAACGGCTTTGGTGCGCACTTTGGAGAGGTCCGACCCCGCCTGGGGTTCGGTGAGGTTCATGGTGCCGGTCCAGGAGCCCTCAACCAGCTTGGGCAGGTAGGTCGCTTTTAAGGCATCGCTGCCGTGATGGGCCAGCGCCTCGATGGCACCGGCGGTGAGCATCGGGCATAGCCCTAACGCCATGTTCGCGCCGTGGAGCATCTCCTGCACCGCACTGGCAACCACTTCGGGTAGGTTCTGCCCGCCCAGCTCTTCAGACACGCCAATACCGTTCCAGCCGCCCTCCACATACGCTTGATAGGCGGCGGCAAAGCCTTCAGGAGTGGTGACGCTGCCATCAGTATGGCGCTTAGCCCCCTGGCGGTCGCCCGTGCTGTTGAGCGGGCCCCAGACATCGCCCGCCAGTTTCGCAGCCTCTTCCAGCACAGCCTCGACGAGATCAGGCGTCGCCTCTTCAAACCCCGGCAACGCCAAGGAGCGGTGCGCTAACATCTCTTCGAGCACAAAGCGCAGATCTCGGACCGGCGCGGCGTAATAATTCATGGCAAAACCCCAGGCAAATGCGGTGAAATAGTAAAAACACTATCGCTGATAGTAGTTTCCCTACTTTCGCCACACCATTAGCCCAAGGTCTCACCTTACTCGATATTGCAGTTCACCTACCGACGCACCTCGGTTTCTACATCGTCGTAATAGGTAATATGGCCCTCGTCTTCCTGAGGCGGCCCTACTACGGGTTCGGCCACGTCGACCTCAGGCACAACGTCAGACAGGTCTTCCAGGTGCTCGTGCTCAAGCGCCCCTTGTACCAGCTCCTCGGTCACCACCAGCTCAGCACCTGCGGCGGTCATCGGCGCAGTGGCCGTAAACGGTGCCACCGGCACCGGTGCCGGGCGAACGCTACGACGCCAGCCGAAGAACAGCACGAAGAATAGACTCAGTGAGCCAAACGCCCAGAACAAGCCAGCATCGCCCATGGCGGTCATCACCGGCGAGATCATCAGCGGGCTGATGGTGGCACCAATCGAGTTAATCAACAAAAGGCCTTGGCTCATGCGCACCAAGGCGCCAGCAGGCGCGCGGTCGGCGGCATGGCTAACGGCCACCGGGTAAAGCGCGAACACGCCTCCTCCCAGTAAAAAGAGCAGCACGGCGAGCAGCGGTGTGGAGAGCGGTAGCCAAAGCATGGCCGCAGAAATCACTACGCAGAAGGCACTGATACCAATCAGTACCATCTGGCGGTCATGGCGATCCGACCAGCGGCCAATGGGGTACTGCAGCAGCATCGCGCCAAGGACGAGCACGGCCATCATCTGGCCTACCTCGTTTACGCTCATACCAATGCGCTGTAGATAAAGCGGCAGCAGCGTATAAGCAGCGGCCACCACCATGCCGGAACCTAGACTGCCCATCACGCCGGTGGGTGTCATGGTAATCAAGCGGAGAGGCGGTAGCGGCTCGGCGTGTTCGATGAGCGGCGACACGCGGGGAATCATCGCCATCGGCAGTACCGAGAGCGACGCCAACAGGCCAATCACCATAAAGGGCGCGGTGTCGCCCATGGCGCTGGTGACACCGAGCATAAGCTGCCCCAGCACCCCAGCGGCGTAAAGGGAGATCATGTACAGTGCCAGCAGGCGGCCACGCACTTTCTGGTCGCCCGCGGTCAACAGCCAGCTCTCGATGACCAGATAGACGCCTACCGTGGCCCAACCGCCCACCAGGCGCAGGGCAAACCACGCCCAAGGGTCGAAGAACAACCCCTGCAACAGCACGGTGACGGCCACCAGCGATGCAAAACTGCCGTAAGCACGAATATGGCCAATGCGCAGCAACAGGCGATCATTAAACATGGCCCCCAGGGCCAGGCCGATGAAATAGGCTGACGAGACAATCCCGATCACCGTCGCCGATTCACCTGCTGCGTCTAAGCGCACGGTAATCAGCGTGGCGAGAAAGCCATTGCCAATCCCAAGAATAAACAGCCCTAGTAGGGGCGCTAACGCCATGGCCAGCAGTTGCCGCGACATGCGTACCTCACCTTGCTCAATGGATGAATCGTTGCCGTTAACACGCCATCACATCAAACAGGCAAGAAAACGGGCGCGCAATTATTGCTTCCATAGGCGCAAAGTCAATGCTTTTTCGCCCTTATAGCAAGCAGATTAGTGTTTTCTAAAAATCACCACGTCGTTGCCAGTAAATTCGACTGTTAAACCCTGTTCAGCCGCCCACCAGCGGAAGGTCGCTTCACTAAAAAAGCACACGTGGGTTGGGTCGTTAATATAGTGCCAGCGGGCGAAGGCTTGCTGGCTCGTCACTCGCTTGGTCATCAGCCCAAGATAGCCTCCGGGTAGCAGTTGCGCGACCCGCTGGTTCAGCGCCTCGCCCGGTGCCGCCAAGTGCTCCACTACTTCGGTGGCGGTAATGAAGTCATACTGGCGAGTCAGATTCGCGGCATGGGGCGCGTAAAAGATGTCATACACATCCATATCAAAGCCCGCTTCCTCAAACATCACCGAGAGCGTTGGCCCAGGGCCGCAGCCAAAATCCAGCCCTCTTGCGCCAGGAGCTAGCTTTGTTGCCAACGGATTAAATAAACGCCCCAAAAAGCGCCGATATCCCGTATCCTGCGGCGAGTTTTGGTGCTGGTCGTACTCGGCTTTTTCGGCGGCAGCGGTTAAATGCTGCTCGCTAGGCACAAACACTAGCGCACACGTGGCACACTGGTAGTAATCACGGCGACGGTCTTGGTGGTACAGCGCAGACTCCTGCGCGTGGCATAGCGGACAGCGTCGCATCATCGTATTCTCTGGTTTTACGTTTGTATTAAGGAAAGAGGCATGCTCTCAGGTCTGGATCATCTTGTGGTTACCGTGACCGATATGGGTCGCGCAGTGGATTTTTACTCTCGTGTATTAGGCCTGGATGTACGCTATCGGGACGCTCAGCGCGTTGACTTGATGCTGGGTGACACGGCCCTGCGCTTGCACCAAACCGATACCGATATCGCGCCCATTTCAGCCACGCCGACACCGGGCAGCCTGGATTTATGCCTGCGCTGCCAGCTACCGCTGGACGAGTTTAAGCAGCACCTGGATGCACTGGCCATCGAGGTCGAGCTTGGCCCCGTGGCCCGCCAGGGTGCCAGCGGCCCCATCGAGTCGCTTTACCTGCGCGACCCCGACGGCAACCTGCTGGAAATCTGCCGCCCGGCAGCGCGTTAAGCGCTCAACCCTAGGCGTGGGTGGCCTGCGGGTGATAAGTCGCACTGCCCACGCTATCATAGCGCGCAGAGAAGGTGTCCGCAGGATGCTCGAATTAAACTGAATAGAAAAGGTACGCCCATGCGTGATGACGCCCCATTGGAAGGCGAAGTGGTTAACCACCACACTTCGTCGGAAGAGACCTCCCCCGCCCCAGACACCACCATGGCCATGGTGATTTACGCTCTCTACCTGGCAAGCTTTGTGTTGGGTTTTACGTCACTAATCGGCGTGATTATTGCTTATGTCTACCGCGGCAAAGGTCCAGTATGGCTAGATGAGCACTACCGCTATCAGATCCGCACCTTCTGGATTGGCCTGCTCTACGGCAGTATCGCTACGCTGCTTACCCTGATTCTTGTTGGCTTCCCCATGCTGTTGGCGTTGGTCGTGTGGTTTATCGTGCGCTGCGTAAAGGGCTTTAAAGGGCTGCAGGAGAAGCGCGCGCCCTCCAATGTCGATAGCTGGCTACTGTAACCCATGACCGAACAGGCAACTCCCCCTGCATCGCGCTTTCAAGCCCGTGCCATTGCAACGCTATGGCGCACGCTCTCCCGCTGGCCGGTGCGCTGGCTCTGGCGCATTGCGGCTCTGGTCGGCCCGCAGGTGTATCGCTTTAGCAAACGCGAGCGCAAGGTAACCGAGATCAATCTGAAGGTGGTCTACCCCGACGCGCCTGCCAATCAACGGCAATCCCTGGCCAAACAGAGCCTACAGCACTCCACCGCGACGATGCTGGAACTCGGTCACGCCTGGATGGCCCCGCCCGAGAAGGTAGAAGCCAGCATTCTAGCGGTACATGGCCGCGACAAGCTGGATAGCGCCCGGGCCGAGGGGCGCGGCGTGATCGTGCTTGCTCCTCACTTTGGAAACTGGGAAGTGCTGAACTTTTGGCTTTCCAGCCACTTTCCGTTTACCGCTATGTACGAGCCGCCCAAAATCACAGAGCTGGAGCCGATTATCCGCCATGGCCGCGAGCGCATGGGGGCAAAGCTCGTGCCCACTAACCCACGGGGCGTGGCGGCGCTGCTCAAAGCGCTGAAACGTAGCGAGGCCATTGGTATTTTGCCGGACCAAGAGCCGGACTGGGGTAGCGGCGTGTTTGCGCCGTTCTATGGCCGCGATTCCTATACCGCGACGCTATTACCCAAGCTGGTGGCGCGCACACAGGCACGGGTGGTCACCGGTGTGGCCCTGCGTATTCCTGGAAAAGGCTTCGAGATCCACTTCCTAGACGCTGACGAGCGGGTGTATAGCGCTGATGATACAGAGTCAGCTACCGGCGTGAATGCCAGCGTTGAAGCCTCCATTGCCCTGGATCCGGCGCAGTATCAGTGGGAGTACAAACGCTACCGCAAAGTGGTGGAAGAGCAGCAAGGGCTGCCTAACGCCAACGATTTCCGTCTCTATTAAGTGAGGATGGGCATGACTGAGCAGTACCTCCCCAAACAGGATACGCGTCCCACGCAAATTATTTATGCCCTCTATTTAGCAGGGCTGGTCACGGCTAATGTCACGCTATTGATCGGTGTGATTATCGCCTAT
Source organism: Vreelandella aquamarina (assembly GCF_900110265.1). GTDB lineage: Bacteria > Pseudomonadota > Gammaproteobacteria > Pseudomonadales > Halomonadaceae > Vreelandella > Vreelandella aquamarina. Next base: position 7,984 of record NZ_FODB01000023.1, on the reverse strand, counting down.
GTCTATCGCAAAGAAGCAGCGCCTTGGCTACAGGCCCACTACCGCTACCTCATCCGCACGTTCTGGATCGGCAGCCTCTACTTTATCGTCACGTTTACCCTGAGCCTGATCTTTATCGGGACGCTACTCTGGCCGCTGCTGGTGGTATGGCTAGGCGTGCGCTGCATTATCGGTTGGGTGGCGGTGCGTAAAGGCCAGCCACCGGCACGGCCCGGTAGCTGGCTCTGGTAAGTGCACTCAATTACTCATCGCTGTGGCGAGCGTACACGTCATCCAACCGTTCGATATCATCCTCGCCCAGGTAACTGCCGGACTGTACCTCGATCAGCTCCAGTGGGATTTTGCCCGGGTTCTCCAAACGGTGCAGTGCGCCAATGGGGATGTAAGTGGACTGGTTCTCGCTGACCAAAAACGTGCGTTCATCCAGCGTCACCTTAGCCGTGCCGCTGACCACCACCCAGTGCTCCGCGCGGTGGTGGTGGCGCTGTAGCGAAAGCCGCGCCCCAGGGCGCACGGTAATATGCTTCACTTGGTAGCGCTCGCCGCTGTTCATGGCTTGAAAGCTGCCCCAAGGGCGGTGTACCTGCGGCGAGGTATGCGGCTCGCTGCGCCCAGCCTGGGTCAGCGCCGCGACGAGCTGCTTAACGCCCTGCGCCTTGTCGCGATGGGCCACCAGTACACTGTCCGAGGTTTCCACCACGATCAGGTCTTCAACGCCAAGTGTGGCCACCAATCGGTGGTTCGCTACCACTAACGAGCGCTGAGTATCGCTCAACACCCCATCCCCGGTGACCACATTGCCCGCTGTATCAGGCGTATGGGTCGCCATCAGCGCATCGAAGCTGCCTATATCGCCCCATTGGGCATCCAAAGGCACCACGGCAGCCTGGGAGCAGTGCTCCATGACCGCGTAATCGATCGATTCGCTGGGGCAGCGCTGGAACGCCTGCTCGTCCAAGCGCAGAAAATCCAAATCACGGTGGGCGCGGGCTACGGCTTCTTGGCAGGCGGCCAGCATGTCTGGCTGAAGCCGTTCAAGTTCCGCCAAATAGCGGGAGGCACGCAGCAAGAACATACCGCTATTCCAAAGCGTATCGCCCTGCTCAAGCAATGCTTTGGCGCGCTCTAGCGCGGGTTTTTCGATGAACGCCTCCAGATGGTGCCCTGCCCCCAGCGCATTGCCACAGGCAATGTAGCCGTAGCCGGTTTCTGGGTGCGTCGGCACCACGCCAAAGGTGACCAAATAGCCCTGCTCCGCGAGCGGTTCAGCACGCTGCACGCTATCGGTAAACGCTAGCGCATCGCCTATCACGTGGTCTGCAGGTAACACCAGCAGCAGCGGGTCTTCGCCCGATTGCCTTGCCAACAGTGCCGCGCAAGCAATCGCCGGGGCGGTATTGCGCCCTGCTGGCTCTAGTACGATCTGGCCCTTTTGCTGAACTTCGCGAAGTTGCTCGGCCATTAAGAACCGGTGCGAGTGGTGGCCTATCAGCATCGGCGGTAGCGTCGTCAAGCCCTCAAGGCGGGTGAGCGTTTGCTGAAGCAGGCTCTGCTCGCCGGTTAAGCGCAAAAACTGTTTGGGCATCTGCTCGCGGGAGAGCGGCCAAAGCCGGGTGCCGCTGCCACCGCTCAGAATAACCGGTTGAATCATGGCGTCGTCCTTGGTGATGGTGCTGAAGGGCCAAAGTCTTGCTGCAGCCAGTGGCGCAGCTGGCTCATATGCAGCGCATCCTGCGGGCGAGCCAGTATTTCGCCTTTGTCAATCGGCGCAAGACTCAGATGAAGATGCTGTATTTTACCGCCACCGGCTATTGCCTCTGGGCCAAGCGCCTGGAGCAGGGCCAGTTCCGGGTGCCGTTATCCGCCTCCCGGATCACGCGCCGGTTTGGAGCCGCAAAGCGGCGAAAAATCGGTCGCTGTGCAGCTGATTGTTAAACCTTTCTGTGTACAGTATCCTGACCATGGTCAACATCCTGTACAGGAGCAACCTTATGGATGCCATTAGCTACACAGCCGCTAGAACCAATCTAGCAAAAACCATGGAGCAGGTCTGTGAAGACCATTCCCCTGTGATCATCACCCGGAACAAGTCGCAGTCCGTGGTAATGATCTCCCTAGAGGACTACGAGGCGCTGCAAGAGACTGCATACCTTCTGCGCGCACCAAAAAACGCACGGCGTTTGCTGGAATCCGTTGCCGAGCTGGAGCAAGGCGGTGGTCAAGAAAAGGAACTTCTTGAATGAAACTCATCTTCTCCGAGAACGCCTGGGAAGACTATCTGTACTGGCAGAAAACCGACAAAAAGATACTTAACCGAATCAACAAACTGATCAAAGAGACCAAACGAGAACCGTTCGAAGGTGTTGGCAAACCAGAGCCCCTCAAACACAGCCTCGCCGGGTACTGGTCTCGCCGGATCAACGAAGAACACCGAATAGTTTACAAAGTCACGGATGACGCTTTGCTTATCGCCCAGCTCCGGTATCACTACTGATTATGCATTAATCGTAGTGGCTCCAGAGTCTGAGGACTTTCACCACTTGCTCGTCCTCCAGTACTTGGTAGACCAGGCGATGCTGAATATTAATGCGGCGCGAATAGGTCCCCGCAAGATCACCAATTAGCTTCTCAAACGGAGGCGGCTTGTGATAAGGATCTTCCGCTATTAACGCTAACAGTTCCTGGGCTTTTGGTTTGAGGCCGCTGGAGGCCAACTTTTTTGCATCTTTCTGGGCTTGCTTGGTGTAAACCAACTTCCATGTCACCAGTCCAGCTCCTCATCGCATTCCTCGACCGGGGTATCCATCCCCTCACGAATAGACTCCCGCATACCTGGCACGGAGAGCAGGTAAAGTGTTTCCTGAATGGCAGACCAGTCCTCTTCGGATACCAGAACAGCTTTATTCCGCTTACCCATAATGACGATTGGTTGGTGGGACTCGGCGGTCTCGTCAATCAACCGATAAAGGTTGCTGCGCGCCTCAGTTGCTGTGATTCCGGCCATGACGCACCTCTTGCGTGTTTAACTTTTCACCAAGTGTACGCCTATAGGTACGTACGTCAAGACGAGCGCCCTGGCTAACGCCAGCCAGCATGCGCGGCTACGGAATGTAGGCGAAGCCGGAATGTAGTAGCCGTCGCCGTGCCTGGTCTTGTTAGGGCCTTTGAATAGGGATAGCATAATCGTATCGTCATTTGCGGAGGCTCCATGGCTACCGAAACATTAGACCACCTACGCTCCCAGATTTCGACTCTCTCCGAGTCGGAACGTGCAGCGTTGGCTCGGGAGCTCATAATGAGTCTGGACGGCCCCCGTGACGACTCGGTAGAACAGGCGTGGAACGATGAAATTGTTCGCCGTGTGTCCAATGTCAAAAGCGGAAAAGCCACGCTGCTCAGCCGTGAAGAATTTCGATCAAAGATGAGAGCGAGGTTGGGCCAGTAACAGTGCGAAAGGTAAGGATACTGGAAGAGGCCTCGCAGGAAGCGATAGAGGCAGCAGCATGGTATGAATATGAGCAGCCTGGACTCGGAGCCGAGTTTTTCGCTGCTGTTGATGCAGCTATCGACGTTATTGAAGAAGACTTCCTCCCTTTATCACCTCTCCCCAAAGAAGCCGGCGATACCGGTGCAAGACGCCTGATTCTGGAGCGCTTCCCATACGATATAGTCGCCATTGAACTGCCAGAAGAGGCTATAGTCATTGCGGTTGCTCACCATTCCCGAAAACCTGGCTATTGGCTGGGACGCAGTAAGCCCTAACGCTGAGGTAACCGGCGCCGGAGCGCAACGGAGGGAACCAAAAGCGGCACGCTTTTGGGGTCCGGTTGACCGCTTGGTTAACTGATTAATCTGCCCGAATTATCGCCGTAACTGCTGACTCTGGAACCTTTATCTTGCCTCCATAGGACCAGCCTTGGTATTCCCATCTGGGATCTGGGCCAATACCCACTAGTTCACCGCTAACGAGATCGGGGGCGCATTCTTCGACAAGGATATAGAAGTCTATGGAATCTCCCGCCCGAATCGTCACGGTGTCATTTGGTCTCGGCGGCCCCTGGTTCAATTTCGCATCGTTGCCGACAAACATTCGGCCGAATTTAGGCGGAAGCGGATTTTCAAACTCCTTGTACATGGCATATTCCTTTTGACAGTTAACACCTGAGTTAAGCCGGACCGCGCACGCGGCCGAGGCGGGTGCAACGATACCACGGCACCAAGCCGAGGCCGCGAAGCGGTCTCGGCTTGAACGAATTGTTAGGCTTGCTAGCCAGGTAGCTTTGCCGCAAGTACATCAACGTTTTCTATGGACGGGGGCTCGGAGAACAACTCACCTGCCTTTTCCATCAACGCGGCTGCGACCTTGCCGGAGAGATGGGCCTGCCGACCCGCTTCATCCGGGAAAGCATCAAAGATTCCGAAAGTGCTTGGTCCAAGGCGAATGCCAAACCACGCAGTGGTGTCAGGCTCCTCATTGACGATGGGAAGGCCACTCACAAGGAAGTTCTCAACCTCTTTCTCTTTTCCGGGTTTCGCTTCAAGGCGAACGAACAAGGCTACTTTGACCATGGCATGTCTCCGGTTGTTAAAACGACATCACGATGCGCGATGTTCTCTTGCAAGTCTAACGCGAAGCTTTGCGGCAGGTTTGGAACCGCGCAGCGGTGGAAAAACTGTCCGACAACAGCGGCTGATTAAATTGCTATCGTTCACCTTCCAGCTCGTGCCATACCCTTAGAATAATGATGGCGCTCACATGTACGGAATAGCGAACAACGTATTTGCCAAAGACCATGTCGCGGATGGAATCCGGTACCGGTGCCATTTCAACCGGTGTTCCCATTCTGGGGAAGCCTGGTAGTAATTCGATTTTGCTAACCAGTTCTGTGGCTATCCTGCCTGCCGCAGAGGGGCTGTGAACGGCGATAAACTCCCTTAGGCGCTTCAAGTCTTCAACGGCTTCGTCGGTGTAAACCAGTTTCACTTACCTGACCTCGGCGCATCTTGCTCGTTTTCGGTTCCCCAGCTATTAAGCCAACTGTGGACCTCGCTGGCATCAACAACCTTGCCTTGGGCAGCAGACTCCATTGCCTCTAACGTTTGTTTCCACCGCTCTTGCTCAAGCTGCTGCTTTTCTATGTATTCCGACAATGCCTGGTTAATTACCCAGCCTTTGCTACGGTGTAGCCTGCTGGCGATTGCTTCCAGATGCTGTTCAACTTCTGCTTGAAGGCGAACTGTGGTGACGCTCATGACTATGCCCCTCATACCTAGTGACTACAACGTATTACAGCATAGTCTGCGAGGTTAGGCAAAAAATTTTACGCCCGGCTCTGCGGCAGGGCAAAGTGGAGGCCGTTTTTTGGCCGGAGCTTTGGCCTGTCCGCCAGAAGCCGCTTGTTAACAGTTCACTTCCACTCAATTTTCAGATCTTTGTGTGACTGAGCGCAATCACGTAGGTAGAGGTTGATAAGACTCTGATAAGGTAGGTCTTTTTGCTCAGCAAGATTCTTAAAGTACGCAACGGTATCTTCATCCAGCCGGATCGTAACCTGCTTCTTGAGCTTCTTGGCGTATGGACTCTTGACGGATTCGGAAAAATCGTAATGATCACGCATGTCTGTACCCTTCATAAGTATTTCGTTCTCGCCTATTTGCCTTACGGGCGGAGATAATTCGAATAACCTCACCGTCCCTAACGCAGTGGCACACCACCAGTAAGCGAGAATGAATGCTTGTACCGAGGAGAATGAACCGGTCCTCCTCTTCAGAATGGTCTGGGTCAGCTATGAGACGTGCGAACTCATCCGTAAAGGCAGTTTTGGCCTCCTGGAACGAGACGTCATGCTTCTTGCGATTAGCGGCATCCTTGCGAGGATCCCAGTCAAAGGAATAATGGCTCATAACTACATTGTAGTTACATAATAATTATTGTCAAGGCACCAGCCTAGATACTGTTAACGGTTCATGATAACCGGCGGCGACGAACGGCCCGAACACCACCGCAATTTGGTTTTGCTTTTCAATTTAGCACAGACGTATTTTCCGTCCGGTTGATTAGTTTGTTATGTGCCTGTTCTTATTGGTTCGCTATTTTTAGTAGAGTTTCTTTTCCTGTTCCAAACTTACAGATTGCTTCGCAATTTTCTTTCAGGACTGAAAATTTAATATAGTGAATTTTAGTTCCGTTGGATTTAATTGATGGCCTGCTTAACTGTAGCAACAGCTCTTTTTCTCTATTGTCAGGTATTATTAAAAATAAAGAGGAAGGGTTTTCTGGAAACGAGTGATATAGGTCAGTCAGCCTGAGTATTCCCGAATAGATTGAGGTACTTTTTTCAACTTCAAAAGCGCAAACAATATTCTTTGTATTATTTTCAAACCAAATTACATCGATTAATGCAATTGTATTTTTTGTTTCTTTTTCTACATTAATTTCAGGGAAACAAGGGAGGCACAAGGATGAAAAGTTTTTTCCTTGAAAATTTCTAGAACGATCATTAGAAGCACTAATTACTTGATACCCTAAAGCTTTTCCGATCTTCAATAAATGGTATTGCATTTCAGTATGCAAGTTTTCTTGCTCTCTTTCACTGGTTACTTCTTTGTGCCTTTTTTTGAGAAGGTTTTCAATCTTTGCTTTTTCTTTTTCCGAAAGACTTCCTTCGTCGCCAACCATTATTTTTTTTACACCAATGTCAAACAGCAAGCCTGAAATTGCACCTAAATCTTTTGACAGTGATTTTTTATGCTTATTGTTTTTTTGTAAAATGACCTCACGCATACGAAGGTATTCAGTCCAGGAACCAAGTTTAACTTTTTCTTTGAATAAATGATTAAAACCATTGACTATTGCTGTATTAAATGGAGGGATTATTTCAGGATGAAGGAAATATAAAATGTTTGCCACTGCCGGACCAAGACCCTTTATTTTCTTCTCATCTAGGTTGATTATTTCCTTTAGGATTTGCTCTTCATTTTTGGCTGCGAAGCAATTTTCAAGAAATTGACCAAAAGACATTTTATTTTCTTCATTTTCATAAATGTCTGGAATTCTTAACTTTGGTTTCCAGTAAAAAGCATGCGATGCTCCAATGAAAACTTGTTTTTGTTCTGTGATACAGTTTAAAACAAACTCTAACGATGAACCTTTGTAGTCATTCCCAAATTCCTTATTTTTAATATCATTGATTACACTTTGAACACCACGGCGTATTGAACGAAAGGCTTTTAGTCTTTCGTCATTATTAATAAACCACGTATTGAATACGGATTCATTGTCAGACCGGTACTTGTCAATTAAGTCGTTTAAGTCACTATTCATATTTTCCTCATTTTTGGCACATAACGCCCAATTAAGTAGCCCGAAACGCTACTACCAACTTTCCGCACAACACCGTAATCACTAAACTCAACGCATAATAAAAATGCCACGCGTTGAGGGTCTGCTTGAATTGTTTGTTATGTTTATTTTTCGTACAACTCTAAGGGTAAACCATCTGGGTCTTTAAAAAAGGTAAATCGTTTACCTGTAAATTCATCAACTCGAATTGGCTCAACATCAATTCCGTGTGATTGTAACTCGTTAGCTGTCGATTCCACCGAGTTAACAACAAACGCCAAATGCCTTAAACCTTGAGCTTCTGGGTTACTTAATCTGGACGGTGGCTCTGGAAAAGAAAACAGCTCAATTTGTCCACCATTTGGTAACGCTAAATCTAATTTGTATGAATCTCGGCTTTCTCGATAATTTTCGGCAAGGATCTTGAGACCTAATATTTCAGTATAAAATGACTTAGATCGTTGATAATCTGAGCAAATAATCGCTACATGATGAATACTTTCTAAATTCACAACATTCTCCGATTTGAACTTTATCCGAGTAAACATAACGCTTGCAGCATGCGCGCTTACGGAATGGAGCCGAAGGCGCAATGTAGTGGGTGTCGCCGTGCCTGCACTGGTTATGTTCTTCTTCGTGTTA
>NZ_FODB01000058.1 GCF_900110265.1 Vreelandella aquamarina | reverse complement strand
ATCCAGCCCATCGCCCGCTGCAGCACCAGAGTGCGTATCTGGCTGGTCAGCGAGTGGCGAATGCGCAGCGGATGACGCGCATCGACCAGGTTGTCGCCGAGCGCCTCGATCACGCCGCTACTGTCGAGGGCTTCGCGCAGCAACAAAGCGCCGCTGTCGCTGGTGGTGCGGTGGCCGCTCAGCTCGACACGGACAGAGCCGTTGCACGAGGGCGTCCAGGTGGATAGGCTTTCACCCATAGCGGATGGCTCCCTTGGATCAGGTTCTTGGCGGAACACACTGAATTTTCAAGAGGATACCATCCGCTATCTTCGTTTTCAGGCCGGTCTCATGAATAAGGCGGGATACCCTCTTTATGACGCAGCACGCTTGCATAGTTGCGAATCACTTGACGGGGCGAGGCCGCGGGCAAGTTGATATCACGGGTTTCGGGTAGCCGGGTACCTAACAACCAGAATAGAAAACCAGCATACACAGCCAGGAAGACGAAGATCAGCCACCAGCCAGCAATGTGCAGCAACAAACTACCCACCGCCGGTGCCACCAGTGGGGCTAGCATCATGATCATGGCCATGGTGGACATCACCTTAGCCGCCTCACGCCCGCTGAAACAGTCACGTACGATGGCAGCCGAGTTCACCACACAGGCGCCGCCCCCTAACGCTTGAATAAAGCGCCAAACCAATAGCGACGTTAAGCTATCGGCAGTGGTAATCATTAGGCTGGCCAGCATAAAGACTACCAGTCCGCTCAACAGTACCGGTTTACGACCTAACCGATCCGAGAGCGGCCCAAAGCAAAGCTGACCCAATGCAAATCCAAACAAAAACATACTGATCGAGAGTTCAGTATGGTGAATGCTGGCATTAATACTCTCAGCCAGTATGCCGATGGCAGGCAGATAGGCATCAATCGCGAAAGGCGCAAGCGCTGTGTTGGCGGCCACCAACCAAGCCACCCGACGAGGATTAAGTTCCATAAGCCTCCTTAAAATGGGCATAAAAAAAGCGGCGCGTGCCGCCGAAAAGGTAGGCCGCTAATCATAATCGATTTCAATTCATTTGTCGGTGTCTGTTCGCCACGCGCGGCCCTTGCTAAAGTACCCCACAGGACAACCAAGGAGCATTGCATGGCCACTAGCCTATTAAGCCAATTAAAAGAAATGACCACCGTGGTTGCTGATACGGGCGACCTTGAGGCTATTCGTCGCTTCCAGCCCCAGGATGCAACTACCAACCCCTCTCTCATCCTTCAAGCTGCCCAGCAGGAAGAGCGCCGCGCTCGCTTGGCCAGCATCGCCAAAGAGAGCACCGATCTTGACGACGCGGTAGACCGTGTCGCGGTGGATATTGGCAGCGAGATTAGCAAGCTAGTGCCGGGCTATGTGTCGACAGAAGTGAGCGCCCGCCTCTCGTTTGACCGCGACGCCACCGTTGCCAAAGCGCACTCGCTAATTGAACGCTATGCCCAGCATGGTGTCGGCCCCGGACGTATTTTGATTAAAATGGCGTCCACCTGGGAAGGCATTCAGGCAGCCCGCCAGCTTGAGCGCGATGGCATTCGCACCAACCTGACCTTGCTATTCGGCTTTGCTCAGGCACAGGCATGTGCCGATGCTGGCGCTACGCTGATTTCACCGTTTGTGGGCCGTATTCTCGACTGGCACAAAGCGCGCTCGCCGGAAGCTGACTTCAGCGGCGCCAATGACCCTGGCGTACAATCGGTTAAGCGTATTTATGACTACTACAAGGGTCACGGCTATCCAACGATTGTGATGGGAGCCAGCTTCCGTAACGTAGGCGAAATACAAGCCTTGGCAGGTTGTGACCGCCTCACTATATCCCCTGCGCTGCTTAACGAGTTAGATGAACTACAGGGCGACCTTCCCCGCCAGCTAACGCCCATGGGTGCCAGCAGCTCAGCAGAGCAGGCGCTAGCCCAAGCAGATTTTCGTTGGCAAATGAACGAAGATGAAATGGCGTCTGACAAGCTGGCTGAAGGCATTCGTAAATTCATGGCCGACCAGCGCAAGCTTGAAGAGCTACTTGGCAAACTACGGCAGAGCTAATTGCTTCCAGCCAGTTTGGGTAGCATATCCATCACACCCTCTTATCGACTAGGTAAGAGGGTGTTTTATTTATGTGCCACTGTAGATTGCGCTTCAAGCATCTCTACCAGCGGCTGAAACTGTTCGCGATTATGCTCGTTCATATGCATTAAAATGCGATGCGCCTCGAGAATACGCGTACGCAAGCCTTCTTCATCGGCAGGCTCAGCGGGCAGGTCTTGCATAGAAGAGTTAAGTGTTGCACTAGGCTGCAGAGGCGCTTCCATCAAGGTAAAAAAACGCGCAAAACCCATGACGTCCAGCATTTGCCGTACATCAGGGTTATCGGCAATAATCGTCGGAGGCTGTTCCAGCCGCCCTTTAACCGCCATGGCTACTTTGGCCAGAAAACCCAGCGCCGTTGAGTCGACATTGGTCGCTTCGCGCAGGTCAATCATCACCGCCTGAAGGCCAGGGGTTTCAGCAAGACGTTGCGCTTGGGTATCTAGCGTAGCACATAGCGTTAACCGCACATCGCCACAGAGCTTTAACACAAAAACACCAGAGTTGAACGCCGCTTTAATGCGGCCCTCTTCAATCAGCATGACCAAATCCGCTCACCATCATGATTGTCAGGTCATCGGGTAAAGCATCGCGGTCCTGGTTCGCCTCATCACCCTCATCGCCCTCTATCAAAAGCGAATTGGTTTTGGCTAGCCGGTCGCGCAACTGCTCAAGCGTGACACTTTCGCTAACGAGTTGCTCAAGTTCCGTGAGCCGCGTGTCGAGCGTTTTACCCGGCAAGCATTCCAATACACCGTCTGAACACAGCCACAAACGAAAGTTGGCCGGTAAAGCACAGCTAAGCGCAGGATACTCCACATCTGGGAAAAGGCCTACCGGCATTCCCTCCCCGGTTAAGCGCTCCAGCTTACCGTCAGCCGCCAACAGCGGCATCGGTAGCTGTGCGCCGAGCGAATAGTGAAGAGTATGCGCTTCATGGTCAATAACACCGACGAATAACGTGGCATGCTTACCAATGTTGGTATCCTGAAGCTCACGATTCATCGCCGCTAACCAATCAGGCGGCAGCCGCTCTGGCGCTTGGCCATCCCACTCGCTTAACCATCGGTTGCACAAATACTTCAGCAGCACCGTGACAAAGGCCGACGACGCTCCATGCCCAGAGACATCGGCAAAATAGAACGCGCTAAAACGGTCGTTATAAAGCTGATAGTCGAGAAAATCCCCCGACAAATAAAGCGACGGCGCAAACCAGTAGTCGTAATAAACGCCGTTGATCACTTTAGGATGCGCTGGCAACAAACGCCGCTGAATATGCCCCCCGCTTTGCTGGTCCATCCGCAGTAGCGCTAGGTGAGTTTCAAGGCTCTCATTGAGTTCAGCGAGACGTTCACGATCACGATCACGCTCTTGGGCTAAGGCGTGAAGCTCAATCGCCTTACGAATCATTCGGCGCAGCAGTTCGGTATGTCGCAGCGGATGAACGATGTAGTCCACCAACCCCACATCAATGGCCTTAATCAAGTCAGCATCCTGACGAGAGTCGCTGACGACCAGGGTTGGCAACCGGTGAGTCAACTGAGACCACTGCTGACGCGGCACTGCCCGGGCATGGGCCACAATCAGCGCCGTACCGCTAGGCAGATGGTCAATGTTCTCTGCAGCAAACACCCACATGCCGTCGCAGGTAATCGCCTCAGCCAGCGCATCGCGCTCGGGGCCGGGCTCATCGATTACCGCGATCAACTGCTTAGCGTGATCCATGTTGGGCCTCAATCGGCGAAATCGTCGTCACCGAAGTCGGTATCGTCGAAATCAAAATCATCTGTGGCAAACGGGTCTTCGCCAAGCACACCGTCATTCACCTCAAACTGGCGGCGCTGCAAATAGGCATCGCGGACAAACCGGTAGCGATCCCCCGAAATCAACGACTCTTGGTCTAACAAGCCCGCGCGAAAGTGAATAATATCGAGTGCCGTCAGGCCTGCACGTAGCTGATGATCGTCCATATATGTAATGGGATTCGCAGCGAAATCGGCTGGCAAGCCAGAGGCATCCCTGAGCGTGCGCGGGCCTAGCAGAGGTAACACTAAATAGCGCGAGTCCTCCCAGCCCCACACGGCCATGGTTTGACCAAAATCTTCTTTATCCGCGGTAATTTCCATGAGCGTGGCATAGTCAAGCAAGCCGCCAATACCCACCGTCGAGTTGATCAAGAATCGTGATGTTGCTAAACCCGCGTTGGCGGGTTTGCCCTGCAGCAGGCTATTGAGCGCGGTACGCACTTCGCCTAAGTTGGAGAAAAAGTTGCCAACCCCAGTTTGCACCGGCTCGGGAGTGACTGCCTTATACCCTCGTGCAACGGGCTTGAGGGCGTAGCGGTCCAGCACATCATTAAACGCGAACACACGCCTGTTGAAGCCCTCCCAAGGGTCCTGCGGGTCTGCCGTTACACGCTCTTGTGCAGCGTCCCCCTCTTGAGAAGACCCCGTACTGGCACACCCTCCCATGCTTAACGTGGCTAGCAACACGATAGGCAACAGCTTCTGCCATGTGCTTAGACCCTCTTTTTGCGGTGCCAACAGCCTCAGCATGCGATTTCCTCTTTCAACATAGAACGCTATTCCTAACATAACCGGTGATAGGCATCATCGGCCTATTACTGGCGACGTAGCACCACACTGCCTGCACTGTACCCCGCCCCAAACGAGCAAATAACGCCGATATCCCCTTCCGACAGTGCCTCACGGTGAAGGTGGAAAGCGATAATCGAACCCGCTGAGCTGGTATTCGCATAGCGATCTAAAATAATCGGTGCCTGTGCTTCGCTGGGTTCTTCACCCAGCACTTTACGTGCAATCAAATCGTTCATATGGCGGTTGGCCTGATGTAACCACATCCGCGTTAAATCCGCCCCCGACAGCTCTAATGAAGCGAGATGGTCAGTGATAAGCTTAGCGACCATAGGGCACACCTCTTTAAAAACGCGGCGCCCTTCCTGAACGAACAGCTTATCTAACGCCTGCGGATCGCTATCGGTCACGCGATTTAAAAAGCCCGCGTTATTGCGAATCGCATTGGAAAACTTCGTCACCAGTCGCGTTCCCAGAATTTCATAGCGCTCATCGGCCACGGCAACATCGCTATTTTCTAGTACCATAGCCGTACAAGCATCGCCGAAAATAAAGTGGCTGTCACGGTCTCTAAAATTCAAATGGGCAGAACAAATTTCAGGATTCACAATCAGCGCACGTTTAACGCTACCTGATGCAATCGCGTTCGCCGCCGTTTCCAAGGCAAAGGTGGCTGAACTGCAGGCCACGTTCATATCAAAGCCATAACCCGTTGTTCCCAGGGCCTGCTGTACTTCTACCGCGACCGCCGGATAGGCACGCTCTAGGTTTGAACAGGCCACAATCACCAGCTCAATATCAGCGGCATCAACCTGGGCCGTTTCTAGCGCCTGGCGCGCGGCCTGAGTCGCCATCTCACACTGAATAGACGGTTCATCGTTATGACGTTGAGGCAGTTTAGGCCGCATACGCTCAGGGTCAAGGATTCCTTGGGCATCGAGTACATAGCGACTTTTAATTCCCGAGGCTTTCTCAATAAATTCACTGCTGGAATAAGCCAGTGCTTCTTGCTCTCCACGCGCGATGGCATCCGCATGCTGGGCGTTATGGAGATCAACCCACGCGTTAAAAGCAGCGACCAACGCCGCGTTATCAATGGCGTTTTCCGGTGTATAGAGTCCTGTACCGGTGATCACTACATTGGTCATGCCTGTCTCCTTATTACGGCCTCAAGGCAAATAGCCGAAACCGTCAGTAAAATAGCGTATGGCGAGGTTGTCCACCCCGCTCTATCTAAGCCTAAGCGCTTGCTCGTTTAGCATTAAACGCTGGTAATCTCTTCCCAACGCTTTTCCAAGCGCTTCACGGATACCGGCATCTGAGTGCCCAGCTGCTGGGCGAATAGCGATACTCGCAACTCCTGTATCCACCAGCCAAATGAGACCAATTCAGGGTCTTCAGCGGCACCTCTGCGCTCGCTTTTTCGCCGCGCATCAAAACGTGCCTCTAGGGCTTGGACATCCTGCATCATCATTTGGTCACGGCCGCGTTCACGGGCCGCTTTATCGAGGCGGATGAGAGCCGCTTCGGTATAGCGCGGATATTCGCTAAGCCACTCCCCTGCGTCGCGAATAAAGCCAGGATAAACCAAGCGCTGCATCTGCGCGCTTACATCGCTGTAAACGAGCGCGAGGGCAAAGTTAAGCTTCCCTTTAAGCACTTTGGTCACCGCCAGATGCCCTTTAAGCGCCTCTTCAATGCGTGTCAGCAGCGATGCTGCATAAGGAATCAGCTCACTTTCGGTTGCCTTAAGCCGCTCGGTGAGCTCATTGGCAGAGCGTGGCAGCGGATGTGTTGCCACCACCTGCGTGAAGACCGCCAGCAGCAAATCATCCACTAATGCTTGTTTACTACCCACTTTAGCAAAGAGTAGAGCGCACTTTTCCACGCCAGGTAAGCGCTTGATGGCTTTCACCTGTTCCGGCCGCTTGGCAATGGCCAAGCGGGCCACGCCTTCCTGGTGAACCGCCGCAGCCTTCGCGGGATGATCAAAAAGCGCCACTTTAAAGCTATGGGCCTCGGCCATAAGTGCCGGGTAGGCTTCTACTCGGATACCAGCCTGAGTCGTTACCCGCGACTCTGGCAGCGGCGACTCCGGCAACTCATCCAGAGCGGGCGCTTGGCTTGCCTGATCGGCTAGCGCCTGAGCACCTGCACTCGCCGCCTCTTCGAAACGTCGCTCCAGCGCACGCACATCGCGTCCTTGGCCTAACGTTTTACCCGCATGATCAACGACCCGCACGTTCATAATGAGATGCGGCGGCAGCAGATCAAGACGCCAATCATCTGAGTGAACGCGAGTGGCGGTGCGGCGACGGATAAATTCCCCCAGCGCTTCGGTGAGCGGCCGCTCATCAGGCACGAGAGTCTCCAGCGCGGCATCGACCCAGTCGGGGATGGGCACCACTTGGCGGCGAATACTTTTCGGCAGCGATTTCAGCAGTGCAATGCACTTTTCGCGCAGCAGCCCTGGCACTAACCACGTTAACGCGTGAACAGGCAGCTGAGGCAGCATGGCCGCAGGGACGGTCAGGGTCACACCATCATCGTCGGCGTCCGGGTCAAAGTGGTAGCTGACCGGATACGCTACACCAGACAGCGTTAAATGATCCGGGTATTGCGCCTGAGTAACGTCGTGGGCATCCCGAGCTTTTAGCGCATCGATATCAAACTTCAGCAGCGTGGGATCTTGGCGCTCGGCCTGCTTGCGCCAGTGTTCAAAGCCCTTGCCGTTAACGATATCGGTGGGTATCCGCTCATCGTAGAAGGCGAACAGCGTCTCTTCGTCCACCAAGATATCCCGTCGGCGGGCACGATCTTCTAGCGCCTCTACCTCTTCGATCAGCGCACGATTATGGGTGAAGAATTCTCCTTTGGTTTGGAACTCGCCTTCCACCAGCGCCCGACGAATAAACAGCTCCCGCGACTCCTGGGGCGCAATAGGCCCGTAATGGACACGACGGCGCGCCACAATCGGCAGGCCAAACAGAGTGACCTGTTCAAACGCCACGACCTGAGCACGCTTCATTTCCCAATGGGGTTCGCTATAGCTACTTTTCACCAGATGCTGCGCTTGGGGCTCGATCCACTGCGGGTCGATCTTGGCAACAGTGCGCGCAAACAGCTTGGTGGTTTCGATCAGCTCAAAGGCCATGACCCATTTGGGTGTTTTTTTCGCCAGCCCAGAGCCAGGGTGAATCATGAACTTGCGGTTACGCGCGCCGAGGTACTCTCGGTTCTCAAGCAGCGTACCCAAATTGGAGAGCAGGCCAGACAGCAGCGCCTGATGCAGCTTGCCCGATGTTTTTCGCCTTGCCTGCTTGGCCTGCTCTTCGCTCTCGTTCTCATCACGAGGCAGCGGCGCAGGTACCTCGATGTCCATATCCCGCAGCAATTGGCGCAACTGGCGGAACGTATCGTGCCACTCGCGCATGCGCAGGTAGTTAATGTAGTGGTCACGGCACCAGCGGCGCAGTTGGTTGCCCGATAACGCTTCACGAGCATTCTCGATGCCATGCCATAAATTTAGCAGCGCAACGAAATCGGAGTCTGGGTCGTGCCAGCGCTGGTGAGCTTGGTCAGCGGCTTGGCGCTTGTCAGCGGGCCGGTCACGAGGGTCTTGAATCGCCAGCGCAGAGACCACGACCAGCACGTCCCGCAGACTGCCTCGCTCTGCACCGGCCAACACCATACGGGCCAAACGCGGGTCAATGGGTAGTTTCGCCAGCTTACGCCCCAGGGCGCTAAGCTGTTGCTTATCATTTACTGCGCCCAGTTCAAATAGCAGCCGGAAGCCATCTTTGACAAAGCGGCCATCGGGCGGATCAACAAAGGGGAAGTCTTCAATATTGCCGAGCTTGAGCGCCAGCATTGAAAGAATGACCGATGCTAAGTTGGTGCGCTGAATCTCCGGGTCGGTAAACGCGGGACGTGACAGGAAATCCTCTTCGTCGTAAAGACGAATACACACGCCTTCCGCAATCCGCCCACAGCGGCCCTTACGCTGATTGGCGCTTGCCTGACTGACCGGCTCAATGGGCAGCCGCTGGATTTTCGCCCGGTAGCTGTAGCGGCTAATGCGTACAAGGCCAGGGTCGATAACATAGCGAATTCCCGGCACGGTGAGCGACGTTTCAGCCACGTTAGTTGCCAGTACGATGCGACGCCCCCGGTGGGGAGCAAACACACGGTTCTGCTCCTCATTAGAGAGCCGTGCATACAGCGGCAGAATCTCGGTGCCCTTTAAATCCGCGCGGCGTAAGGTATCGGCGGTTTCACGGATTTCCCGCTCGCCGGGTAGAAACACCAGCACATCGCGGGGGCCATGCAGCCAGCCTTTTTCACGCTCGATTGTTTCGATCTCACGCACGGCATGCAAAATCCCCTCCTGCAGAGTGCGGTCATCCTCGTCCTCTTCGCTGCGCACCAGCGGGCGGTAGTGGACATCTACCGGGAACGTGCGGCCTGACACCTCGACCACCGGCGCAGGCGTGTTAGGCGAGCCGAAATGGGCCGCAAAGCGCTCTACGTCGATCGTTGCGGAGGTGATGATGACTTTCAAATCAGGGCGCTTGGGCAGTAGCCGCTTGAGATAGCCCAGCAAGAAATCAATGTTGAGGCTACGCTCGTGAGCTTCGTCGATAATCAGCGTATCGTAGCGTAGCAGCAGCGGGTCGTGCTGCGTCTCAGCCAGCAGGATGCCGTCGGTCATCAGCTTAACGAGTGTGTTCGGCGAGCTTTGGTCGTTAAAGCGCACCTGATAGCCCACCTGCTCGCCTAGCGGCACGCTCAACTCTTCCGCCAGCCGCCCAGCGACGCTTCGTGCCGCCAACCGCCGTGGCTGCGTATGGCCAATCAGCCCTTTTCGGCCACGGCCAAGCTCCAGGCACATTTTGGGCAACTGAGTGGTTTTACCCGAGCCGGTTTCCCCCGCCACAACCACCACCTGGTGGTCACGAATCGCCGTGAGAATATCCTCACGGCGCTCTACCACCGGCAGCTCTGCCGGGTAATCCAGCGTCACGCGTAGGGCTTCGCGCTGCGCCAGCAGTTGCTTGGCTTTGTCGACTTCCCGCTCCACCTCGCTCAAGCCGCGGTCGATCGGCTTCTTTTCTCGCTGCCGACGCCGCAGGCCCGCCACTCTACGCGAGAGCCGCTCTTGATCACGCAGCATCACGTGACTCAGCGACTCAGTGAGCGCTGTAAGCGAGGGGGCGTTGTTTTGTGGGGTATCGATGCGGGATGAGTGCGTGTCGGTGGTCACGTTAGGCTCGGTTCCATCTCAGAATAAACGTCGGCCCACTCGCAAGTGGGCCGACCATTGTAACGCTTTCGCGAACGAGACGCCTAACGCCTGCTTGACCGAGTGTTCAACCCTTACGGCGCATGAGTTGTTTCCTGGTCGCGCAGTTGGCGGCGCAGCACCTTACCGACGTTGGTTTTCGGCAGCTCGTCGCGGAACTCGATGTACTTCGGCACTTTATAAGCCGTCAGTTCTTTCTTGCACCAAGCGCGCAGCGTTTCAGCGTCAAGCTGGCTGTTTTTGGACACCACAAACAGCTTAATGGCTTCGCCCGCGTTTTCATCGGCAACACCGACGGCCGCCGCTTCCAGCACATCGGGATGTGCGGCTACTACGTCTTCAACCTCATTGGGGTAAACGTTAAAGCCCGACACCAGAATCATGTCTTTTTTACGATCAACGATTTTGATATAGCCATCGTCCTGCAGCACGGCAATATCGCCGGTATGGAACCAGCCGTTTTCATCAATGGCGTTGCGCGTCTCTTCCTCACGCTGCCAGTACCCTTTCATGACCTGCGGGCCTTGCACGCAAAGTTCGCCCGGCTCGCCAAACGGCACATCGTTACCATCAACATCAACCACTTTCACCGAGGTGCCCGCTACCGGCTTACCAATCGTCCCCAGCTGGATCGCATCGTTAGGGTTGAAACTGACAATCGGCGAGGTTTCCGTTAGGCCATAGCCTTCGGCGATCGGGCAGCCAGTAATAGCTTCCCAGCGCTGGGCAGTCGCTTTGGTTAACGCCATGCCACCTGAAATAGTCAGCTTCAACTTAGAGAAGTCGAGCTGCTTGAAATCGGCCCGATTGTACAGCGCGTTAAACAGCGTATTGAGGCCGATAAACCCCGTGAACGGCAGCCCCTTCAGCTCTTTAACGAAATTCGGCAAGTCGCGGGGGTTAGTGATCAGCAGTGAGTGGTTGCCGGTTTCCATCAGGAAAAGGCAGTTCACGGTAAAGGTGTAGATGTGGTACACGGGCAGCGGTGCAATCACCAGCTCTTCGCCGTCCGTGAGATGCTCGCCAATCGCTGAGCGCGCCTGGAGCATGTTGGCCACCAAGTTGCGGTGGGTCAGCATGGCACCTTTGGGCATACCGGTGGTGCCGCCGGTGTACTGAAGCGCCGCTAGGTCATCCATATTGCGCTCGACGGGGGTGTGCTTCAGTGAAGCGCCTTTTTTCAGGGCGTCTCGGAAACCAACGGCGCTTGGGAGCGAATAGGCAGGCACCATTTTTTTGACGTGCTTCACCACCGCGTTGATCAGCCAGCGCTTGGGCACATCATGTAGGTCGCCTAGCTGAGTCACCAGTACATGCTTGATATCGGTTTTATCGAGCACTTTTTCCAGCTTGTCGGCCATATTGGCCAGAATCAAAATGGCTTTGGCATTGGAGTCTTTAAACTGATGCGCCATCTCCCGCTCGGTATACAGCGGATTGGTGTTGACGACCACTAACCCTGCTCGCAGAGCACCGAATACGGCGACAGGAAACTGCAGAACGTTCGGCAACTGAATGGCGATTCTGTCGCCCGGCACCAAATCGGTTTCATGCTGCAGCCACGCAGCAAAATCAGCTGAAAGACGATCAAGGTCGGAAAAGCTCAGCGTCTTGCCCATGCAGGTAAAAGCGGGCTTGCTGGTAAAGCGCGAGACGGCTGACTGAAAAACATCCGTAATAGAGCTGTACTGATCCAAGCCTTCAAGCACTGGGCCGCGTAAAATGGGGGGGCTGGCGTGTTCACTCATGGGCTATCTCCGCTATCCGTGTCGATGTGAGACCGACCTTGTTATTGTGGTGTGGTTGTATAAAGAGATTAAACGCCAACGATATACGACGTTTATGACACTGTAAAACGATCGATTGAAACTTGCGTTTCAACTTTAGCTTATAGTCCATCACCGGGACTTATCTTATGGACAGTATCGAGCGTTAATTTCTCCCTCTCTCCACACCAATAACTCCCCAGGCACCATGCGCTGCCATGCTTCATTTTGAGTCAGTGGCTCGGTGGCAATCACCGAGACAATGTCGTTAGGCGTGGTGTGCTCGATAAAATTGACCGTCATCTCTGCATCTGACAACTCCGCTTCACCAAAAGGCGCACGGCGAGTGATGTGCGCCAGTTTGGTAGAGCAGTAGCTATAAAGATGGACGCCGTCAGAAAGGAGTAGATTAAAAACGCCCAGCCCTCTTAGCTGCTCGCAGAGGTCATGGAGCTTTTCCCAAAGCGCTTCTGGGGCAGCCGGTGGCGTTGGAAACGCCCGGCGCAACTCGCCCATTAACCAGCAAAACGCGTGTTCGCTATCGGTATTGCCAACCGGGGTGTAAAACCCTAAAGGCAGTTCCTGCCAATCACTTAATTGCCCATTATGGGCATAGCACCAGGGCCGCCCCCACATTTCACGAGCAAAGGGATGCGTGTTAGCCAATCGCACGCCGCCTACGTTGGCTTGGCGAATATGGCTGATCACAACATTTGATTTGATGGGGTAGTCGCAAATTAAACGCGCAATCGGTGAATCCACAGAAGGGTGAGGATCTCTAAATTCGCGATAGCCGCCCTCTTCATAAAAGGCGATGCCCCACCCATCGCGATGAGGGCCTGTGCCACCACCGCGATGTAAAAAGCCTGAAAAGCTGAAGCAGATATCGGTAGGCACATTAGCGCTCATACCCAATAGCTCACACATTGGCCCACTCCCTTGATGCCAGTCGCATTAACGGATAACCGGTTCGCGGCGGCGAGTAGGCTGTGGGTCCTCCACTTGGCGGCGGGCAGGCGTGTCTTCAACAGGCGCAGGACGACGCCACCACCACAGCGCTACACCAATCCCCGCGCCTAGGGCTATCCCTAAGACTAACCAGAGCAAGCCGTTGCGCAGAGCAGTGGCACTGTTCTCAAAAACGCCCACGGCAGCGACCATAGCGGACGGTGCCCAACCGCTATAGAACTCGCCCTCTTCGACCAGAGGCAGCCGATAACTGGCAGGCATCCACATCGCCCCCGCCACGCCCCATGTCACGATGAGCCGAGGCAAACGCGGCAAAAATGCCAATCCAAAGTAAACCGCTAGTAGCACCAGCAGTGAAAGACCGTAATAACTGAACCACAGCAGTGACATTGAGTCTGCAAACAGCATAATACCCCTCATGTGGGTGGAAGCACCCGACGTTGATTTCCCGTTATGGTACCTATCAATTTATGAAAGCACAGCCTGGTATGCACGAAGGCTCGCCCGTAGCGCGCTATTATCGCGCCGATGACCCTGAATGGCACTGGTTAGAAAACCGCGAAAGCGCTGATGTCAGCGATTTTCTTACCGCGGCCAACCAGCAGCATGCCGATTGGTTTGCACCGCTCTCCCCCCTCGCAGACACCCTTTACCACTCGCACCTAGCGCGCCGTGAATTGGCGGTGAAAAGTCTAGAGACAGCGCTTGACCACTTTACGTTCTGGAGCGAGACCGGCGCTGAGGATGATTACCCCTGCTGGTGGCGTTACCCAAATGGCCAACCTGAGCAAAAAAGCTGTTTTTTTGACGTTCGCGAGCGCGCTGCCGAGCAGCCGTTCTACGACATGGGTGATATGGCGCTCTCCCCGGATGAGCAGTGGCTCGCCTGGACCGAAGATACCCAGGGCGATGAACGCTTCACACTCTGGTTAAAAGCGCTGCCTAACGGCACGCCGCGCCAACTACTTAGCGATATCGGACCCAGCGTTTGCTGGGCAGAGGACCAAACTGCAGACGGCGCCACGCTGCTGTTTACCCGTTTCGACGATACCCAGCGCCCTGACAGCCTATGGCGGCTATGGGTCGCGTTCGCAGAACATGCCCCTATGCAGACACCGACCCTGGTGTTACGCGAGGCAGACCCAGAATTTTGGGTAGGCGTGGGTAAAACGCGCTCTAAAGCGTGGCTGATCATCGAGAGCGGCTCAAAAGACACCACCGAAGTTCTCGCCCTACCTGCCGACCAGCCCGAAACACCCCTCGTTTGCCTGCATGCCCGCGAGCCGGGCGTGGAAGTCAGCATTGATCATCGGCCAGGGGTCTTTTATCGCCTACACAACCAGACGGGCCCCCACTTTCAGCTGGATATGCGCGCCGAAAGCGATAACGCCAGTTGGCAGCCGCTGATTGCGCATCGCGATGACGCGACACTGGAAGGGGTTGATGCGTTTGAGTGGGGCTTGATACTGGCTGAGAGAAGCCATCAGGATGCGCAGGTACTGCTGCGGCGCTTGGAGCTGGATAGTCACCATCAAACGCTGCTTGATAGCTACATTGAGCTGCCCGAAACGCCCTGTTCACAGCTGCTGGAAGACTCGCCACACTTTAATGCACGCACGCTGCACCTGCGCGAAGAGTCGTTTACCCGCCCTCCGAGCTGGTATGCCTTAGACCTCGATAGCGGTGTACGCACGCTCTTAAAACAGGTGCCCGTTCATGGCAGTCTCGCTCCAGAGCAGCTAGTCAGCCGCCGAATATGGGCCACCTGCCACGATGGCGAGCAAGTCCCGGTATCAGTGGTTATGCGAGCAGATTTGGCAGACCAACCACTACCCACCCTGCTATACGGCTACGGTGCTTACGGTGAAGCACTGGACCCCTGGTTTTCTATTGCCCGCCTAGAGCTACTGGAGCGCGGCGTAGCCTTTGCTGTGGCCCATGTGCGCGGCGGCGGTGAGCGCGGCGAACCGTGGTACTTAGCAGGCAAGATGGCTCATAAAGAGAACAGCTTTCACGACTTTTTAGCCGCCCGTGAAGCGCTTGTGGCCGCCCATATCAGCCAGCCTGAGCGGATAGTCGCCTGCGGTGCCAGTGCAGGCGGATTGCTGGTGGGTACTTGCATCAACCGTGCGCCGGAGGCCTTCTGCGCGGCGGTGTTGGATGTTCCTTTCCTGGATGTACTGCGCACCATGCAGAACCCAGAGCTGCCGCTCACCACCGCTGAGTATACCGAGTGGGGTAATCCTGAGGCACCCGACGTGGCTGAACGTATCGCCAGTTATTCACCTATCGATAACATCCGCTCGCAGCGCTACCCAGCGCTTTGGCTTGAGGGTAGTTGGTTCGATACCCGCGTTAGCTACTGGGAACCCGCCAAATTCTACGCCCGAGTGAGCCAGGCACAGCAGGGGGCTGCGCCTATCCTGCTGCATACCGATATGAGCAGCGGCCACGGCGGCGCATCGGGAAGGTTTAAGGCGTGGCGCGATACAGCCCGCCAGGATGCGTTTATTCTGTGGGCGCTAGGGTTAGCAGAGGTGTCGCTGGCAGAGAGTCCGTTAACGCCTTAGATACAACCACTCGCAGCGCCAAGGCGCTGCTTTTTTTACGCCATTTATTTTATGAAAATACTTTCCATAAAATAATTTTTACGGCATACTAACCATAAGTTTTATATACCAACGTCTATATAGCTGATCATTAGGAGTAACACGATGAAATATCAGGAACAGTTCCCCACCATTTGGGATACCCCAACGAAGCCCGCTAACACTCAGGCAACCAAAAAAGCCGCTGCCCAGCCGCAACCCTCGGCTCTTAAAGAGGCTTTTTTAACGATTTGGGATAGCAGTAAAACGAAAACCGCTAGCTAACAGTGCATTCGCCAGCGGTCTAAACGTACGCCAAGGAAGGCTACGGCAGGAGCTTAAACATGAAAATCACGACATAGGAAGAACGGCAATTATATGCTCTTCGAGTTGCCTTTCTGGCACCTCATCTTGGGACACAGCAAACCCTCTGACGCTGATGCCTTTTCGATGGACTCGTTCAGCATCGTTACTTAGCAAGGGATGCCATCCTGCCAGCTTGCGACCTTCCGCCACTCGTCGGTACCCACAGGTTTGCGGCAACCAAGTAAACTCTTTTACCAGCGCTGGGGTCAGCTGGGTGCAGTCAGGCACGCTCTCAAAGCGGTTTTCATAATCGCTGCACTGACAGCTATGAGTATCCAGCAGGCGGCACGCTACGTTAAGAATGGCCAGCTCTTGCGTCTCATCATCATGCAGCTTTAGCAAACAGCACTGACCGCAGCCGTCACACAGGGCTTCCCATTCTGGAGGCGTTAGCTCTTCCAACGAATAGCGTTCCCAGAAGCGCTCGCGCAACGCGGTTTCCATCGTCTAATCACCCCGGTTAAACATTAACGTTAGGCAGGCTATAGCAGCCAGCTAATCTCAGCTTGTCTTACCATCACTGGTCAGCGCCTCCCGGCACTCACTCCATAACACGCTGAAATCCGCCTCTAAAGCAGTGTAGTCTTCACGCAGCCAGGGCACTAATTCAGCCAGACGGTTGGGGCCGGAAAGGCGCTGCCCGATGCCCGCCACCGCACGACATGTAAAATCAAAATCAGCGTAACGGCGCAACCAGTCGTGCTCAACCAGCACCGGCATCATCGTCGCTAGACGTTGTGGCGCGGGCCACGCGCTGAGTAATCGATAGCAGCGATCAATCAGCTGATGTTGATCAGCCCCCTCCTGCTGGCGAGAAATAAAATGATCCCACACAACATCCAGCGCAATGCCCGCATAGCGTCTTTGAGCCTGAGGAGCGCGCTGCTTGGCCATCATAACGCTAGGGTGCTGGTCTACCCAGGCATCAACTCGCCGATGGTGGCGAATGCCACAGGCAACGCTTGGCGACCAAGCAGAAAGGTCGCTGCCTTTCACGCCATCGGCAATCAAATTACCGTAAAGAAAGCCGTCGTCCCCCGGCTGAGCCAGCCATGCGTGGGCAAGAAAGTTCATCGCTTTTGCGCCACGCTAATGCGCCGATAACTCACGAGCGATCTGTCGTCTGAGCGCGATGAATGTCCAGTAAGTAGGGCTCTTTGGCAGGCGGCATTTGTAGGTAAAATCCTTGCTCCTCAATCGCAGCCATCACATCGGAGGCCTTCACGCGGGCAAGCGGCTTATCAGCGGTCAGAATCATCGTTAGCACAGGAACCGGCTTACCAAAGGTCTCCATCAGCGCCTCAGGCACTGTCTCCATTCCTTTACGCTTATCCACGTAGAGGTACATTTCGTCTTTGCGCGAGCTTTTAAAAATCTCGCATAGCAGTTTTTCGCTCATAAAGATGACTCCTCAAGCGCCTGATGAATCGCTTGCGTTAAGCAGGTATCGCGCCAACCACTCAGTTCTTGTAATGGCTGGTGTGCAAGCCGCTGCATGACCAGCGCCTCAATATCCCGGCGACGCAGCAACATTTCCGGAGCAATATTAAGAGCCGCTGCTTTTTCGGCAACCACTCCCTTAATCGCCTTGAAACGGCGCTTAAATGCAGGCTGCATGGGGTCTGGCCAACGCGTAGGTAAGTCGCTTTCTGGACAGTGCTGGGCCTGCTTCACTAGCGCCAGTAGAGCATCGCCCTCTTTTTTGACCAGCGGCGGCTTGATGCCCTCAACCTCGACTAGCTCATAGCGGTTTTTGGGCATTTTTTCTGCCACAACGAACAGCAGCTTATCGCTCACCAGCCAATTACGCGGTAAATCTCGACGGCGGGTTTCGCCCTCGCGCCAAATCGTCATTAGCCGGTAGGCCTCAAGCTGGCGAGGCGTCAATCGCCAAAGCTGGCGCTGGCGGGTATACCACTGGCCGTCGTTTTCAACGCTGCGTCCTGCCTGTTCGATCAAGCTGGCGCACTCGCTGTCCAACCACTCACGCCGCCCTAAGGCGTCGAGTTTTTCCGCTTGAAGCTGCCACACTTTAAGCAAGTAAATTACGTCTAGCGCGGCGTACTCACATTGAGAAGACGTTAACGGACGCTCCAGCCAATTAGAGCGTGTCTCCTCTTTGGGAAGCGTTTCGCCTACCCAGTGCTCTACAAGTTTTTGGTAACCCATGCCAGGATTTTCGCCTAAGAAGGCTTGCGCCACCTGGGTATCCACCAGCGGCGTAGGCAACACGCCCGCCCAGCGTTGGAAGACTTCTAAATCTTCACTGCAGGCATGCAGCAGCTTCACCGCGCTATTTTGCAATAGCGCTTTAAAAGCGTTGGTGCAGGGTGTTGATAACGGGTCGACTAAATATGCCACTTCATGACTGGCAAACTGAATCAGCGCCGGTATGGGGAAAAACGTATTCTCGCGGAAAAACTCGGTGTCTAAGGCAATAACGCTGGCACCGGAAACCTGTTCACAGGCGGCGTCTAACGCCTCGGCGCTATCAATCCATTGATACAAAGCAGAAGTTGAAGAGGACAAAGCAATCTTCCGGGTTGGCACAACCGCATCAGCGCTTGCGTTTATTATCAGCATTAATCGCTAGCAAAGGGCTGGCGACCATTAAAAGCGCGGCTTAATGTACCGCCATCCACATACTCCAACTCACCGCCCATCGGCACGCCATAGGCGAGACGAGAAAAGGATACACCGTAATGCGCAAGCTGAGAGGCAATGTAATGCGCTGTCGCCTCACCCTCTACCGTAGGGTTAGTAGCAAGAACGACTTCACGAATATTGCCTTCAGCTACACGGCTTTCGAGCAACTCCAGCCCGATAGCTTCCGGGCCAATACCATCTAGCGGTGAAAGGTGACCATGCAGTACAAAATAGCGCCCTTGAAAACCGCCAGCCTCTTCAATCGCTAGCTGGTCTGCGGGCGATTCAACCACGCACAACAGTGCATCATCACGGCGAGAGCTCTCGCACAGCGCGCAAATATCGGCTTCGGTGAGCGTACGGCAGCGCTGGCAGTAGCCTACTTCCTCTATCGCCTGCTGAATCACTGCGGCTAATCGCTGGCCACCTGGGCGTTCACGCTCTAGTAAATGCATCGCCATGCGCTGAGCCGTTTTTGGCCCAACGCCTGGCAACACGCGAAACGCGTCCATCAATTGCTCAACAAGCGGAGAAAAGCGCATGGTTTAGAACGGCATCTTAAAGCCGGGCGGTAGGTTTAAACCGGCTGTTGCCTCTTCCATTTTCGCTTTGGAGTTCGCTTCTACTTTACGTACAGCATCGTTGACCGCTGCCGCCAGCAAATCTTCAAGCAGCTCTTTATCTTCTTCCAGCACGCTGGGGTCGATCGTGACATCGCTGACATCATGGCGGCCGTTCATGGTAATTTTTACCATGCCCGCACCCGCTTCGCCGTGCACTTCAGCTTTGGCCACTTCTTCTTGAACGCGCTGCATTTTTTCCTGCATTTCTTGGGCTTGCTTCATGATGTTGCCCATTCCGCCTTTAAACATGCGGTCTTCTCCTAAATCATTAATAAGCGAGTTGGTAGCCGTCGGCCGTTAGGAACGTGGCTCTGGCGCTGGTTTTACGGTTGACTCAATTAGCGTAGCCCCAAACGCCTGCTGCAACTTCTGAATATTGGGGTCGTGATGCAACAGATCAACAGCCTGCGCATGGCGTTCTTGCTGTAAACGCTCTTCCTGTTGCTGGGGTGTTTCCAGCGTGGCGTCAAGTTCAGCCACGCTGAACTGAACCCTTCTTGGTATGCCGATCTCTTTCAGCGCTCGCTCAATGCGCACGTTATGAACCTCGGCCTTCATGGCGGACTGGCTGGGGTCAAGCCGCAGCACCACAGTGCCACCATCATCGCTTTCTAACTGGCAATGTGCCGCTAAGTTACGCGTCAGCCCGCCTAAACCTAAGGCGTCAAAACAAGCCAGCCACGCGGCGTGGTTTAAGAGATCTCCCGAGGCCAGCGATTTAGCCGAAAGAGAGGAAGGCGCCACATTAAAGGATGGAGTGGGCTCTGGCTCTGGCTCTGGCTCTGGCTCTGGCTCTGGCTCTGGCTCTGGCTCTGGCTCTGGCTCTGGCTCTGGCTCTGGCGAGAGCGTAGCGGCGCTTTCTACCTCTTCAAGCGACCAGGGCGGCGGCGCATCATATTGCGGCTCTAATGCCTCGGGCGCCTCACTTGGTGGAGCTGCCTGCACCGCAGGCTCAGGCGGCTCAGCCTCGGCAGCGGCGGGTGCAGGCTCAGGCTTTTTTGCGGCTGGCTCCGCTAACACAGGGGCGCTTGGCGGTGCTGTGGGAGCTGGCGTTGCATCTGCTGACGGCGCAGGCTCAGGGCGTAGCGGCAGCGGCGTCGCAGGTGGCTTGGGAACGCCCTGAGGGCGGAAAGCCAGCATCCGTAACAGCGTCATCTCCAGAGCACTACGCAAGTCTGGGGCGTGTACCATATCGCCACGCCCCTGGATACCAATCTGGTAGTAGAGCTGGATATCTTCAGCGGTAAAACGGCTGGCCAGCTGCTGAATTTGCGCTCGGTCACCGTGGCTATTATCCACTGCATCCGGCACCATTTGCGCCACGGCCAAGCGGTGGAGTATGGCAGTTAACTCATCTAGCACGGCGGCAAAATCAGGCCCCTGCTCGGCTAGCTGGGCCACTTCTGCCAGCAACTTCTGAACATCTACCGCTGCTAGCGCTTCAACCAAGGCCAGCACATGGCGATGATCCAACGTGCCCAGCATTGCCGCTACATCAGCATGGCGCGCAGCCCCTTGGCCAAAGGCTATGGCTTGATCAGTCAGGCTCATTGCATCGCGCATGGAGCCTTCAGCAGCCTTGCCTAACAGCCACAACGCGCTTTCATCATACTCAACCCCCTCTTCGCCCAGCACATAAGTTAAGTGCTCGACTACCCGCTCAGGCGGCATATGCTTGAGCGTAAACTGCAAACAGCGGGATAGTACCGTGGCGGGGAGCTTCTGCGGATCGGTGGTCGCTAACAGAAATTTTACATGGGGTGGCGGCTCTTCCAGCGTTTTAAGCAGCGCATTAAAGCTGCTGGTGGAGAGCATGTGCACCTCATCAATAAGGTATACCTTGTAGCGCCCTTGGGTAGGCGCGTACTGAACGTTATCGAGCAGTTCGCGGGTATCTTCTACTTTGGTTCGCGAAGCAGCGTCGACTTCGATCAGGTCGACAAAACGGCCTTCATCGATGGCTTGGCAACTATCGCACTGACCGCAGGGTGTCGAGGTAATTCCCTCATCCCCGCGCCCATTAGCGGTACAGTTAAGGCATTTCGCCAAAATGCGCGCCAGCGTGGTTTTGCCGACGCCACGCGTGCCAGTAAACAGGTAAGCGTGGTGTAAGCGGCCCTGATCAAGGGCATTGACCAAGGCGCGTTGAACATGGGCCTGGCCCACGAGCTCGTGGAATGTACGTGGCCGCCATTTGCGGGCCAGAACCTGATAGCTCATTGAGCAAAACTTCCTTAGGCGGGCTGACTGTCGATGCTAAACAACCTATCGTAAACCGTAGATGCTAATTGTTGGTGCTTCATAGAGCACCATTCTAGCGGCTGCACCGCAGCCCGCCAACCGCCCGGCAGATGCCGAGCGGCATGAGGCGTTACGCTTAGGCGTTATCGCCACCTTCAGCGGCACCAGCACGTTGGGCGGCTTCTTTTACCAACTTTTCAAGCTCACCGTTTTGATGCATTTCAATCACAATATCGCAGCCGCCTACCAGCTCGCCTTCTACCCATAGCTGGGGAAAGGTCGGCCAGTTGGCAATTTTCGGCAGCTCAGCACGGATATCCGGGTTATCCAATACGTTGACGAAGGCAAAACGTTCGCCGCAGCTCATCAGCGCCTGCACTGTCTGTGCAGAGAAGCCGCACTGGGGCAGTTGGGGGGTGCCTTTCATGTAGATCAAAATCGGGTTTTCGCTGATTTGACGCTGAATATTTTCGGCAGTGGTGCTCATGATGTGCTCCTAAACAAGTGATGTGATCCAAGTCAGTTTACGCAATTCGTCAACTGGCTTTAACCCCACGACCTAGTAATGCCATGGATTGGTGATTACACCAATACCCGAGCAAACTACTCGGCCTTAACGCGTGGCAGCCATTCTACGCATGCCGCCCGCGTTGCGCATCCCCTGCCGCATCGCTAGGATGGTGTTTTTGCGCGGAGAGAAGTCCATGGCGACACGCCATTTCCTTACCCTATTGGATTTGACCCCAGATGAGCTGGCGTATTTGATCCAGCGTGCCATTAAGATCAAGACGGATCTTAAAGCTAATGGCCCAGTGTACACACCGCTACCAAACCGCACGCTGGCGATGATTTTTGAAAAATCGTCCACCCGAACCCGCGTCTCTTTTGAAACAAGCATGGCGCAATTTGGTGGCCATGCGCTCTTCCTCTCTCCTCGTGACACCCAGCTTGGCCGCGGCGAGCCAATCGAAGACACCGCTCGCGTGCTCTCTGAGATGGTGGATGCAGTCATGATTCGCACCTTCTCCCACCAAGGCCTGGAAACCTATGCCAGCGCCAGCAGCGTGCCGGTGATTAATGCCCTAAGCGACGACTACCACCCCTGCCAACTGCTGGCAGATGTGATGACCTGGACAGAGCTGCGCGGCAGCGTCAAAGGTCGCACCGCGGTGTGGATTGGCGATGGCAATAATATGTGCCACTCCTGGATCAACGCCGCCCGCCAGTTCGGCTTTCATCTGCGGGTCTGCTGCCCGGAAGGCTATGAACCACGCGAAGATATCATGGCCGCTGCGGGTGACTGCGTCACCCTGCTCCACGACCCACAAGAAGCGGCTAAAGGTGCTGACTTAATCACTACTGACGTATGGGCTTCCATGGGCCAGGAAGAGGAGCAGGCAAAACGAGAAGCCGACTTTGCAGGCTTCCAGGTAACTGAAGCCCTGCTCGACTCCGCCCAATCTGACGTGCTGTTTTTACACTGCTTGCCTGCTCATCGAGGCGAAGAGATCAGCCTCACGCTGCTGGACGACCCAAGGGCAGTAGTATGGCAGGAAGCCGGCAACCGCCTACACGCTCAAAAAGCATTGATCGAGTTTTTGTTACTAGGCAAAGTCGACGCATAACCTCTATCGCCTAACCTCTATCCCGCCCTGTCTGCTTTGCAGGGCGGGCTTGTGCACAACGCCCTCGAAAGCAAACGCCACCACACCGGGTACAAAACAAGATCGAGTAGGAGGGGGAGTCGCCTCCCCCGTCCTCTCACACCACCGGGCAAACGGATCCGTACCACGGCGGTTCCTGTCCCCCATTATCGGGCTGAGCTTCGTTCCGCTGAATTCGCTCGCCTGTGTGCTCTGAGCGCTTCGACAGTCTTTGGGCTTCCGGCCCGCCATACAGTTATCGAGAGCCCTCCGGGGAGGCTTCTGCTCGTACACATCAGAGAGTGGTCAACTATCCACTCGTGACAGGTTCAGCCCTTCAGCTCTTGGTTAGAGAGCCTAATATGGCCTCTGCTGACTCCTGTTCGCCCATCCCG
>NZ_FODB01000024.1 GCF_900110265.1 Vreelandella aquamarina | reverse complement strand
CAATGGATGCGACGCCGACTACGTTGCGTGATCTGGCGGCAATGGAAGCGCCCACAAACCCGGCGCCGGAAACTCCTGGCACTGGGTCTGGACGAGCAACGTGCCTGGAAGTCAGCGGGAAATGGTCGAGGCCCTTGGTGGAACGCCGGAGCGTCGCACATGAATCAGGCCCTGCCACGGAAGTGGTTCGACCGTCTGGGTCTGATCTCGGTACTCGATACGGTAAGATGGCTTAGTCGTTCTTCATGAACCGCCGTGGTACGGAACCGTATGCCCGGTGGTGTGGGAGGGCGCCGGGGGTGACCCCGGCCCCTACCCGATTTTTACATCTCCCTATACGTAAAGCCATTTGCGCCGCTTGCATTATCAACGTAGTGTCAGCCACCAAACCTACATGGGCATTTTTGCTGAAAAATAACCTATCAACGATATAAATCTTATGACAAACCCACAAAATCGCGAAGAAAACCTAAAACGCGGAGCATTTACCCGCTTTCTCGATAGCGTCGAGTGGCTGGGAAATCTATTACCGCACCCGGTCACACTGTTTGCCATTCTGTGTGTACTGGTCGTTGTGGCGAGCGGCATTGCGGCAGCGCTTGGCGTTTCAGTCGCTGACCCGCGCCCCGCCAATGAGGGCGAGTGGATTGCAGTGAACTCACTCTTAAACGCGGAAGGTCTACGCCGCCTGGTTACCGAAATGGTGACTAACTTCACCAGCTTTGCGCCCCTGGGCACGGTACTAGTGGCCATGCTAGGGGTGGGAGTTGCCGAACACTCTGGCTTGTTGTCCGCTAGCATGCGCGCACTAGTGCTTAACCGTTCACCACGCATCGTCACCTATGCAGTGGTGTTTGCCGGAATCATGTCGAACATGGCCTCCGAGCTTGGCTATGTGGTACTGATTCCGCTAGCAGCGATGATCTTTCATTCCTTAGGTCGGCACCCGCTAGCGGGCCTGGCGGCGGCGTTTTGTGGCGTCTCCGGCGGCTACAGCGCCAACTTATTGATTGGCACCGTCGACCCGCTGCTCTCTGGCATTACCCAGGAAGCGGCACGGTTGCTCGACCCTACCTATTCAGTCGGGGCTGAAGCCAACTGGTTCTTTATGTTTGCCAGCACCTTCTTTGTGACTCTCATTGGCGGCTTGGTCACCGAACGCATTGTGGAACCTAAGCTTGGCAAATTCGATTCAGCCTATGCCGATAGCGATATCGACCAGCACCGTATGGAGGGTCTGACCGCTACAGAGAAACGGGCACTCAAAGGTACGGGCTTGGTCGCCCTGGCGCTGGTAGCGTTAGTGGCCGTCATGGTAGTCCCGGAGAGTGGCATTCTGCGGAACCCGGAGACGGGCCTTGTGAGCGGCTCACCCTTCCTGCGCGGTATTGTGGTTATCGTCGCCATTGCCTTCACCGTACTGGGCTTTGTCTATGGTCGACTCGCGGGCACCATGCAAAACGATCGCGATATCGTCGATGCCATGGCCAAAAGCATGAGCAGCCTGGGGCTCTATATTGTACTGGTGTTCTTTGCCGCTCAGTTCGTGGCGCTGTTCAACTGGAGTAATTTTGGCACCGTGACTGCCGTGGCGGGCGCTGACCTGCTGGACTCCCTTGGCTTGCGCGGCCCTGGCCTGTTTGCGCTGTTCATCCTCATGTGCGCCTTCGTGAACCTGTCGCTGGGTAGCGCGTCGGCGCAGTGGGCGGTCACTGCCCCTATCTTCGTCCCCATGCTGATGCTCATGGGTTACGCGCCCGAAGTCATTCAGGCGGCGTATAGGATCGGCGATTCCGTCACCAACCTGATTACGCCCATGATGAGCTACTTTGGCCTGATTCTCGCAGTGGCGACCCGTTATCGTAACGACATGGGCATCGGCACGCTGGTCGCTCTCATGCTGCCTTACACGCTGTTCATGCTGATCGGTTGGAGCGTGCTGTTCTTTATCTGGGTGTTTATTCTTGGCTTGCCGGTTGGTCCAGGCTCTGCCACTTACTACACGCTCTAAGCTTTAAACGGCATAACATAAACCGAAAAGCCCGCCGTTCAGAGAACGGCGGGCTTTTCGGTCTTCGTGGCGACTCTATTTCACCACTCACTCTTCACTACTCGCGGCTTTACTCGTCTAGGAACGAACGAAGCGGTTCTGAGCGGCTGGGGTGACGCAGCTTGCGCAGCGCTTTGGCCTCGATCTGACGAATCCGCTCACGGGTGACGTCAAACTGTTTGCCCACCTCTTCCAACGTGTGGTCGGTATTCATGTCGATACCGAAACGCATACGCAGGACTTTCGCTTCGCGGGCAGTCAAGCCACCCAGCACGTTGCGGGTTGCTTCGATCAAGCCTTCGCCGGTGGCCATATCGATCGGCAGCAACATGGTGCCGTCTTCGATAAAGTCACCCAGGTGCGAATCGTCGTCATCACCAATCGGCGTCTCCATGGAGATCGGCTCTTTGGCAATTTTAAGCACCTTACGTACCTTGTCTTCGGGCATTTCCAGACGCTCGCCCAGCTCTTCCGGCGTCGGCTCGCGCCCCATCTCTTGCAGCATTTGACGGGAGACGCGGTTGAGCTTGTTGATCGTCTCGATCATGTGGACCGGAATACGAATGGTCCGCGCCTGATCGGCAATCGAGCGAGTGATGGCCTGACGAATCCACCATGTCGCGTAGGTCGAGAACTTGTAGCCACGACGGTATTCGAACTTGTCTACCGCCTTCATCAAGCCGATGTTGCCTTCCTGGATCAGGTCCAGGAACTGCAGGCCACGGTTGGTGTACTTCTTGGCAATCGAGATTACCAAGCGCAAGTTCGCCTCAACCATCTCTTTCTTGGCGCGACGAGCTTTTGCTTCACCAATCGACAGCTTGCGATTCACCTCTTTGAGGTCGGCAACCGAGAGCTGCACCATGTCCTCTTCGAAGGCAATCTTACGCTGAGCGCGGGCGATATCGGCACGCAGTGGCTCTAAGCGGTCAGCGTACTTGGGATGCGCTTCTTGGAAGGCGTCCAGCCACGTCGGATCCGACTCGTGGCCCGGGAACGACTTGATGAACGTCTTGCGCGGCACCTTGGCTTTCTTGACGCACAGCTGCATGACCGCTTTTTCTTGGGCACGCACCTGTTCAACGCTGATACGTATCTGACCGACCAAACGCTCAAAGTGTTTAGGCACCAGCTTAATCGGCGAGAACAGCTCCGCTAGGCGGGCTTGTTCAGCCTTGAGCTCAGCGCTACCCCGACCATGCTTGGCCAGCACTGCTTCAACGGCAGCATTTTGCTCACGAATCTGCTCAAAACGTGCCTTCGCCTCTTCGGGGTCCGGGCCACCTTCACTGGCGGTAGTGTCGTCCTCTTCGTCGTCATCGTCGCTGTCGATATCGTCATCATCGCTCAGCTCAGTCTCAACGACAGGCTCCGGCACTTCCGCTTCAGCAACACCCGGAATACCTTCGTCGGGGTCGATAAAGCCAGAGAACAGGTCAGATAGGCGCCCAGGTGCTTCTTCATCCTGGGTAGCGTCGTAGGCTTCGAGAATAGAGGCAACTGCACCCGGCAAATAAGCCAGTGCGGACATCACTTCCCGCGTGCCTTCTTCGATCCGCTTGGCGATTTCGATTTCGCCTTCACGGGTCAAAAGCTCAACCGTTCCCATTTCACGCATGTACATGCGCACGGGGTCGGTGGTGCGACCTACGTCGCTTTCCACGGCGGCGAGTGCCGCAACGGCCTCTTCCGCAGCGGACTCGTCCGTGGAGTGATCCGACATCATCAAAGTGTCTTCATCTGGCGCTTCCTCAACGACACTAATACCCATGTCGTTGATCATGCCAATGATGTCTTCCACTTGATCCGGGTCGGCGATATCCTCGGGTAGATGGTCGTTGACCTCGGCATAGGTCAGGTAGCCCTGCTCCTTGCCGCGCGCGATCAACTCCTTCAGACGTGACTGCTGCTGCGCATTTCCAGCCATAGAAACCCTATCTCGACGAAGAAGAATGAAACACCTGGGGCGCTGAATCGATTAAACTCAACAAGCCGAACAGTATAGCGTAAATAACGGGATTTTTTCCAGCGAAACGTATTTGCGCGATCATTCAGGTGTGTTAGGTTGTTCGGTTAGGCCAGCGCCTGGCGACTAACCCTGTATGTGGTGTTGAAGCGTCGTAATTCAACCCCTAGCTATGTATTGCTCTTGGCTGGTCTGTCTCCTGAGCGCTGAACCAGCTCCATCATCAGACTTGCCAATCGCTGACGCTGCTCCTTATCCAGTTTCTGTCCAGAGCGCTCAAGCGCCAGCAGCGCATCGTACTCTTCCTGAGGCGAGCGCTTGCGCTGCTTTTCTAGCAAATGCTCGACCAAACCATTGAGCTCCGCCTCCCGAGTGCTTTTCGGAATCAGCAGCTCACGCTGGGCGAGCTCGGCCAACACCCGACCCTCATGGCTACCCTGAAAATGCGCCAGCACCACCTGCGGACTCCGGTAGCGCCCGGCGCGCAGCAGCGCGATCAAATCGCGACACAGCGATGCCTCTTCGCTGTGGTCGGGTAGCCACTCCAATGTCTCGGGCAGCACCGTCACCAAGCGTGGTTCGTGAAGCAGTAGCTGTACGATCCGAGCCACCATCGATAGCGCCTGCAGCTTCGCTCCCTGACGGCGGAGGACAGCAGGGTGTGAAGCCTCGTCCGCCACTACCGGCTCGAGCGGCGCGTCATCCACTGGCTCCCACTGCGGCGATGCGCTGCCGGCAGCGGTGCGCTTATCCAGCAGCGCCTGAAGCTGCGACTGGGCCAGTCCGCTGCGTTTGGCCAGTGACTCGAGCAGTAGCGATTTCAGCATACCGTCAGGCACCTTGTTCAGCGCCTCTAGCACTTGACTCGCAAATCGCTCGCGCCCTTCCACGGTATTCAAATCGCGCCCCTGGGCGGCCTGCTCGAAGAGAAACTCCGAGAGCGGCATCGCACAGGTCACACGATCCTGAAATGCTTCGCTACCCTCGCGACGCACCAGTGAATCAGGGTCATCGCCATCGGGCAGAAATAGGAAACGCGCCTCGCGCCCATCGATCATCTGCGGGAGTGCGGTTTCCAACGCGCGACTTGCCGCCTGACGGCCAGCACGGTCACCGTCAAAGCAAAACACTACTCGGCTCACCAAACGAAACAGGCGGCTTAAGTGGTCTTCCGTGGTGGCAGTTCCCAAGGTGGCGACGGCGTTATGAATGCCGTACTGGGCCAATGCCACCACGTCCATATAGCCTTCGACCATCACCAGCTGCTCGAGTTTGCTGGACGCTTGGCGCGCCTCATACAAACCATACAGCTCGCGCCCCTTATGAAAGACAGGGGTTTCTGGAGAGTTCAGGTATTTAGGCTGCTCATCCCCCATAACACGGCCACCAAAGGCGATGGTTCGGCCACGCAGATCGCGGATGGGAAACATCACCCGGTCACGAAAGCGGTCATAGGTGCGGCCGGTATCTTCCCGGTGAATCAGCAGGCCGTACTCTACCTGTACCGACTCGCCGATACCTTTTGCAGACAAGTGCTGTTTGAGCGCCTCCCAGCCACCCGGTGCATAACCAATACCATAGGTGTCGATGACCTCTGGCGACAGTCCACGGCCCTGCAAGTAGCGCTGGGCACTCTGGCCCTCCTGCATCTTTAGCCGCTCGCGGTAGAAACTGGCAGCCACTTCCAACAGGTTAACGCCCTCTTTACGCTTCTTCTCACGCTGCTGAGCACGCGGGTCATCCGCCCCCTCGCGGGGTACTTCGAGCCCTAAACGTCCAGCCAGTTGCTCTACCGCCTCGGGGAACGGCAGCTTGTCGTACTCCATCAAAAAGCGCAGCGCGTTGCCATGAGCGCCACAGCCAAAACAGTGGTAGAACTGTTTATCGGCACTCACCGTAAACGACGGTGTTTTTTCCTGATGGAAAGGGCACAAACCGGAGAAGTTACGACCCGCTTTCTTGAGCTGCACGCGCTCGCCGACAACCTCCACCACGTCAACGCGGCCGAGCAGATCGTCAATGAAACGCTGTGGAATTTGGCCTGCCATGAACTGCGGGCATCCTCGCGCGAAGCGCTAATGGGCGAGTCTAACGTCATCAGACAGCGCGCCTGATCACCTTAAACCGCGCAAAACACACATCACAGAACGAAAAACAAACGGCCACCTAGTGGCGGCCGCTTGGCATCCCTCTTGAGACAACCAGCCAACTGCTCTGGCTCTCTCCAGGTACGGATCAATAGAGCCGTTCGAAACGCTTACGCTCACGCTGCAACTTCTTGGCGTGACGTTTTACGGCAGCTGCCGCTTTGCGCTTGCGCTCAGCAGTCGGCTTCTCGTAGTGCTCGCGACGACGTACTTCAGACAGAACGCCAGCTTTTTCGCAAGAACGCTTGAAGCGACGCAGGGCGACGTCAAACGGCTCGTTATCACGTACTTTTACAGAAGGCATTAAGCACTCACCTACCTTAAGGAGTCTTGAGTTCGGATAGTTCGCACACCGAACACAACGGTGTACGACCCAGTTTTACAGCGCACAGTAGTCTAGTCGCGGTTGGCGATCTTTGCAAATGCTTACGCCCCTCTACTGCCATAATGCTAGACTAGCCGGTTTGTAACCTCTGCCTTACCACCTACACGAGTTCTTTTGCCATGCGCGTACTGGGCATTGAAACGTCTTGCGATGAAACTGGCGTCGCTATTTACGATACCGCGTTCACCGGCGGGCGCGGCCTGTTGGCCGATGCGCTGTATAGCCAAATCGCCATGCATGCGGAGTATGGCGGCGTCGTGCCTGAGCTGGCCTCTCGGGATCACACCCGTAAACTGCTGCCTTTGATCGAGCAGGTACTACAGGACGCGAATCTGACAAGAAACGACCTGGACGGTATCGCCTACACTGCCGGACCGGGCCTGGTTGGTGCCTTGATGGTGGGCGCTAGCACCGCTCACGGCATGGCCAAAGCTCTGAACATACCGGTGCTGGGCGTTCACCACATGGAGGGCCACCTGCTCGCCCCGATGCTGGAAGATGACGCGCCGGAGTTCCCGTTCGTGGCCCTTCTGGTCTCGGGCGGCCACACTCAGCTAGTCGAAGTACAGGGGTTAGGGCACTACCAACTGCTGGGGGAGTCGGTGGATGACGCCGCCGGGGAGGCTTTCGACAAGGCCGCCAAAATGCTCGGCCTTGCTTATCCAGGCGGCCCGCTGGTCGCAAAGCTTGCCGAACAGGGCGACCCAAAGCGCTTTCGTTTTCCGCGCCCAATGACTGATCGTCCGGGGCTGGACTTCAGTTTCTCAGGCCTTAAAACCCACACCCTAACGGCCATTCGACAGCTAGAAGCGGCAGACGAACTGGATGATCAGGCGAAGGCCGACGTTGCGCGAGCCTTCGAAGAAGCCGTCGTCGATACACTGGTGATCAAATGCCGCCGCGCCCTTGACCAAACCGGCCTAAAACGCATCGTGATGGCAGGCGGCGTCAGCGCCAATACGCGCTTGCGTGAACGGCTAGCGCTGGAGACCCAAAAGCGCCAAGCCCGTGCTTATTACCCTCGCGGGCGCTTTTGTACCGACAACGGCGCCATGATTGCCTATGTCGGTGCGCAGCGCTTGGCAGCCGGCGAGCGTGATGACAACGGCATAATGCAGGCGACCCCTCGCTGGCCGCTCGATACGCTTACAGCACCACGGTAGCTCTCGCGCCTATCCGCGTAGGGCTATCCGCGTAGGGCTATCCGCGTAGGGGCGGCTCTTCCCCACGGCGTAAGCGGCGAATATTGAGGCCATGGCGGGCCAATACGAGCAGGCTAAAGCCCCCTACAACGCTGACGTAGCCGGGGGCTAGCCAGAGACACAGCAGCGGGGCCAGTAGCGCGCTAATAAGCGATGCCGCCGCCGCCGTGCGCAACCGCCACGCGAGTAGCGCCCAGCAAAGCGCCGTGATCAGCGCCACGCTGGGCACCAATACCAGCAACACGCCAAACGCACTGGAGACCGACTTTCCACCACGGAAGCTAAACCAAATCGGGTAGCTGTGTCCCAGCAGCACAGCCAAGCCGACAAGCCCCTGCAGCCATACCGGCAGCGCCAGCAGCTTGGCAGCCAGCACTGCAGGCACCCCTTTTAACGCATCGAGCAGCAGCGTGGCCGCGGCGAGCCTTGGACCATACAGGCGGAGCACGTTCGAAAATCCTGGGTTGTAAGAGCCGCAAAACCGTGGATCCGTCACACCGGCCCACCGACATACGCTCACTGCCGCCAGCCAACTGCCGCTTAAATAGCCGATCACTATCCATATCATGGCCTGCCCACCCTGGCATTAGCGGCCAACGCCGCTGCCTTACTGTCGTTTCTGGTCATCCTCAAGTACAATCGCCCGCTTGTTGACCCTGGGGAAGGCCTGTGGACCGCATTTTGATCGAAGCACTCACCGTAGACACCGTCATCGGTGTCTACGACTGGGAACGCACGATAACGCAATCGCTGAGCCTGGATCTATCGCTGGCAACGGATATTCGGCCAGCGGCCGCTACGGATGATTTACGCTTAACGCTTGATTATGCCGCGATATGCCAGCGAATCCAGCAGTTCGCCGACGAGCATCAGTTCGCCTTGGTAGAAACCTTCGCTGAACGTCTCGCCGCCTGCTTGCAACATGAATTCCCGATTAGCTGGCTGCGCATGACCGTCCGAAAGCCGGGCGCGGTGCCTCAAGCGGCAAGCGTTGGTCTTGAAATCACTCGCGGTACGCTGCCGGAGGCTACCAAGGACCCGAACTTATGAGCCTGGTAACTCTCAGTCTAGGCAGCAACATTGATCCCGACACGCATATTCGCCTCTGCCTGGATGCTCTAGAAGCTACGTTTGGCCGCCTACAGATATCGCGCATTTTTGAAAGCGAGCCCGTAGGTTTCAAGGACAGCCGCAACTTTTACAACTTAGTGGTGGCGTTTGATAGCGACTGGTCGGTGGGTGAGCTCCAGGCGTGGTCTAAGCAGCTTGAGATTGATCATGGCCGCACCCCCAACATGGCTAAATACAGCCCCCGTGCTCTGGATATCGACCTGCTGACCGTCGGCAGTGTCTGCGATACGATTGATGGCGTCGCCCTGCCCCGCGCGGAAATCACCCGCAATGCCTTTGTGCTCCAGCCACTCGCTGAACTGTTACCCAACGAGCGCCACCCCGCCTGCCAAACATCCTACGCTACACTCTGGAAGCGCTTCACATTAGGTGACCAGCGCCTGTGGGCGATTGATTTTCACTGGCGGGGCCGTTGGATTTCCCAAGCAGATCCGCAGCCTCGTGCGGCGATGCCGCGCTAGCGCGACTACCCCTCGCCTAACGCGCCTGCCACCGCCTTCTGCCGATGCTGGCGCAGCGCTTCTCCTAATGCCGCTCCCCGATACCCCTCGCTCAGCAGCGCTTGCGGGCTTACCGCTTGCGCTGCCTGCCACGCAGCGCGCAGCACAGCTTGGCGCTCAGGTGCCAGACGACTAACAAGCGCCAGCTGCGCCGCTACCTGGGCAGGTTTACGCCAGCCATCCAGCCGCTCCAGCCAGTGCAACACTCGCTCGCCGTTTAACGGTTCATTGAGCAACGCTTTAGTCAGCGCGGTATGGCGAGCCAACTGCGCTACTGAGTTGGGCAGCCGCAGCCTGCTCGCTAGCGCGTCGCGCTGCTCATCACTAAGCACCGATACCAATAGCGCATAGCGCCAGTGGGCCAGCGCGGGTGACGAGGTCTCAGGCGCGCTTGGTATTTCAGCGAGCGCGGCAGTCAACGTCTCGCCCTCGGCAAGCTCAGGCCACCAAGTGGCAAGCGCCTGGCACTCGTTTAGCGTGGTGAAATATTGTTCAGGATTGGGTTCACCCAATGCTTTCTCGGTTTCTATCCACACCCGCTCTGCGGCTAAGTGGCCAAGCTCACCGCTTTGGCTCACTTCACGCATCAGCGTGTGGGTATCTGGGGCAATGGTAAAACCCAAGTGAGCATAGCGGGCTAAAAAGCGCGCAGTACGCAGCACCCGCAGCGGGTCTTCGCTAAACGCAGGCGATACATGGCGCAGCAGGCGCTGCTCTATATCCTGCTGGCCGTGAAAGGGGTCTGTCAGTTGGCCGCCTGGCCCTTGGGCAATGGCATTGATCGTTAGGTCACGCCGGGAGAGATCCTCTTCCAGTGTTACATCGGGGCTGGCATACACCTCGAAACCACTGTAGCCATGGCCGGACTTACGCTCGGTGCGCGCCAGCGCATACTCTTCCGCGGTGTGCGGGTGCAAAAACACCGGAAAATCTCGGCCAACGGGTTTAAAGCCCCGCTGACGCATCGCTTCCGGTGTGGCACCCACCACCACCCAGTCGTGGTCCACTACTGGCCAGTCAAGCAGCGCATCCCGCACCGCGCCGCCTACCCGGTAAACGTCAAGCCCTTGGGTCAATGCATCCTGTTGAAACACTTAACGGCCTCCTTGCAGGCTCGGCACGCTAGTACGCTCACCGGTGTCCAGGTTCATCGCGGTGAGCGAGCCACCCCACACGCAGCCGGTATCTAGCCCTTGAACGTTGATCTTCGCATTCGGCGTGCGCCCTTCCAGTGCCGCCCAGTGGCCAAACAGAATGTGCAGATCATCCTGACGAGCAAATTGAAACCAGGGGGCAAAGCCTGCCGGTGCGCTATCGAGCCCCTCCTTGGCGGCAAAATCGAGGCGCTCCTGCGCATCAATGAAGCGCATGCGGGTAAACACGTTAACGATGCAGCGCAGGCGATCCACGCCTTCCAAGTCCTCCCGGAAACGGTCAGGCTGATTACCAAACAACTGGGTCAGAAACGCACCCGCGCTTTCACTGTGTAGCGCCGCCTGAACTTCACCGCTCAGCGCCAGAGCCTGCTCAGCACTCCAGCTCGGCAACACTCCGGCGTGGGTCATTAACGTATTGCCTTCTTGAACCGCCAAAGGCTGGCTCTGCAGCCAATCCAGCAGCGCTTCCCGCTGGGGCGAGGCGAGAATATCGTCCAGCGTATCGTTTTTCTTCAACCTGCCGCCCCCGCGGGCGACCACCAGCAGGTGAAAATCGTGGTTACCGAGCACACAGCGCACGGCACTGCCCAGCGCTTTAGCTTCCTGCAGGCAGGCAAGCGACCCTGGGCCACGGTTAATCAAATCCCCAACCAGCCAGAGCGTATCGTGGGTCGGGTTAAAGTCTATTGCTTCCAGCAGGCTAATAAATTCAACATGGCAGCCGTGCAGGTCGCCAATGACATAGATACTCATGGGCATTCCCGGCTAACAGAGTTCAGTGCAGTTGACGGGGCACCGCTAGACGAAAAGGCGAAACGGGCACATCAAAAGCCCGCTGGGTATACGTATTAAGCAGGGTGTAGGCACCCTCCATCACACCGACCGGCGTTTGCAAAATCGCCCGGCTGGTATAACGAAAACGCTGGCCAGGGCCAATCAGCGGCTGCTGGCCCACCACGCCCTTGCCACGCACCTCTTGGCTGTCGCCGCTGCCCTGGGTGATTTTCCAGTAACGCGCCATTAGCCGTACGCTGTGCGGGCTTTGGTTATGAACCGTCACCGTGTAGCTAAACACGTAGCGGGATTCACTGTCGCTAGACTCTGCGTCACGAAACTCCGGCGTGACGCTCACCTCAATGTCTAAACCGCTCAAGCCTCATCACTCCCCTTAGTATCACCGTTAGCCACTGCGCTGGCCGCCTCATCGGCGGCTACTTGGTTGGCAATTGCCACGTACTCCGCCACGGTTAGAGTTTGCGGCCGCCGTGCAGGGTCAATGCCTAGCGCTTCCAACGTGTCGGCACTCACCCGCCCTTTCAGGTTATTCCGCAGGGTTTTACGCCGCTGGCCAAAGGCCAGCTTCACCAGCTCGAACAGCAGCGTCGGGTCATCGGCGGTGTGGGGCAGGTGTTCGTGGGGCGTTAAGCGCACAATCGCGGAATCTACCTTCGGACGCGGTACAAAGGCTTCCGGCGGCACGATGAACAGATGGTCTACCTGGCAGTAGTACTGCGCCATGACGGAAAGACGGCCCCAGTCGGTGCTGCCTGGCTCGGCGGCCAAGCGCTCCACTACCTCTTTTTGCAGCATGAAGTGCATATCGGCGATGGCGCTGCCCATACTCAGCAAATGCACGATCAAAGGCGTGGAGATGTTGTAAGGCAGGTTACCCACTACCCTCAGCGCCGGGCCATCGCCCTTCAGCTCGGCAAAATCGAACTTCAGCGCGTCGCCTTCGTGAATCACGAACTCGGGGTAGTTGAAAAACTGCACCCGTAGGCCAGGAATCAGGTCGCGGTCGAGTTCGATTACTTCCAGCTTGCCAGTCGCCTCTAACAGCGGCGCCGTCAGTGCCCCTTGCCCAGGGCCGATTTCAACGAGTCGGTCACCTTCACGTGGCCCAATGGCGCGGACGATACGAGAAATAATACCGAGATCCCGCAGAAAGTTTTGACCGAAACGTTTACGAGCGCGGTGCTGCTGAGGCACTTGAGACATCTAACAGTGTTCCTTGGAGGGTTGATTCATGGAGCGGCCAGGGTGCTGGCACGCTGGGCAGCAAGCCGCTGTGCAAGCGATAGCGCGACGCCCAGGCTGTTGGGGTCGGCAGTGCCGCGGCCCGCCAAATCCAGCGCGGTGCCGTGGTCCACTGAAGTACGTACCAGCGGTAGGCCGAGGGTAATATTCGCAGCTTGCCCAAAGCCTGCGTATTTTAGCACTGCCAAGCCCTGGTCGTGATACATCGCCAGCACCGCATCGACTCCGGCTAGGTGGCGTGGAGTGAACAGCGTATCGGCGGGCAGCGGCCCTTGGATATCCAACCCGTCGGCACGCAGCGCGTCGAGGGCCGGAATGATCGTGTCCAGCTCTTCGCGCCCCAAATGCCCTTCTTCCCCGGCATGGGGGTTGAGGCCGCACACCGCAATGCGCGGATTCAAGATGCCAAATTGGCGCCGCAGGTCAGCGGCCAGTAAGCGGCTAATCTGGGTGACCCGCTCGAACGTGATGGCATCGGCCACGTCACGCAGCGGCAGATGAGTCGTCACCAGCGCCACGCGCAAATCGCCGCTGCCTTGCCAAAGC
Source organism: Vreelandella aquamarina (assembly GCF_900110265.1). Taxonomy (GTDB): domain Bacteria; phylum Pseudomonadota; class Gammaproteobacteria; order Pseudomonadales; family Halomonadaceae; genus Vreelandella; species Vreelandella aquamarina. The sequence goes on along the minus strand of NZ_FODB01000024.1, from coordinate 37,186 downwards.
GGGTTCTTGGCATGCAGCGCGGCATCGGTCGCCAGCAGCATCACCACCTCATCGACGCCACAGGCGTCGCGCAACCACTCGGTATGGCCGGTGAAGTGGGGAAAGCCCCCTTCGATGATGACCCCTTTATGCAGCGGCGCGGTGACCATTGCCGCAGCCTGCCCTGCTTGGCAGGCGTCTACGGCAATTTGCAGTGTCTCCAACACGTAGCGGGCATTGGCGGGATCGAGCACCCCAGGCGTGGCAGGCGCTCGCAGTGTGGCGGGCCACACCACCAAACGCCCTGGAGAGGATATATCCAAGCCACCCGGCGCGGCCTCGACGACCTCTACGGCCAGCCCGAGCAGCGCGGCGCGCTGGCGCAGCATCTGCGGGTCACCCACCGCCACCGTGTTGGCTAATTGCCCACGAGCGGCCAGCATCAGCGCAAGCTCTGGCCCGATGCCCGCAGGCTCACCGGTGGTCAACAGCAGCGGCCGCGTCATTAGAGACGAATATCCACGAAGGCCTGTTCACGGATTTCACGCTGCCAGGTTTGCAGCTCTTCGTTGGCACGACGCTGGAAAATCGCTTGGCGCACCTGCTCACGACGGCTCTCTTCGGTCACGTCCTGACGGCGACGCTCCAGCACTTCGATGACGTGATAGCCGAACTGCGAGCGCACAGGCTCGGAGAGCTGGTTCGGGCTGAGAGACGTCATGGCTTCTTCGAACGCAGGGACCGTTTGGCCAGGGCGCACCCAGCCCAGGTCGCCGCCGTTCATGGCGCTACCACGATCGTCGCTGTACTCACGGGCCACCGACGCGAAGTCTGCGCCCTGCTGTAAACGCTGGCGAGCCTCTTCTGCGCGGGCGCGGGCTTGGTTCTCGTTACGCGTAGGCGTCAGTTCCACCAGGATATGGCGGGCACGGGTCTCTTCGATAAAGGCTTGCCCCTGCTGCTGGCTTGGCTGCTGGCTCAAGAAACGCTCCACATCGCGATCGGAGACCGTGACGCGCTGACTGATCTGGCGCTGCTGTACTTGACGCATCAACATTTCACGGCGTACGTCTTCGCGCACGTCGGCCAGAGTAATGCCGTCGGCTTCTACCGCATCGGCAAACTGATCCAGCGTCATGTTGTTGGATTCGGCAATGCTGCGTAGCTGGCGGTTGAGTTCGGTGTCATCCACACTCAGATTGGCTCGGCGGGCCATTTGCAGCTGGATTTCATCCATGACCATACGCTCCAACACTTGCTGGGCCAGCTGGTTACGCGGCGGCAAATTGCCGCCCTGAGCCGCTGCTTGCTGCTCCACCTGGGCAATGCGGTCATCCAACTCGCTGCGCATGATGACGCCATCATTGACGACTGCGACGACGCTATCCAACTGCTGACGCTGGGCCGACTCGAAATTTTGCGCATGCACGGTCAGCGGAACCAGCGCCGCACCCGTGCTCAGGCAGAGCACCATCAGGCTGCCTGCGGACAGCTGGGTGGCTCGTTTCTTCAGCGCGCAGCTCAGCAAGGTCTTTCTGATCATCATAAAAAGTCTCTTTCAGTCGCTATTTTAAAGTGGTCGTTCATAAGGGCGTGGGACGGTAGCCAGGAATCGCCTGCTCAAAGTAGCCGTCGGCCTCTTGACCCACGCCACCTAGACCACGAAACACAAAGCGCAAAAATAGCCCGCGGTCGTTGAAGTCATCGCCAACCCGCGCCGTATCGTTATCGTCGATCCATTCACGCCATACCAGCTGTACGCCATAGCAGCAGTCGTTCCACTGCAGGCCCGCGAGCTGTTCCAGGGGACGGTTGTTGGTTTGATCGTGCAGGTAGCGGCCAATCAAATCAATCCTTGGGTTCGCTTTCCACGCCAGCGAAAGATCCCACTCTTCGCGACTGTAGTCACGGAAGCCATAGTCGCCGGGTATCACGCTCGGATCGAACCCTTCGATCTCCCAACGGTAGCCAAGGTTCACTACGTGCCCTTCCGGGTGGCGATAGCGTACATCCACACTGGAGCGCTCGGTCTGTTCACGCTCGTCATCGTAGAGCCATTCGTAGCCGGTACTCCAGCGATCCGATATTTGCCAATCCAGGCGAGTGACCAGCGGAGAGCGGTCACGGGTGGCCTGATAGCGGCTTTCCGGATTCACGGAAGGGTCTTCGCTGGGGCGCGGCGGCAGCGTGTCCGGGTCGCCTTCGCTATCGATGCGCCGCTCGGAGAAGTAGTAGCTTTGACCGACGCCGAAGGTGAGTCGGTCCCGACCAGCGCTATCTTCGATCAAGCGTGACTGTACGCCCAACGAGACGCGATTCAGATCACCGACCCGGTCAGCCCCCGAGAAGCGGTGCGGGGACCAGAGCTGATCCCAGGAGAATACCCGTTCACGGCTATCGAAGTACGGCAGCTGGGTCTGGTCGGTACGCGGCACGTAGGCATAGTTAACGCGGGGTTCAAGCGTCTGGCGATAACCGCGCCCGCCTAGCTCAAGCTCACGCTCAAATACCAGGCCGCTGTCGATGGAAGTGATCGCCACGCTGCGCGTCGGTGAGGTCGTGCGATCGGTCACTCGGTCGCCATAATCCAGCTCGTAAGCAGTGTGCCAAAGCTCGGTGCGTGGCTCGATATAGCCCCAGGGCTGCTCATAGCGCCAGCCCACCGCAGGCGTCAGGTGAAGGCGCGAACCGATGGCCGCCTCGCGCTCCGGAACTCGCCGCTCATCCACGTCGCGCCAGAAATAGGTCGCGTTCGAGCGCCACTGGGTATACAGGCCGTTGTCTAGCTGCCAGTTGGCATTGGCGGTCAAACTCGGCAGGCGGTAGAACGGACGGTCGGTATCGCTGAGCGGGTCTTCCAAACGTTGGAAGCCCTGGGCACGGGCGTCTAACTGCCAGCGCTCGCCGCGGTAGTCCACCTGCGCCAGGCGCTCCATACTGACGCGGTCGCTGTTGCCGAACTCGCCGCCAAAGTCGTCGAAATAGCGCCCATCGCTGGCGGCGCCGTAACGGAGCCGGTAATCACTGCGGGGCGTTAACGTGCCCGCGTGCTGGGCATCAATGTACCAGCGGTCGTCGCCTTCAAAGCGGTTGTCACCTCTATTGGTGCCGCCGTCGCTATCGAGATAACCGCCCTCGACCAAGCCTTGGCTCTCTTCCAGCAGGTAGCGGTACTCGCCGTTGAGCAGCAGTCCTCGGTCAGACATCCAGCGCGGGGTAATGGTGGCATCCTGGTTCGGTGCAATGTTCCAGTAGAAAGGCTGGGTATAATCAAAGCCATCGCTTGAGAAGCTCACTGACGGCGAGAGCAGCCCGGTATGGCGGCGGTCATCAATGGGGAAGCGCAGCCACGGCCAGTAAAATACCGGCACATCTTTAACTTCCAGGCGCGCATGGCGGGCAGTGCCAAACCCCGAGGCTTGATCGAGGCGAATATCACTACCTACCAACTGCCAGCTATTGGCGCCGGGGTCACAGGTGGTAAACGTGGCCTCCTGAAGGCGGTACTGATTTTCGCCGGTCTGCTCTAGCTGGCTGGCCTGGCCGCGCAGGTGCTGGTCGTAGAGCACATAGTGGCTGTTACGCAGCGAGGCGCGGTCTTCGTTCAGCATGAGGGTGGCTTGCTCGCCACGCACCAGGGCTTGTCCATCGCGGATAGCCAGGTTGCCCTCAGCATCCACCTGCTGACGGTCTGCGGGTAGAAAGACGCGCTCTGCCTGCAGTTCGGTATCGCCCCGGCGTAGTACCACGTCGCCACGCAGCAGGGCTTCACCGTCTGCGGCGTAATCCACTTCCCGGGTTTCTACCGAGAGCGTTTCCGGGTTCTCTTCCGCTGGCAAGCGGTAGGCGGGCATCACATAGCGCCCCCGACATAGCTGTTGCGGCGCTTCGTCTTGGCTCCAGGCCTGCCAGTCCAGCGCTTCTGCGGGCAGGGTTTGGTCCTGCGCCACCGCTGAAAACGAGGCGCCAGCGAGAAAACTGCCCAGCAGCGTATGCGCAACCGGTACGGTGCGCGAGATTCGCTTGCCCATGTTCGTTATCCTTGGCATCCAGAATCGGTATTATACAGCCCGCATGATGCCCGACCAGCAAGGAGCTTGCATGTCCTCTTCTCGGATTGACGCCCTCACTCAGTGGGCGGCGCAACACCACGGCCTTGATAGCGCCACCATTCGCCTCTCTGCTGCGGGCGGTGACGCCAGTTTTAGGCGCTATTTTCGACTAACGCTACCGGATGGCAACACCCAAATCGTAATGGATGCACCTCCGGCACAGGAGGACTCGGCGCCGTTTGTGGCTATCGGCCAGCGCTGGCACGCCGCCGGGCTGCCTGTGCCTTACATTCACGCCAGCGACTTAGACGCTGGTTTTTTGCTGCTTGATGACTTGGGCGACACACCGCTGCAGGCTACCTTCACCGATCCAGCACGCACAGAGCAGAGCCATTTAGACGCACTCGCTCTCATTGCCCAGTTGCAAAACCGCACTAACCCGGCCGCCCTGCCTGATTACGATGCCGCCCTGCTTGGCCGGGAGCTGGACCTATTTCCCGAGTGGTGCCTGGGGCGCTGGCTGTCGCTATCAGTTCCCGATAGCTGGGAGGCAGTACGCGATAAATTGATAGAGCATGCATTAGCGCAGCCGGTGGTGAGCGTCCACCGCGATTTCGATGCCATGAACCTGATGCTGCACGATCAAACGCTTTACATGATCGACTTCCAGGACGCCGTGGCAGGCCCGCTCAGCTACGACGTTATTTCGCTACTGCGGGGCCGCTACTGCCGTTTTAGCGCTGACCAGTTTGCCTCCTTCGTCGGCGCTTTCTATCAGCAGGCGCGGCAAGAAGGTCGTTTGACCCGCTCGGTCAGCGAGGAAACTTTTTTAGCGCAGTGCCACGCCATGGCCGCACAGCGCTCGCTGAAAGTGCTGGGCATCTTTTGTCGGTTGACGCTGCGCGACAGCAAAGAAGGCTATTTAGCCCGCCTGCCCCACTTTTTGGCGCACCTGGAAGATAGCCTAGCGGCCCTGCCCCAACACCGCGAGTTTGCCGACTGGGTAACGGGCGTGCTGCGCCCGGCGATCATGCAGCGCCTGGAAGAGGACGCTCCATGAAGGCGATGATTTTGGCGGCAGGCCTGGGCAAACGGATGCGCCCACTCACCGACCACTGCCCTAAACCATTGCTGCCCGTGGCGGGCAAACCGCTGATCGTGCACCACTTGGAGCGTTTAAAGCGTGCAGGCATTAATGAAGTGGTCATTAACGTGAGCTACCGTGCCGAGCAAATTATCTCTGCACTGGGCGATGGCTCGGCCTACCAAATGCGCATTCACTGGAGCCAGGAGGCTAGCCCGCTTGAGACCGGCGGTGGTATTCAACAGGCACTACCGCTGCTGGGCGATGCGCCGTTCTTACTGGTCAATGGTGATGTGTGGTGTGACTACCTACCGAGTGCTTCCACGCTGGCAGCAGGTGATTTGGCGCATCTGGTATTGGTGGATAACCCTGCCCATCACCCTGAAGGCGATTTTTCACTTCGCCAGGGGCGCGTTTCACCACACGGGGAGGCTCGCTTCACCTTTGCAGGCATCAGTTTGATACGCCCTGAACTGGTCGCCTTTGAACCTGCCGGCGCCTTCGCCCTGGCCCCACTACTGAAACGGGCCATGGCAGAGCACCGCGTTAGCGGCGAGCACTTTGCGGGCCACTGGGTCGATGTGGGCACGCCTGAACGACTGGCCGAGCTTGATAGGCACCTTCAATCAGCCTGATACCAGCTGGCAGCGCACGATGAAGCCGTGCGTTGCCTTCTAGAAATGTTATGCTGCGCGACTTACCTTTCGTCGCCAAGATGAGGAGAGCAACGTGAAAGCACGGGTAAAATGGACCGATGGCCGCCAGTTTGTAGCGGAATCCGGTAGCGGACACAGCGTTGTGATTGATGGCCCACCCGACCACGGCGGTCGCAACACCGGCCCTCGGCCGATGGAAATGCTGTTGATGGGCATGGGCAGTTGCACCGCCTTTGATATCTTGAACATTCTTGATAAGGCCCGCGCAGAGGTCACCGACTGCGTTGCCGAGCTGGACGCCGAGCGCGCCGATGAAGTGCCGTCCGTGTTCACCAAGATCCACGTCCACTTTGTGGTCACTGGTCGTGGCTTAAAAGAGAAGCAGGTTCAGCGGGCTGTGGAGCTATCGGCAGAGAAATACTGCAGCGCTTCTATCATGCTGGTCAAAGGCGGCGTTGAGATCACTCACTCCTATGAGATCCGCGAAGCTTGAGCCGTCATGGGTCGGCTGGCCACGCGGGTGACGCTGCAGCATCAAAAAAATGGCGTGACTGGATGCAAGCCACGCCCTGGGCGGGCATAATACGCCCGCTTGTTTTTCCCTTTACTGCGTAGTGCGGGGTCGTCTTCACGGCGGCTGCGTTAGCACGGTGACAAGTGTTTATCGGTTCCGGCGCTGGCTCGTCGGGGTGTCCTCATCTGCCATAGGGAGGTTCGGAAGTGTCAGATAATCTCCGACTCCACGGGTTCAACAACCTGACCAGCTCTTTGAGCTTCAATATTTACGACATCTGTTACGCCAAAACCGAAGAGCAGCGTGCGGCTTATATCGACTATATCGATGAGCTTTACAACGCCGAACGTTTGACGCAGATCCTGAAAGACGTCACCAACATCATTGGCGCTCATGTACTGAACATCTCGCGTCAGGATTATGAGCCGCATGGCGCGAGTGTGACCATCCTGATCGCCGAACACGAGCTGGATGAGCCAACCGCAGGGCAAATCGAACCAGGCCCAGGCCCGCTACCGGAAACCGTGGTGGCCCACCTGGATAAGAGCCATGTGACGGTACACAGCTACCCGGAGTCGCACCCTGACAACGGCATCAGTACCTTCCGTCTGGATATCGATGTCTCGACCTGTGGGCATATCAGCCCGCTGAAAGCGCTGAACTACCTGATCCATAGTTTTGATTCCGATATCGTGACCATGGATTACCGCGTGCGCGGCTTTACGCGGGATGTGGATGGCAAAAAGCTGTTTATTGACCACGACATCACCTCGATCCAGGACTACTTGGCGGAAGACACCAAGCAGGCCTATCAGATGATCGACGTGAACGTGTATCAGGAAAACATGTTCCACACCAAGATGCTGCTGAAAGACTTCGAGCTGGATAACTACCTGTTCGGCACGTCGCGCCGCGACATCACCTTCGAAGAAGCGCGGGATATCGAAAGCCGCCTACGTAAAGAGATGCTGGAGATCTTCTACTCCCGTAATCTCGATTAAGGCGTTGCCTTAAGCAAGCTATGAAGCCACCGAAAAGCTGCCCGCGGGCAGCTTTTTTTATGCGCTTTGTTGATACGGCTAGTAAAAACCTGCCTCGCCCTCAGGACGGGTTTTAAAGCGCCGATGCAGCCATAGATACTGCTCGGGATGTTTGCGTATCGCTCGCTCGATGAAGGCATTTACCCGCGTAGCATCGGCCAGTTCATCGCCGCAGGGGAAATCCTCGAACGCCGGCAAACACTCAATGGTGTAGGTGCGATTATCCGGATTACGGTGGAACATCAGCGGAACGACGGGGGCGCCCGTCATGCGGGCAATTTTGGCCGTAAGACGAATCGTCGCCGCTTGCTGACCAAATAGCGGCGCAAAGACGCTGACATCGCGGCCGAAATCCTGATCCGGTGAGTACCACACGATGTGCCCTGCTTTGATACGGCGCACCACGCCGCGCAGGTCATGGCGATCAATGGCTTGGCCGAAAATACGCGAACGGGCGCGGGTCATAAATCGCTCGAACAGCGGGTTGTTATGGGGGCGGTAAACCACATCTGCCGGGAAGAACAGCGAGTGCAACGCCCCGCCTAAGTCCAGCGTCGAAAAGTGGATACCCACCACCAGCACGCCTTTGCCCTGGGCTTTAGCGCGTGCAAGGTGCTCTTGGCCGTGATAGGCCACTCGATGACGCAGCCCTTCGGCATCACGACACCAGCCAGTTGCGGTTTCAACCAAACCGATCCCGTTGGCAATGAATGTCTCTTTGACCAGTTGACGCTGCTCGTCGGCGCTTTTTTCTGGAAAGCAGAGCGCGATGTTCGTGGCGGTGATGTGCCGACGACGCTTCACGAAGCGCCACGCCAGCAGGCCAATCGCTTTACCTACCCATAGCTTCAACCGCCAGGGGAGCCACGCGGCCACATACATTAGGCCAATCGCCAGCCATGTCGGCCAGTAGCGAGGGTGCGCAAAGGAGCGCGGATAAGACGCTTTTGACATACAGATAACCGTTTAAACGTGAGCCCCATGATAGCGCCGAGGAGCCCTGGGAAGCACACCGGTCAGCAGCGTATAGCTGATGGTATCGCAGTAGCGGGCCACCTCGTCCACCGGCAGCACACTGCCATTGCTAGCTGCTCCCCATAGCACCACTTCACTGCCAATCGCGGCATCAGGCACGTCGGTAACGTCCACCGTCAGCATATCCATCGAGACCTTACCGGCAATGGGGCAGCGCTGCCCATTGACTAGCACCGGCGTGCCGTCGACCGCGTGGCGATCATAGCCATCGCCATAACCTGCGGCGACCACGGCAATTTTAGAGGGTCGCTTGGCCTTCCAGCGGCCGCTATAGCCCACCTGATCCCCCTCCGCCAACTCGCGCAACGCAATAATTTCTGAGCGTAATGTCATCACCGGGCGTAGCTGCTGGGCGATCTCGTTGGGCACTTCCAGCGGGTCGCTGCCATAGAGCATCACGCCGGGGCGATTCCAGTCGCCATGTGCGGCAGGCCATGCCAGCGTCGCCGGGGAGTTGGCCAGACACAGCGGTGCCTTCAGCTTGGCAGCCAGCGCTTTTAGCGTATTCATCTGGCGGTTGAAGTAGCTAGGATCTTTCGCATCGGCGGTGGCAAAGTGGCTCATCAGATGCAGCGCCGTTACCTGCGGCGCATCCACCAAACGCTGCCAAACACTGGTCGCTTCCTCCGGCGAGAACCCCAAACGATGCATCCCCGAATCCACCTTTAACCAAACAGGAATAGGCTGCCGTGGCGAATACGCCAGCAGCGCTTCGACCTGCCACGCACTGTGCACACTGATCCATAAACGGTGCTGATCGACCAGCGCCAGCTCATCGGCACTGAAAATACCCTCTAGCAGCACAATGGGCGCTTTGATGCCTCCTTCGCGCAGGCTCAGCGCCTCTTCGATGCAGGCCACTGCAAATGCCGGAACGTCAGTTTCTAAGGCACGGGCACAAGCCAGTGCACCGTGGCCGTAGGCATCGGCTTTAATGACGGCAACTGAGCGACTTTGCGGGGCGCAGCGGCACGCCAGTTGATAGTTGTGACGCAGCGCGTCCAAATCAATATGGGCCACTAACGGGCGCATGGCTCTCTCACTTACTAGGTCACTGACCGGCGTACTTGCCGGACTGAGCGGAGTCACTCAGTAATGTATGAATGAAAATGGTTCGCCCTAAAAACAGCGCACCGAGCAGATAACTCGGTGCGCTATTTAATACTTCCGTTGGGCTTGTCGGAAGCAGCTGGTTTAACTCTCGACCCGGAATTAACTCTCGAAAATCGCGTCGAGGGAAAGCCCCTGTTTTTCCAGGGAGCGGCGCAGCTTCTTTAACGCTTCTACCTGAATTTGTCGAACGCGCTCCCGCGTTAGGCCAATCTCGGCACCCACTTCTTCCAGCGTTGCTGCCTCGTGACCGCGTAAACCGAAACGGCGTACCACGACTTCGCGCTGTTTTTCGCTTAGCTCATCCAGCCAGTGGTCTACGTGTTCGCGCACGTCGCCATCCACCAAGCACGCTTCCGGCCCCAGCACCTCATCGTCGGTGAGCGTATCAATCAGCGGCTTATCGCTGTCGCCGCCCATGGGAGAATCCACCGACGACACCCGCTCGTTAAGCCCCAGCATTTTCTTAACTGTCTCGACCGGTTTATCAAGATGCTCAGCGATCTCTTCGGCGGTAGCTTCGTGATCCAGCTTTTGAGTCAGCTCACGGGCAGCACGCAGATAAATGTTGAGCTCTTTCACCACGTGAATCGGCAGACGAATAGTACGCGTCTGGTTCATCAGCGCACGCTCTATCGTTTGGCGAATCCACCACGTGGCGTAAGTAGAGAAGCGGAAGCCCCGTTCGGGGTCAAACTTCTCCACCGCCCGAATCAAACCAAGATTACCTTCCTCGATTAAATCGAGCAGCGTTAAGCCTCGGTTCAGGTAGCGTCTGGCAATCTTGACCACTAGACGCAGGTTAGACTCAATCATCCTTGAGCGGCCAAGCGCATCGCCTTTACGCGCTAGGCGGCCATAGTAAACTTCTTCTTCCGGCGTCAGCAGCGGAGAAAAGCCAATTTCGTTAAGGTAGATCTGTGTCGCATCCAAGCTTTGAGTCGATTGACGGTCTTCACGGCCCAGCGCTTTTTCAAACGCTTCCTCCTCTGCCGTGGCGTCGTCGTCGGCGTCATCTAACGCCTCTTCAACCTCATCCAGGTCAATCTCCTGTAGGTCCTTCTCCAGCATACTCATGTTCATACCCCCGTTGTCTCGCCTAACCGCCATTTAGAAAAGTAAGGGTGGTCGCACTCCCTGTGCGCATACACCTTATTGTTATATGACGCTCTAATTCAGCTATGCGGGTTGCCCTAGCAGGCTTGACACGTTACACCTGCTAGGTAATGACTAGCGCGATGGCAGATAGTCCAACGGATTTTGCGGCTGACCATCGCGGCGCACCTCAAAATGCAGTTTGATGGCATCTGCATCGCTATTGCCCATCGTGGCAATCACTTCACCTGCCTCGACGACATCATTCTCTTTGACGCTTAAACTATCATTATGTGCATACGCGCTGAGAAACTGATCGTTATGTTTCAGTAGTATTAGGTTACCGTAGCCACGTACACCGCTACCGGCATAGACCACAATACCAGGGCCTGCTGCACGAATAGGTTGCCCCTTTTGCCCAGCGATATCAATCCCTGCTGTAATGCTGCCTCCCTGCCCAAACTCACCGATGACCTGACCATCGGTTGGCCATTGCCAATCGATGTTTTCGGCAGGCGTAAAGGTACGCGACGAGCGATCGGTGCGGACGGTTTGAGTGGGCTGAGCGGCAGGTTCCGGCTCAGCGGCAGGTTCCGGTTCTGGGGTCGGTTCAGGCGTGGGCGCTGGCTCCTGCGCGGGCTGGGCTGGCGGCTGTTGATTAGTGGATTCAACCGGGGCATTAGCAGCGGCAGCTACCTGCTGGGATGCTTCCACCGCCGTGCGCTCAGCCCGCTCGGCGGTTAGGCGCTGGTTGCGCTCGATGGCACTCTCGTCCGGCAGCAGCCAGTCGAGCTCCTGGTCATTGCTTGCCACGGCAGTGGCTTGTGGTTGCAGCCCCGTAGCAACGGCACCGCTGGTCGAAGCGGGTGACGCGTTGCCGCCAGACGAAGTCGACATACCTCCCGCGCCTTCACGCAAAGCGATGGTTTGACCAGGATAAATTTGGTAAGGCGCATCGATATTGTTGATGGCGGCGAGCTGGCGATAGTCCAGATTGTGCTGCCACGCGATGCCATAGAGCGTATCGCCTGCTTTGACGGTGTACTGTGGTGAGTTTTCCACCGCACGGCGTGCGTCGCTCAAATCGCGCACCTGGGGAGTGTTGGACTGCTGACTGGCACAGCCACTCACCGCCAGTGCAAGCACCGTCATCATAAAAACCTTACGCATGGAAACCCTACTCCTGTTCAACGCCGTGCTAACGATCAATGGAACGATTATCTGTCGAGTGATGCTGGGCATGAGTGGCCGCACGACGGTTGAGCGCTACGACGAGTAGCGCACCGACGACCATCAACGTTATCACGCCAGTTACCTGTGCCGACGCTCCTGTCAACACGGCGTAATCGCTGGGTAATAGATAGCGATAATCCAGCGGAATCATTTGCCCATCGGGGCCTAGCTGGTAGCGTAACAGCTCACGCCAGGGCCAGAGAACCGGTAGCGAGCCAACAATAAAGCCCAACAATAGCTGTAGTGTCGCGCCATGGTAGCGCCGCAATAGCCACGAAAGCAGTCGTGAAAAGAGCGCCAACCCGATGATGCACCCCACTCCAAACAGCATGATAATGCCAAGATCGAAGCTGCGAATAGCCCCCATGATGGTGCCGTAGAGCCCCATCGTGAGCAATAAAAAGCTGCCGGATACACCAGGCAGCAGCATCGCACTAATCGCGATAGCGCCAGCTACTATGACTACCAGCGCTTCATTGCCAATCATCAGCACCAGCGGCATCATGCCGGGAAGCAGTTTGGCTAACATTAACCCAATCGCCAGCGGCAGCAAGTACCAAATTTTCCATCGTTCTCCAGCCTGCCCGACCACCAGTGCCGAGGCCGCTACAAGCCCGAAAAAGAACCCCTCCAATAGCAGCGGTTGCGCCTCCATTAGCCACAGCGCTAAGTGAGCCACGCTCACCAAACTGACCGCAACACCCAGCAGTAGCGGTATTAGAAACGCCAAGTTCAGGTGCCGACTTAAGCCCACCCAGCCCCCGCGACGCCAAGCGCCAAAGGCGCTAGGCCCAAACTGTTTAATAGTGTTAATTAACTCTTCATAAATACCGGTAATAAAGGCAATCGTGCCTCCCGATACGCCAGGTACTGCATCGGCAGCGCCCATCCCGGCGCCTTTTAAAAACAGTCCTATGGGTCGACGCTTCAATCCACCACTCCTTGCAATAGGGGTACAAAACGCACGGGGTCAAGCCTGCGTTTTTCAAAGGCAGAGCCAATACGCTTAATTTGGGTAAGCCACTGACTGCCATCTGACTCTTCCAGCGGTGCAATAAGCACACCGTCATAACTCAGCTGTTCAAGTAATACTTCCGGCAGCGTTTGCGCGCAGGCCGTGAGCAAAATAACGTCAAAGGGCGCAGCTTCCGGCCAGCCTTCGCTGCCGTCGGCCACAGCTAATGTCGCTGGGGCACCTAGCCGCCATAGCCGCTCTGCTGCTCGCTCGTGCAGCGTATAGATTCGCTCCACGGAGTAAAGCGTTTCTACTAGGCGCGACAAAATCAGCGTTTGATAACCTGAACCAGTCCCCACTTCCAGCACGCGCTGGGGCGACGCGCGCAGCACTAACTCCGTCATGCGCGCGACGGTTAGCGGCTGCGACAGCGTTTGGCCGAAGCCAATGGGTAGAGCGGTATCTTCATAGGCGCGATGAGCGAGCGCTTCATCGACAAACAGATGACGCGGCTCGCTGGCCATCACGTCTAACACGCACTGGTTACGCACGCCTTGTTGAATCAGGCGCTTGATCATACGGTCACGGGTGCGCTGGGAAGTCATTCCACGGCCGCGCCGCTCACCAGGAGATAGCTCAGGCAAAGGCATCCAACCAGTCCTGCACATCACGACGCGCGGGGTGGCGCGTTAAATCAGTTTGCAGTGGCGTAATCGATACATAACCTGCTTCGATGGCCGCAAAGTCGGTATCTTCACCGTCGTCAGCGTTAGCCGCCACCGGGGCAATCCAGTAGCGGGTACGGCCCCGGGGGTCTTGCACCGGCACAGGCTTTTCGGCTGGGCCGCGGTAGCCCAAGCGGGTAACTTTAACACCTTTGATTTTTTCCCAGGGCAGGTCAGGGACGTTCACATTCAGCAGCGTACGAGGCGGCAGTGAGAGTTGATCAGCGGCACCGATGAGGCTCGCGGCAAACTGGGCTGCCGTCGCAAAATGGTGGGCGCCGCACAGCGACATGGCAATCGCCGTCATACCTAGATTACGCCCCTCCATCGCGGCGGCGACCGTGCCTGAATAAAGCACGTCATCACCGAGGTTACTGCCATGGTTAATCCCTGAAATGACCAAATCAGGACGCTCGTCCCACACCCCATTCACGCCTAAATAGACGCAGTCGGCCGGAGTGCCGTCCACACTATAAAAGCCGTTGTCTAACGCCGTCAGCGCAAGCGGACGCGATAGCGTCAGCGAATTACTGGCCCCGCTGCGGTCACGGTCAGGGGCAACCACGCGTAGGTTAGCGTGGGGTGTTAGTGCCTCGTAAAGCGCTCTAAGGCCGGGGGCGTGAACACCGTCATCGTTGGAAAGCAGCAGTCGCCGCATCAGAATCTCCTCACCTCAGCGTTAAGCCGTGTCGGGATGATGAATTAACTCGCCAATGACCGCCGTGGCAAAGCTGCCTCGCGGCAGGGCAAACGAGAGTAGCACGGCGTCTGCATCGAAGGTTATTTGCGGCGCAATAAGCCGGGCACGTAGCGCACGCTGCCCGCGCTTGACGCCGCTCTTTTCAAGCCCTTCACACAGTGCAGGGTGCTGAGCGGCGAGCTGCGCTTCATAAGCCCCAGCATCTCCTTCAGCCGAGCGGCCAACGCCCCACAGCACGCCGGTTGGGTGAACGTCTAGCGCAGCGGCGCGCTCCACCAAACTCTCCTCCACCGCCTCAATGCCAAACACACTTTGGGTGCCATCAAGCATGAGAGCATCCCCAGCGATGGGCTGGCACCAGTTACCATCCTGCAGCCGCGCGCTAAGCAGCTCATTGAATAAAAAGCTGCGAGCGGTGGAGAGCATCATGCCCTGCCGGTCGTCGCGCTTGCGCCAGCCTTTCGCCAGCACGGCGGCGGCACGCTGTAAGTTGCGCGCCCCTGCGCCAAAGCGCTGATGGCCGAAATAGTTGGGCACGCCCTGGGCGCAGAGCGTTTCCCAGCGCGGCAAAAAATCGGCCGACTGAACGGCCTCACCGCTCAGGCGTAGCGTAAAGTGGTTAGTGCGATGCACGCCCCGCTTTAGCTTACGTGGGTGGCGTGCCTGCTCAAGTACCGTAACCCCCAGCGCTGCCAAAGAAGCCGACAAATCCGCCGGGGCATCGCGCCCTGGCAAATGGACGCTTAACCATTGGCGAGCCACCGCGACCCGATCTTTCATGCCGGAATAGCCAATATCTCTAGGCGTGACGCCACACAGTCGGCTTAGCTGTTTCACCATATCTAACGTGGTTTGGTTACGCTTTTCAAGCCGCAGCCACAGGTGTTCACCATGAGCTTCCGGGGTAAAATCAAGCTGCTCATCGACGATAAAGTCTTCCGGCTGAGCACGGTACTGCCCTGGCGCGGGCACGCCGAAAGCGGGCGTTAGGCTACGCTGCCATGGGGGTAGGTTAAGCATTCAGCGCCTCTGGGGCCGTCAGCAGTACCACCGCCTCTGCGGCAATGCCTTCACCGCGCCCGGTGAAGCCAAGGCGCTCAGTAGTGGTGGCTTTGACGTTTACCTGGCCAAGACTAATTCCTAAATCTTCAGCGATGACGGCGCGCATAGCGTCAATATGGGGAGCCATTTTGGGCGCCTGGGCCATTAACGTTGCATCCAGATTCACCACGCGATACCCCTCGCTACGCACCAGGGTTACCACATGGCGCAGCAGGCCACGGCTGTCAGCACCGGCCCAGGCGGGGTCGGCATCCGGAAAGTGACGGCCGATATCCCCCAGCGCACAGGCACCCAGTAGCGCATCGCTGATCGCGTGGAGCAGTACGTCGCCATCAGAGTGGGCCACAAAACCGTGGTCAAACGGCAGCTTAACGCCGCCAATCATTAAATGGTCACCCGGCCCAAAGCGGTGTACGTCAAAACCGTGGCCAATTCGCATTAGGAACTCCTGTTGCTGGCGGTTGCCGACTGGGCGGCCAGAATGGCAGCCGCCAGGGCTAAGTCGTCAGGGTGGGTCACTTTTAGATTATCTCGGCGTCCGCTCACTAGCCGTGGCGCCTCGCCCAGCGCTTCTACCGCCGAGGCTTCATCAGTGACCACCGTGCCGGTTTGCTGAGCCTGCTCAAGCGCATGGCGTAGCAGCGAGTAACGGAAACTCTGTGGCGTCAGCGCGTGCCATAGGCCATCCCGCGGTTCGGTAATTTGGCTGAGCTGGTCACCGTTATCGCGCTTCATGGTATCCGCCACCGGCATTGCCAGAAGCGCACCGCCTGAGTGTGTCTGCGCTGCTTGATAGAGCGCGTGGAGATCATCACGAGTAATGCACGGACGCGCGACATCGTGCACCATCACGAGGTCTGAGTCCTCGGCGGTCATCGCTTGCAAAGCGTTTAATACGCTATGCATACGCTCAGCACCGCCTGACACACGCTGCCACTGCGCAAAAGGCACCCAGGTGGGGTCGAACCAGCGGTCGTCGCTGTCTAGGCAAAGTACCAACCGCGCCTGCGGAAAAGCGGCGTGAAGCCTTGCCAAGGTGTGGGCCAGAATGGGCTGATTGTTCAACGTCAAATACTGTTTAGGCTTATCGGCCCCCATACGTCTGCCCTGCCCCGCTGCAGGAACGACGAGCCATAGTGTGTTACTCATTCTGCGGCGCCTTCACTGCTCGGTGGTATAGCTCCAGGCAGGGAAACCAGCCCCGCATTGATTCCCACTAGCTCGTTTTTGATGGCAACACCGGGCACCCAATAAAATTGTTCATCGGTGCGCACCATTCCCATATCGCTACGGGCGCGCTCTTCAATGGCATCGAGTCCCGTTTTTAAGTCAGTGACTTCCGCTGCGAGCCTTGCATTGCGCTCACGCATTGGCACGTTATCGGCTTCCTGCACGGCAACGCGTTGCTCTACCTCCTGGAGGTCTTGCCAGCCGCCGTTTCCCAGCCACAGCTGGTACTGCAGCAATCCCAGAGCGGCAAGCAGTATCACCACAAGCCATTTGTGCATCACAGAGATCCTTTGTGAAAGCGAGAACGGCGCGCATTATGCCATTAAGGGCGATAGGCAGCGAGCCGCAGCGCTGTGGGAATTATTTAAACGGTAAGGCATCTTCGGCGGCACGGCGATAGGCCATGATATGGGCAGCCTCTTCTTGGCAAAACTGCGCGACCCCTGCGGCAAGCCCTGGATGGGCCACATAGTGCAGCGAGCGAACCCGCTGCGGTGCAAAGCCCCTTACCAGTTTATGCTCGCCCTGGGTGCCAGGGTCAAATAGGGTTAGCCCCTTGGCTAGGCAGTAGTCGATACCTTGGTAGTAGCAGGCTTCGAAATGCAGGCAGTCCGCGATGATTTCACTGCCCCAGTAGCGTCCATAAAGAGTGTGTGCACCGCGAAAATAGAGCGCAGCGGCCACGGGCCTGCCCTCCAAACGCACCTGCACCAACATCAGCGCCTCGGGCATTACTTGGCGTAAGCGTTCAAAGAAGACGTGATTAAGATAGGGTGGTCGGCCACGCTCATGATATGTAATGGTGTAGCAGCGATAGAAGTGCGCCATATCGACATCACTAATCGCAGCACCTTCCAGACGATGCAGCGTAAGGCCCTGATCAGCGACTAACCGCCGCTCACGCTTTATCATTTTGCGACGCTTTGAGGTCAGACTAGCTAAAAAGCCGTCAAAATCGCCGACACCTCGGTCTCGCCACTGAAACTGTACCCCTTCTCGCGCAATTAGCTCAGGACACTGGCGCTGCCACGCCTCGACCTCTGGCTCCTCGGCAAACAGCAAGTGCCAACTGGAAAGCCCCACCTCATCGCACTGCTGTTTCCAACCGATGGCTAACTGCTCACGGACAGCGGCAGTATCGGTATTCGCGGCTATCAGTGCTCGGGGGCCAGGCGCGGGCGTAAAAGGAATAGCGCTTAGCCCTTTGGGGTAGTAGTCGCCACCTGCCCGCTCCAGCGCCTCCGCCCACCCCCAATCAAACACATATTCGCCATAGGAGTGGTCCTTGCGGTACATGGGCAGCGCCCCGACCAATCGGGAATCTTGCCAAACGCATAAATGGCAAGGCACCCAGCCAGTAGCTGCACCCACCGAACCGCTCGCTTCAAGTGCAGCCAAAAAGGCATGGCGTAAAAAGGGCTGCTCTTCACTCACCAGCGCATCCCACTGGCTTGCCGCAACGGTATCAATCGCAGGTAGAATGGTAAGGGACAGCGAGTGTGAACGCATAACATCTCCCATGGCACACTGGCATAGGTTGTGAATCGTTTACTGTACCATCAAGGCCATGACAGCGTACCAACCACCTTGTTTTGCTTACGATCTTTTGGACCGATAAACACTGCACCCACGCGCAATGAAACCAGCACTGTCAATAACGGATGATTCCAAGGAGAGGCTATGAAGCGCGACCTGACGAGTATGTTTAATGCTCAGCGTCATACGGCTGGCCAAGCGCCATTTCCAACGTTAGGGGTGCGCCGAGAACGTTTGGCCCGCTTAGCCAAAATGACGAAGCGCCATCAGCAAGAGATCGTGCGAGCAATCCAAACCGACTTTGGCCAGCGTAGCGACGTAGAAATACACCTTGTTGAAATTAGCGCTGTGCTGCAAGCAATTCGCCATGCACGCCGCCACTTATGGCACTGGATGCGCCCTCGCCGAGCAGGCGTACCTTGGAAAATGTGGCCCGCTCGTGCTCACGTTGCCCCTCAGCCCCTTGGCATTGTGGGAGTGATGTCCTCCTGGAACTACCCTTGGCATCTTGCTTTGATGCCGGTGGTAGATGCGTTCGCCGCAGGTAATACGGTACTGGTAAAGCCCAGTGAGCAGGCGCCACATACCAGCGCTCTATTGGCCAAACTGGTGCCTCAATACTTCACCGACGAAGAGTTTGGCGTGGTGGAAGGTGGCGCTGATATCGCCACAGCATTTAGCGCGCTGCCGTTTGATCACTTGCTCTTTACCGGCTCAAGCGCAACGGGCCGCCAAGTAGCCGCTGCCGCGGCAACCCACCTCACCCCCGTCACGCTGGAGCTGGGTGGCAAATCACCTGCGCTTGTCGCGGGTGACGCTGATTTAGAACAGGCGGCCGCCGCGATTATCTTTGGCAAAGGCATGAATGGGGGACAATCCTGCATAGCGCCGGACTATGTACTGGTTGAGAGCCGCCACCTTGACGCCCTTACTCACGCTTTAGAGCGAGCCATCCAACATCAGCGGCCAAACGCAAAAGAGGCCACCGGCTATGTGAGCGATGTCCACCAAGCGCGCATCAAGCAGCTATTGGATGAAGCACGCGACCACGGCTGCCGTGTAATTGACCAAGGCACCCATTCCCCCGCGCTCGTCATCGACCCGCACCAGGGTTTAGCGCTAATGCAGGAGGAGATTTTTGGCCGCATCCTGCCGCTTATTAGCGTTAAGCAAATGGACGACGCCATTCGTTTTATTAATGCTCGCCCTCACCCACTCGTTCTCTACGCGTTCACCCGTAACAAGGCGCTCCAGGAATCCCTTCGTCATACCACCCGCTCTGGTGCGCTGGTGTTTAATGAGACGCTGCTGCACCACGCCGTTTCCTCTTTACCCTTTGGAGGCGTTGGTGAAAGCGGCATGGGGGCTTACCACGGCCGTCACGGTTTTGAACGTTTTAGCCATTTGCGCGGCGTCTTTTATCAATCCCAGCGCCCCACCAGCCGGTGGTTAAGCCCCCCTTATCGACGTTGGTTGCTGAAATTACTCGGGCTTGACTAAAGCTATTAAGCTAATGTCCGATATTCACTGAATACGCCTTATAGTTACAGGCCACTACGTTTAGGAAACATTATGCAAGCCGCCGACCTACCTAATAATGAAACACAGCGCCTGACGGCCTTGCATGCACTCAATGTTCTCGATACACCTGCCGACACAGCCTTTGATCGCATCACTGAGCTGGCCTGCGAACTGTTTGATGTGCCGATTGCTTTAGTATCGTTGGTTGATAAAGAGCGCCAATGGTTTAAAGCTCACAGCGGGCTTGAGGCCTATGAAACCAACCGTGATATCTCATTTTGTGCTCATGCCGTAGCAGCTAATCGCCCCTTAGTCATTGAAGATACCAAAAACGACCCGCGCTTCGCTGATAACCCATTGGTATTAGAGCAGCCTCATATCCGTTTTTATGCAGGCCACCCGCTTTGCCCCAGCGATGACCAGTTACCCGTTGGTACGCTGTGCTTAATTGGTGAACAACCACGCACCTTTACTGAGCGTGATCATCGCATCCTGCACAATTTAGCCAAGCAGGTAGATGAATTGCTCCGCCAACATGAGCTTAAGGAGCGGCTTTCACGTACGGCAAAACAGCTTGAAGCACTCTTTACCAAAAGTGCGACAGGTAAACTACGCGTCGATCGGGCGGGAAATGTCATCGCCATTAATCCATTTGCACTCAACTTATTGGGCTACCAAGCTGAAGAAGTTGTCGGCAACAATGTGGGAATGCTCGCCTTCCCAGAGACCGCGGAGAAATACAATTATTTAATTAGCCGCTACTTCTCTTCTGATGCTAATGAACAGAGCGTTGGAAAAGGGCGCGAAACCGTGGTGCGCCACAAGCAAGGGCATCAGATTCCCGTACACTTGGTAGTAAATGCCATCCACAATGACCGTCAGGAATTTGTTGAGTTTCTGGCGATACTCACTGACCTTTCAGATATTAATAAAGCAAAACATCGCGTAAACCGGGAACGCCGCTTATTACAAGTGCTTCATCAGGGCATTACCGACTACCAGGCACTAATGTCCGGCGAGCGGCTTTGGACCTTTCTGATGGAAGCACTGCGTGAGCTAACCGACAGCGACTACGCGCTGATTGGTGAAGTACTACCAACTGAGACCACCAACGCGCTGAAAATACACGCCATTACCGATCTCTCGTGGAACAAAGAGTCCCGCGAGCTGATGGAGAAGCTGCGCAGTGGCGATATGATGCTTACCAACCCTAACTCCTTACTAGGGCAGGTTTATGCCTATGGCAACGTGGTGATTACCGATGATGTGTATAGCCATGCCAAGCGTGGCGGTTTCCCACCGGGCCACCCACGGATCAATAACTATTTGGGCGCGCCTATTTTCAACGGCGACCAGCTGATTGGCATGTTCGCTATTGCCAACAGCCAGCAGCCTCTTAGCCAAGCGCTGCTGGACTGGCTACAGCCGTTTACCGACACCTGCGCCCTACTGATTAATCTCTATCGCCAAATGGCCGAGCGCGAACAAGTCACCAAAGACTTAGCGGCCGCACGGGATCAGGCAGAGAAAGCGAATAAGGCGAAGAGTGAATTCCTCTCTTCCATGAGCCACGAGCTACGTACCCCGCTAAATGCCATCATTGGTTTTGCCCAGTTACTCAGTAAAGGGCGACGCGACCCTCTTAGCGAGAAGCAACAGCGCCAGGTCGGCCAAATTGACAAGAGCGGCCAACACTTGTTGAGCTTAATTAACGAAGTGCTTGATCTAGCGAAAATTGAAGCTGGGCATATGACCCTCTCCATAGAACCGATCTCTATCGAAGGCGTCATTGAAGATGCTTGCAACACGTTAGAAGCTAATATGAATGCCACTGGCATTCAGTTAATTCGCTACCCAATAAACAGTACCTGGTCTGTCTCTGCTGACTACACCCGCACGAAACAGATACTGCTCAACCTGTTATCTAATGCCATCAAGTACAACCGCGAGCACGGCGCCATTACCATTGGGGTAACGCAGCAAGATTCTGAACTACGCTTCAGCATTAGTGACACAGGACCGGGTATTGCCCCCGAGCGGCAAGAGGAACTCTTTGAGCCGTTTAATCGCCTAGACGCTGAGTACGGTACCATCGAAGGCACGGGTATTGGGCTAGCAATCACTCGAGAACTGGTTGAGCGCATGTCGGGGTGTATTGGCGTGGACAGCCAGCCGGGCGAAGGATCTACTTTCTGGTTTACGCTCCCTGTTGCCAACGTTGCCCCACTAACAGAACAGACCGCAACACGCACCTTGGCCGATGCGGAAAAAGCTCAGCGCGATTATCGACTGCTTTATATTGAGGATAACCCCACCAACCAACGCCTGATGGAAGACATTATTGATGACTTCCCCCACGTGGACCTTCAAACCGTTAATAGCGCTGAACTCGGGCTTGAGATTATGCGTCACTCACCGCCTGATCTTGTACTTATGGATATCCACCTGCCGGGGATGAACGGCTACCAAGCCCTCGCTGCCATACAAAACGATACGCAACTGAAGCATATTAATGTAGTTGCGCTCTCTGCCAATGCGATGGAACGTGATTTAACCCACGGCTTAGCCGCTGGTTTTGCTGATTACCTGACCAAACCTATCGATATCGACAAGCTATCGGCAACGCTCAGCACCTATTTTTCCGCTGCACCGGCAACAGACGCACCAAGGAAGGCTCCATGACATTGATGAACAAACACCTGCTTGTTGTTGACGACAACAGCGTGAATATTGAGCTGCTTCTCGACCTATTAGACGATCATGGGTTTGACAATGTGCATGGGCTAAGCGACCCGCGTCACGTACTTGCCTACTGTCAGCAGCAGTTGCCCGATTTGATTTTGCTCGATATCCGCATGCCTCATATAGATGGCTACGCGGTGATGGAGCAACTGCAGGAACATTTTGCAGACCAGACGCCCCCTGTCATTGTACTGACCGCCCAAATTGACGACGACACCCGCCACCGGGCGCTTAAAATGGGCATTCGTGACTTCCTTACCAAACCGTTTAAGCACGATGAAGTGCTACAACGCATTCGTAATACGCTTGATGTCGAGCATCGCTACCAGGTTCGCGATAAACAAGCAGAAACCCTGGAGCAAATGGTTGCCAAGCGGACAGAAGAGCTTGATCACCAGTCACGCACCGACCCCATCACACAGCTACCCAACCGGCGGGCACTGACACAGCTATTGCAAGAAGCCGCTCAACGAGGGCACGGCACTGGGCTGCTGTTTATTGCTTTGGATCACTTGGACGATGCGGTTCGACTCCATGGCTACGGTATTGCAGACCAGTTAATAATGCATATCAGCCACCGCTTAAACGCCCAATTATCCCCTAAATGTACATTAGGACTCTGGGGCGGCAGCGAGCTACTGGTGATCACCCAAAGTGCTGAGCTCACCGGGCTACGGCAGTTAGCCTCTCGTCTACTAAGCTGTTTCGACCATGACCAGACGCTGGGCGATTTACTGCTACCGCTCAACGCCCGCATGGGTATTAGCTGGTCCCATGGCCATTTTGAAACCGAGCGACTTGTGCACATGGCCGCCCTAGCCCTGCCCCAAAACGGCTCTTTACGTATCCAAAACTACAACGAAACTCTGGAAACCCAGCAGCGTCATCGCCTACACCTGCAACAGGCGGTTCGCGGGGCAACCCAACGGGGGGAAATGTCACTGGCGTTTCAGCCCAAGCTATCGCTCGCCACCCAGCAAGTCATCGGCGCGGAAGCCCTGCTCCGCTGGTACCATCCAGAACTTGGTCATGTGTCACCTGCAGATTTCATCCCCCTTGCCGAGGCAAGCGGTGATATTCTCTCCATTGGTGAGTGGGTGCTAGAAGAGGCCATGCGCTATATTGTGCAGTGGCGCCAGCAAGGGCTTCTTAATGACCGCTTCCATATTGCGGTTAACGTGGCAGCCCGCCAGCTGGCACGTAAGGATTTTGCTCAAAACCTACTAACACGCTTAGCTAAGCACAACATTCCTGAGCGCTTTTTTGCTTTAGAGGTCACCGAATCCGGCCTGCTCAGCGATATGCACAACGCGCGCATCCAGTTAGCTCAATTGACCGAAGCAAAGATTGCTGTTGCCATCGATGATTTTGGTACCGGGCACTCCTCGCTGGCTTATGTAAAGACACTACCTTTTTCAACCCTAAAGATTGACCGCGCCTTTGTGCTGGACTTGGAAAAAGACACGGTGGATCGCCAACTGGCTCTGACCATCACCCAGTTAGCCCATGCAGTAGGCTGTAATGTGGTGGCTGAAGGCATCGAAACCGCAGCTCAAGCAGACTACTTACGTTCTATTGGTTGCGAAGCTGCACAGGGGTATTACTATGCTCGTCCGTTGCCCGCCGATGAATTTTATCGCTGGTGCACGAATTGGAAACCTCACCCAAACTTAACGCCTGCCACGGAGTCTGTTAATGGCGCATGACCTGCTAGACCGCTTACGGGAACGCTTAGAAGAGTTGAACCGCTCAGAGCGCAAAGTCGCGAACGTAATTTTGGAAGACCCCGCCGCGGCCACCAGCCTGAGCATCGCAAGCCTTGCCCAGGCAGCTAGTGTCAGCGAGCCGACCGTTAACCGTTTCTGCCGTAACTTTGGCGCCAAAGGCTACCCGGATTTTAAAATCAAGCTGGCCCAAAGCTTGGCGGGGGGCACGCCCTACGTCACCCGCGCCGTTGAGCCCGGCGATACTGCCACGCAGTACACCCATAAAATCTTTGGGGCCACCATTGCCGCGCTGGACGAAGCCCAGCGTGAAGTGGATATGGCCGCCGTCGAGCGGATGGTGGATTATCTGACGCAGGCCAAGCAGATTCACTTTTTTGGGCTGGGTGCGTCAGGTGCCGTGGCGCAAGATGCGCAGCATAAGTTTTTCCGCTTTAACCTGCCGGTCATGGCCTATGTAGACGTGCTGATGCAGCGCATGGTAGCCGCCGCCTGCCACACCGGCGATGTGGTGGTGATCATCTCTTATACCGGACGCACCAGGGAGCTGGTGGATATCGCCAAAGTGGCCAGGGAAGCAGGCGCCGTCGTACTCGGCATTACCGCACCGAACTCTCCGCTCTCACAGGAGTGCACCGCCACGCTTGAAGTCGCCACTCCAGAGGACACCGACCACTATATGCCGATGACCTCACGAGTTATTCAGCTCACCTTAATTGATGCGCTCGCCACCGGGGTAACGCTTAGGCGCGGCGAAGATTTTCTGCCGCACCTGAAAAAGATCAAAGACAGCCTGCGCGATACCCGCTTTCCAGCGGAAAAGCCCACTAAATAAGCGTCGCTAGTGGTTACGCGTCCACAGCGGTGGTGACGGTAATTTCCACTTTTAACTCGTCGGCAGGCATTGGCGCGCATACGCAGGTGCGTGCCGGTGCATAGCCATCTGGCACCCAGGCATCCCATACTTCGTTCATCGCTGCGAAATCGCCACCATCTTTCAGGTAGATAGTGGCACTTAGCAGCTGCTCGCGGCTGGAGCCAATCTCTTTTAGCAGCGCATCTACCCGCGCCAGCATGCTCTCAGTTTGCGCTTTGATGTCGCCATGGCGCGCCTCAGGACCCGCCACCTGACCGCATAAATAGGCAACGCCCTGGTGAATCACGGCGCGGCTCATACGAGCTTTTGTATCATGACGCTGAATGCTCATAGATTAATCTCCTAAGAAGATGAAAAAAACTAGTGTAAACCGCCACCAAGCCACTGCCTATGCTTCGTTAGCCAACGCGCATTAGGTGGGCACGGGACGATGTTCAAACACGCGGCGCAAAACGAAGCTCGTATGGGCCCCGGTAACCCCTTCAATTCGGTTGATGACGTGCAGCAGCAGGTGCTGGTAATCATCCATATCCTTCACCAGAATTTTGAGCTGAAAATCCGCTGCTTGCCCGGTAATGATCAAACACTCCACCACGTTGGGGATAGTGCGAATATGTCGCTCGAAGTTATCAAACCGCTCAGGGGTGTGCTGGTCCATCGAGATGTGCAGCAATGCCATCAGCTGAAACCCCAGCGGGCGCGCATCCACCACCGCACGGTACTGGGTAATCAGCCCATGCTCCTCCAGCGCCCGCACCCGGCGTAAGCAGGGCGATGGCGAAAGGCCAATACGCTCGGCCAACTCCTGGTTACTAATGCGCCCTTCCACCTGCAGCACATCCAGAATACGCCGATCAAAACGATCCAGCGTCAAGGGTGATACCGTCATAGCCGACAGCTCCTACCAATAAAAAAGCATATATTGATACATTCTGCCACTTACTCTCAATAATGCCATTTTTTCGCAATAACCTTTCAAGGCAAGTTGAGTAAACTGGTGTGACTGTCACAAGCAGGATCGTCTTAAAAGCGGCTGACGCCACAAGCGGCCGCCCCAAACAACTCAACGTTTTCAGGAAACTTACCATGGCTGCTTTTGATCATCGCAAATATCGCCCTGCTCCGCGGGTGCCCGCCTTTAACCGCCAGTGGCCCGACCGGGAGCTTACCCACGCTCCTATCTGGGTAAGCGAAGACCTACGCGATGGTAACCAAGCCCTACTGGAGCCCATGACAGTTGAGCAGAAGCAGCGCTTTTGGCACCAGATTATTAAAGTGGGCATTAAGGAAGTCATGGTGGGCTTCCCCTCCGCCAGCCAGCCGGATTACGACTTCGTGCGCTGGTTGATCGAAGAGGACCAAATCCCTGAGGACGTCACCATTGCCGTGCTGGTACAGTGCCGCGAACACCTGATCGAAAAAACGTTTGCTTCGCTGGTGGGCGCTAAACGCGCCATTATCCATCTGTACAACTCCACCTCGACCATTCAGCGAGAGCGGGTGTTCGAGATGGACCGCGATGGTATTACCGATATCGCCGTGCAAGGGGCGACCTGGGTGAAAACCTATGCCGCGCAATATCCAGACGTTGATTGGCGCTTCCAGTACTCGCCGGAGAGCTTCTCCAGCACGGAAATCGACTTCTCACTGGCTATTTGCGAAGCGGTGATGGATGTCTGGCAGCCCACCCCAGACAACAAGTGCATTCTTAACCTGCCCACCACAGTAGAAGTGGCTGGCCCGCATCATCACGCCGACCAAATCGAGTATTTCTGCCAGCACATTAGCCGCCGCGACAGCGTGATTATTTCAGTGCATACCCATAACGACCGCGGCGGTGCCGTGGCCTCGGCTGAGCTTGCACTGTTAGCGGGTGCCGACCGGGTAGAGGGCACCTTGCTGGGTAACGGCGAACGCACCGGCAATATGGATATTGTCACGCTGGCGATGAACCTCTACAGCCAGGGGATTGACCCCGAGCTGGATCTTTCCAATCCAGACGAGATCATTCAAGTGGTTCACGAATGTACCGGCATTACGATGCACCCCCGCCACCCCTGGGTAGGCGAAATGGTCTACACCGCCTTCTCAGGCAGCCACCAGGATGCGATTCGCAAATCGCTCAAACACCAGAAGCCCGACGAGCCATGGCAAGTGGCCTACCTGCCGATCGACCCTCATGATATTGGGCGGGACTACCAAGCCGTTATTCGGGTCAACAGCCAGTCGGGCAAGGGCGGCATGGCCTTCCTGCTAGAGCGCGACTACGGCATTAACCTGCCCCGCTGGATGATGCTAGCGCTGGCCCCCTACGTACAGAAAGAGAGCGAGCGACGTAACAGCGAGCTCTCTAGCGAGATGATTCGCCAAGTGATGTTCGATAACTTCTCCCATGACGCCCCCCTAGCGCTGGCCGACTACCGGCTCTCGAAGGGGCAGCAGGAAGGTATCGATATGACGCTGTGGCAGGGTGCCGAAACGCTGCGCTTATCCGGCACGGGAAATGGCGCGATGTCATCATTCACCGACGCCTGGAAGAAACATACCGGCACCCATGTGGCCATCCTCGATTACAGCGAGCACTCGCTAGGCGGCGACAGCGAGGCCAACGCCATTGCCTTCGTGCAGCTTAATATTGATGGGCAGCGCATCTGTGCCGTGGCGGAAGATAGCGACACGGTCAGCGCCTCGCTTAAAGCGGTGCTATCGGGGATTAACGCAGCGCAACCAACCCGCACCACTCAGCCAGAGGCCGCCACCAGCCTCGCGTAAGCCGCCTGGCCGCCGCTAAGGGGTAGCGGCGGCCAGGGTTTAGCGTCAACCGCAATTCAGCGCAGTATCAACACCGGTAAATGCGCGTTACGCAGCATTGCCGTGGTGGTGCTGCCCACCAGCAGATGGCGAATGCGCGAGTGGCCGTAAGCCCCCATCACGAGCAGGTCAATGTCCTTTTCTTGCTTATAAGCGCGCAGCGTCTCTTCCACCTCACCGGCGCGAATAGCGCCTTCGGTTTGGTGGCCTGCGGCCTGGAGGGTATCCATAGCCCACTGCAGCTGCGAGTGATTCTCTGCAGTCTCTGCGCCCACAATCACCACATGGCACGATGCGTCATCAAACAAGGGGCTTTTCGCCAGCATTTCAACGCCTTTTCGCGCTGTTTTGCTGCCATCGAAGGCCATCAGCACGCGTTTGGGCAGCGTAAACGCCTTCGGCACCATCAAGATGGGACGGTGAAGCTCACGTACCACGCGCTCAAGGTTAGAGCCCAAGTGGCCGCTGGCTTGGTGGGCCGTTTCCCCTCGCTTTCCTAGCACTAGCAAGCGGATCTCTTTTTCATGCTCGGCCAAGGTATCCACCAGGGTGCCATTGCGCTGCATACAGGGCGGCTCTGCAAACCCAGCCGCTTCTACCCGCGCTTTTGCGGCATCCAATATCAAGCGCCCCTGCTGGCGAGCAAGCTTGCCGCGCTGCTCTTCAATATCCGAGAGCTGCTCCAGAAGATGTTCCCGCGTGCCCAGGCCTAGATGGCCGGTTAAGTCGGGCTCCGCCACCTGCGTGTGGTTATCAACGGTGTGAAGAAAACGCAGCGGTGCCGAAAGCGCCGTGGCTGCCCAAACCGCATAGTCACACACACTTTCTGCATAGTGGGACCCATCAATGGCTGCTAACACGTAATCAGACATACTGGCTTCTCCTTGAAGAGGGTGCACCAAACGTTGTCGTTATTCTGACTCTGTTGTACACGAAGACGTTGGACAGCAACACCGTCAGCGGCACGTTTTTAGGCGCTCCGCCCTTGATGGATACAGATGCTACAATTAGCCGCCTATCAATAGATTCATCATAGGGCGAGGAGCAGCATGGGACATGGCATCACCAGCGTATTACTCGTGGCACTGGGCGGCGCACTGGGGGGTATCGGGCGCTTTGCCATTTCCAACGCGATGGCTCATGCGCTGGGTAAAGCCTTCCCCTGGGGAACACTCTGCGTCAATGCTAGCGGAGCGCTATTAGCAGGTTGGCTACTAGGCGTTTACGGCGTGGCTAATACGCAGTCGCTTTGGCTATTTGCGGTAGCGGGCCTGTTAGGCGGCTATACCACGGTGTCGTCGTTTAGCTTGCAGACCCTTGAGCTGTGGCAGCGCGGCCAGGCAATTCGCGCCGCGCTCAATATGGTCGCTACGTTACTATTAGGCATCGCCATGACAGCGCTAGGCTGGTGGTTGGCCCAGGGTTAGCAAGGAGTCCTTGATGAGTATCAACGCCTATCTAGCCGTCGGCCTTGGCAGCGCTATGGGAAGCGTTCTTCGCTATAGCGTTTCGCTGGCTTCAATGGTCATGCTGGGTACCCACTTTCCCTGGGGAACGCTATTGGTAAACGTGCTGGGCTCCTGCCTCATCGGCTGGTTAGCCGCGACAGCGTCTCGCGCGCCACATGGCAAACTGGCGCACTGGCAGCCGCTGTTAGTGGCAGGGTTTTGCGGCGGCTTCACTACCTT
Organism: Vreelandella aquamarina; assembly: GCF_900110265.1. Lineage (GTDB taxonomy): Bacteria > Pseudomonadota > Gammaproteobacteria > Pseudomonadales > Halomonadaceae > Vreelandella > Vreelandella aquamarina. The sequence continues at coordinate 7,817 of NZ_FODB01000024.1, read as the reverse complement.
TTCGCTCTTCAGCCTGGAAACGCTGCACTTGGCACAGCAGGGCAGTATGGGGCTGGCGCTGCTGTACGGCATAGGCAGCCTGCCCCTCTGTGTATTCTCCGCCTGGATGGGCGAGCGTTTGGCCTTTTCACACCCACCAGCGGCCTAACCTTTTGATACGCGGGTCGCTCGAACAGCAGCAGCCCTAGGTTTATCTCTCCTTGATCCTCTGGCTGCCACAAACTGCTGCCGGGGCGAGTGGTTAGCTAACACGGGAGTATCCACCAAGTATCCCTTGCTTGCTCATCACTAGTTGCCAGAGCTGAATTTGCCGGGCGCGAAAAGCCCCTGCACACACCAGCAGGTAATAGCGCCACATGCGGTAAAAGCGCTCGCCATACTGCTCTTTAAATCGCGGCCAGTGGGTTTCGAAGTTATGGTGCCAAGCCATTAAGGTGCGATCATAGTCAGCCCCGAAGTTATGTAGATCTTCAATAACAAACAGTGCTTCGGCGGCGTCTGTGATTTGCCCTAAGGTAGGCAGCTCACCATTGGGGAAAATATACTTATCAATCCAAGGGTCGGTCACGGTATTGCTTAAGTTTTTACCAATGGTATGCAGCAAAAATAGTCCATCATCTTTTAAGCAGCGGTGAACAACACTCATATACTCGCGATAATTTTTATGACCTACGTGCTCAAACATACCGATACTCACTACGCGGTCAAACGTCTCGCTTTCATCACGATAATCCTGCAGGCGAAACTCTACCGGTAAGCCTTTTCTTAGCAGCCGCTGCCCAAATTCAGCCTGCTCCTTAGAAATGGTCAGGCCCACACACTCCACCCCATAATGCTCGGCAGCGTAGCCCATAAAACTGCCCCAGCCGCAGCCGATATCCAGAACACGCATCCCTGGTTTTAGCTGGAGCTTACGACAAATAAGATCAAGCTTGGCTTCCTGGGCTTCATCCAGCGTTTGGGCATGTTTCCAGTAGCCACAGGTGTAGGTCATCCGCTGGTCGAGCATCGCGGCATAAAAGTCGTTGCCGAGATTGTAGTGCTTCTCCCCTACTTCCCACGCCCGCTTCGCTGTTTGGCGGTTGAGCAGGCGTGAACGTAGCGAGTGGTAAATCAGCTGGGTGGGCTTAATGCGTTGGCCAAGCTGGGCACGCATGATGCGGTAAAACAGCTCATCTAGCCGTATGGCATCCCACTCCCCTCGCATGTAGCTTTCGCCAAGTCCCAGATTACCTCGCGAAAGAGCACTATCGATAACGCCGGGTGCGTACAGCTGTATATCCCAAGGGCGGCTCCCATCCAGTTGAATGTCAGCCTCGCGCAATAGCTCGGCAATAAAACGGTGAGAGGGTGAGGTTGCATCAAAGCCAATAGGCGATTTTTCCAACGTTGGCACGGCAGGCTCCTCGCTATTCCAGAGAGTGGATAGGTAACAACCTGCCTAACAGCATAGTATCGAATAGCACAGTATTGCACTGCAGCATCAACAACCTCCCACAAAAAAGCCGGGCTGCTCTTACGAGCAGCCCGGCTTAAGCGATGTTGATAAGCGGTTAACGCAGTATTAACACAGGTATCCGGCTGCTTCGCAGCATGGCCGTGGTGGTACTGCCTACTAGCAAATGACGAATGCGCGAGTGCCCGTAGGCTCCCATCACCAGTAGATCAATACCGCTTTCCTGCTCGTAAGCTTGCAAAGCGTCATCCACTTCACCCGCGCGAATCGCGCCTTCTGCATGATGCCCTGCTTCACGCAAAGTGTTTAGCGCCCACGCCAGCTCACTGCGGTGCTCGGCTGTTTCTGCTCCTACAATCAGTACATGGCAGGTTGCCCCCGCAAATAGCGGCGAGCGGGCCAGCATCTCCACCCCTTTGCGGGCGGTTTGGCTGCCATCAAAGGCAATCAGCACCTTTTCCGGCCGCTGAAAGGCTTTCGGCACCATCAAAATCGGGCGGTGCATTTCCCGCACCACCCGCTCTAGGTTAGCGCCCAGGTGCCCACTTGCCTGGTGGGCGGTTTCGCCGCGCTTGCCTACCACTAGCAGGCGCACGTCTTTTTCCAGCTCTACCAGTGTTTCCACTAGCGTGCCGTTTAACTGGCGGGTCGTGGGGCTACTTACCCCATCTTCCACCGCCCTGGCCTTGGCCGCTTCGAGCATCAGCTTGCCTTGCTCACGATTTACCCTGGCACGCTGCTCATCAAGCGCTGAGAGTTCTTCCATCAGCTTTTCGCGGGCACCGAAGCGCAGGCTGCCGGATAAGTTTTGCTCTTCGGGTGCCCAAGAGTGATTATCTACAACGTGCACAAAGCTTAGCGGTGCACCCAGGGCCAGGCTTGCCCAGGCGGCATAGTCGCAAACGCCTTCGGCAAATTGGGAGCCGTCAATGGCGGCGAGTACGTGTTCAGTCATGCTGTTCTCCTTGCCTGGCTTAGTGGCCGCCCATCAGTTTTTCAACGGCTTCCGGGTCGTTATGAACGGCGTAGCGGTCCACCACGGTGGCGCTTGCTTCATTTAGGCCTACCAGTTCAACCTCGGTGCCTTCGCGGCGGAATTTAATCACCACGCGGTCAAGCGCCTGAACGGCGGTCACATCCCAGAAGTGCGCCTTCGATAGGTTAATGGTCACCTTATCGATGCTCTCTTTGAAATCAAACGCGGCCATAAAGCGCTCAGACGAGGCAAAAAACACCTGTCCAACCACTTGGTATTCGCGCTCTTTACCGGCCTCTATTTCTTTTGAGCCGACGTACATGATGTTGCTAACTTTATTGGCGAAGAACAGCGCCGCCAGCAGCACGCCGACAAAAACCCCCATCGCTAAGTTATGGGTACCGACGGTCACCGCGACGGTCGCCAGCATGACGACATTGGTGCTCATCGGATGCTTTTTCAGATCGCGAATGGACTCCCAGCTAAAGGTACCAATCGAGACCATAATCATCACCGCGACCAGCGCCGCCATGGGAATTTGCGATACCCAGTCTGACAAGAACACCACCATCAACAGCAGCACCACGCCCGCAATCAGCGTCGATAAACGCGTCCGGCCACCCGATTTAATGTTGATCACCGACTGACCAATCATCGCGCAACCAGCCATACCGCCCATTAAACCAGCGCCAATATTAGCCACCCCTTGGCCTTTACACTCGCGGTTTTTATCGCTGGGTGTATCAGTAAGATCATCCACAATCGTGGCGGTCATCATCGACTCAAGCAGGCCCACCACTGCCAGCATCACGGCGTAGGGAAAAATAATCGTCAGGGTTTCAAGATTTAACGGCACGTTCGGCCATAGGAAAACCGGCAGCGTATCCGGCAGCTCGCCCATATCGCCCACGGTGCGAATATCCATACCGCTCACCATATACACCACGGTCAGCACCACGATGCACACCAGCGGAGAAGGAACCGACTTGCCAATCTTCGGCAAATAAGGGAACAGGTAGATAATTCCCAGGCCGGCCAGTGTCATGGCATACACATGCCACGTCACGTTAGTGAGCTCCGGCAGTTGCGCCATAAAAATCAGGATCGCCAGCGCATTCACAAACCCGGTGACTACCGAGCGGGAGACAAAGCGCATCAGCTCCGCCAGCCGCAGGTAGCCCGCGATAATTTGCAGCACGCCGGTCAGCAACGTGGCGGCCAGCAAGTACTCCAGGCCATGCTCTTTCACCAGTGTCACCATCAGCAGCGCCATCGCCCCTGTGGCCGCAGAGATCATACCTGGGCGGCCACCGGTAAAGGCGATAATCACCGCGATACAGAACGAGGCGTAAAGCCCCACTTTCGGGTCCACGCCCGCGATAATTGAAAAGGCGATCGCTTCAGGAATTAGCGCCAGCGCGACGACAATACCTGAGAGCGTGTCGCCCTTAATGTTAGAGAACCACTCATGCTTACTGAAAAGTGCCATTCAGGGAGTCCAATGGTTAGGGGGTTAAAGACATTGCGCGCCGCAGCCGCACACAAAGGCAGCACAAGAGCGCACGTTAGTAATAGATTGTCGGATGAATGCTACCAATCGAAGACGCAAACGCGCCGATAGCCAAATAGCGGCAACGGGGTGCCATAGCACCGATATAACGCGAAGAGCGTTATGGCGCTAATTAAGGAGGGAGAACCTAGGGTGGAGTCATCAGCCCTGGTGTCGGCAGAGCAACGGCTGCCATTGCATTGATCATTACAGATAAACCTTGCTGTTTTAACATCGTTATTCAGGCGAGATGGCGGCAGCTAAGTGCGTTCCAGTCGCCTTGAGCGCGGCATTCTACCAGCAAACAGGCCAATTCGCACCCGCCACCCTAGACGTTTAGACGATGACCTTCCCTCTAAGCTTGGCTTACCATGGCACTCAAACGGCGGCCCCACCGCCCTTTCCTCGCCACTTTCTACCCTACCAACGAGAGGAACCGCACATGAGCCAGACAGTCGCAGTGATTAAAGGCGATGGCATCGGCCCTGAGATAATGGACGCCACCCTGCAAGTGTTAGACGCCCTTGAGTGCGGGCTGAACTACGAGTTTATCGACGCAGGTCTGGTAGCGCTTGAAAAGCACGGCACGCTGATTCCACAAGCCTCGTTGGATGCCATTGAAAAGCACGGCATTGCCCTGAAAGGCCCGCTCACCACGCCGATTGGTAAGGGCTTTTCATCCATCAACGTGCAGTTACGCCGCCATTTTGACCTCTATGCCAACGTGCGCCCCGCCATCAGCTTTCCGGGCACCCGCTCCCGCTACGATGATATCGACATGATCACCGTGCGGGAAAACACCGAAGGGGCTTACCTCTCCGATGGCCAAGAGATGCTCGACGACGGCAATACCGGCATCTCGGTGATCAAAGTGACCCGCAAAGGCTCCGAGCGCATCGTGCGTTACGCCTTTGAGCTAGCCAAACAGAATGGTCGCAAGAAGGTCACCGCCGTTCACAAAGCCAACATCATCAAGACCAGCTCCGGCCTGTTTTTAGACGTTGCCCGTGAAGTGGCCAGCGAGTATCCCGAGATCGAATTCCAAGAGATGATCGTGGATAACGCCTGTATGCAGCTGGTTATGAACCCTCACCAATTCGATGTGGTCGTCACCACTAACCTGTTCGGCGATATCCTCTCCGACCTGTGCGCGGGCCTCGTGGGCGGTTTGGGCTTGGCCCCAGGGGCGAACATCGGTGAAAAAGCGGCGATTTTCGAAGCAGTACACGGTTCGGCACCCGACATTGCAGGCAAGAAAATCGCCAACCCTTGCGCGCTGCTGTTAGCCGCCGCCCAGATGCTCGACCACCTCGGCATGACCGCCAAGGGTGACGCAATTCGCCAAGGAATTCGCGCCGTGCTAGAGAACCGCCGCGATATGGTCACGCCCGACATGGGCGGCACCGGCACCACCGATACCTTTGCTCAGGCGCTGGTAGAGCACTTAAAAGGGTGAGCCTAGCCCAGCCATACATCGAGAAACAGCATGATCACCAAGCCCATCGCTAGGCCAAACGTCGCTTTCTTCTGGTGGCCACAGCGATGGGTTTCGGGAATGATTTCGTGGCTAATCACGTAGAGCATGGCACCTGCGGCAAATGCCAGGCCCCAGGGCAACAGCACTTGAGAAACGGTGACGACGCTGGCGCCAAACAGCCCGCCAATCGGCTCAATGAGCCCGGTCAGCGCCGCAATCGACCAGGAGCGCCACTTGGAGTAGCCTTCCCCCATCAGCGCCACGGCTACCGCTAACCCTTCCGGCATATTCTGCAAGCCAATCCCAATTGCCAGCGGCATTCCGCCCTCTAAGCCATTGGCACCAAAGCCAACGCCGACCGCCAAGCCTTCCGGCAGGTTGTGAATTGCAATGGCAAACACAAACAGCCATACCCGACGCAGCGAAGCGGCTTCCGGCCCCTCTCTCCCCTGCTGGAAGTGTTCGTGCGGCAAACCTTCGTTGAGCAGCGCAATGGCCCCCATGCCGAGCAAAATCGCAGTGCATACCAGCGCTGCGGGCACCGGCCCGCCGGCGTAATAGATTTCTGCGGCCTCCAGGGCAGGAATGATCAGGGAAAAAAACGAAGCCGCCAGCATCACCCCGGCCGCAAAGCCCAGCGCTAAATCACGAAACCCCCGACTTGGCGTTTTGCCCAGCAGCACGGGCAACGCCCCCACGGCGGTCAATAGCCCAGCCACCAAACTGCCTAAAAATCCTAATAACAGCGTATTTTCCATGAATATCGTAAACTCGATGTGCGATGAGAAGGAACCAGCAACGACAAGGGGACACTGTGACCATCACCGCTTCACTGGCCGCCACGCATTTCAGCTACATGCGCCCTCGCCTACTTGCCTTTGCGCGCTTACAGCTAAGGGACTCAGCCGCCGCCGAAGATGCCGTTCAAGAAACTTTACTGACCGCCTTTGAAAAAAGCACGACGTTTGAAGGCCGCTCAGAGTTTGAAACCTGGGTATTTGGCATCTTGAAATTCAAGATTCTAGATCAGTTACGCCACCAGAAAAAACAGGGGCGCTGGCAGCCACTAGAAGAACCCGCCTAGCATAAAAAAAGCCCCGACAGTGGCACTGGCGGGGCTTCCGATCGACTGCTTGCGCGCGATTAACGCAGCTTGGTCTTGCGCAGGTAGGGCAGCACGGTGTCAAACTCACCAAATTTCTGCTTGGCGTCCTCGTCTGAGACGCTGGGCGGGATGATGACATCCTGGCCGACTGTCCAATCCGCCGGGGTGGCAATGCCATGCTTTGCCGTAGTTTGCAGCGCATCCAGCGCACGCAAAATTTCAGCAAAGTTACGGCCTACGGTCATCGGGTAGGTCATGGAGAGCTTTAGCTGCTTATCCGGGCCGATGATGAAGACCGAACGCACGGTGGCGCTGTCCGCTGGCGTGCGGCCATCGGGCAGGTAAGCATCTTCCGGCAGCATATCGAACAGCTTGGAGACTTTGAGGTCTTCATCCGCAATGATCGGGAAGCCGACGCTGCTACCGCTCACGGTTTCAATGTCGCCAGCCCAGCGCTTGTGTTCCTCTACACCATCGACGGACACACCGATGACCTTGGTGCCACGCTTCTCCCACTCGGCACTCAGCGTTGCGACGGCGCCGAACTCCGTGGTGCATACCGGCGTGAAATCTTTTGGGTGTGAGAACAGAATCGCCCAGCTGTCGCCAATCCAATCGTGAAAACGGATCGGACCGTGGCTCGTCTCTGCTTCGAAATCAGGCACGACTGCATTGATACGTAATGACATCGTTGCTCCTCGTTAAAGTGAAGTGGCTCTCATACCTTATATGACTTTCAACGCCTTCACTATAGAAGAACGTTTAGCGCTAAGACAATGAGGTTATGGCAGCGTTCACTCTGCTGGTTTCACATTCTTATCTTCGCGTTTAATACGTTTGATCCAACGCTGTTTCGCATAGTGGCGCAGGTTCGCCACGCTGTCAGTTTCATCGACGATATCTTGGCCGAGAATGGTCTCAATAATATCTTCCAGCGTGTTGACCTCCTCCCCTTCCTCAGCTTCTTAGGAAGCTGCCGCCTGCGGCGGAAAGGAAGGGGATTCCCGGTTGTTGCCTTCCGGGTTCCTGCTTCACAGCCCGTTGCCCTTGGTGATGGCACCTCAGGTCTTACACAAGCTCCACAGGCTTAACCTCCCGTGAGCCCCACGGTAGTCGTCTTTTCATGCTGACGGAGCTTGTCAGCACCAGCCAGAATGGCTTTGCCCGATTGCAAAATGTTGCGGGCAGCGTTCACATCGCGGTCGATGCCTTGGGTGCCACAGTGTGGGCAATCCCAAGTGCGGACATTGAGCG
>NZ_FODB01000026.1 GCF_900110265.1 Vreelandella aquamarina | reverse complement strand
ATCCGTCCTATGTTGGTTGTGATCTGGCGAGATCAATCAACAGGATACGCCACCCTCTCTACTGCCCTCCATACACAAGAACTGAGCTTAACTCGGCATTCTCTATTGGCTACCAAAACAACGCCATGCAGCTTTTATCTCGTGACTGGAAACTGCTAGCTGAGCAGAGCCAGCTTAGCTATCCGTTTATCAAGCGAGAGATTAAACGTCTACGAGAGTTACTGCTTCGATTTGCCGACTCAAAAGAGATGCAGCAAGCACTGAAAGATGCAGGATTACCCGATAACGCTTGGTTACGCTTGCAACAACAGCGCCACCACATTGTAAAGCAGTGCAAGAAAGCGGCGCTTTGGTAACGTCACCCTTTTGCAAGACACTCGATAATCAAGATGAGCAACCCAATGAATCACCTTCACCAAGCCATTCAGCGCTGCCCTCGGGTGGCGGTGTACGGCACGTTAAAGCACGGGCATCGCAATCATCATTGGTTAAACGGCGCAGATATGCTGGGTCAAGACCGTTTAACGGGGATCACACTTTACGACCTTGGCCCCTACCCAGGCGCTAAGCTCACGCCATCCACAGGCGTTACTGTGGAGGTGTATGCCATTAACGCTGAACAGCTAGCGCGGCTCGACCAGTTAGAGGGCTACTTTCACCACGCGCCAAGCCAAGGCCTCTATAACCGCACGACTCTCCCTACCCAATACGGTGACGCTTGGTGCTACATCTACAACCCAGCCGTTGAGCAAGGGTCGCTGATGGACAGTGGCGAGTGGTAGTCATCACTACGTTATGGTGTCGGCAACACCTAAAGCTAACGCTAGCCCCCGAGCCGCTGCGCGAACTGCTGAAAGCCGTTCTACCCGATCGCGACCACCGCCGTTTAGCCACCATTCCCGCCAACCACCTAGCCCAGCGCCGCCTAACCCCCGGCAACGTGCGTACAGCGCTAGACCAACTGGACTTACGAGGGCTGCCCATCCGCTTGAATACGCTACTGGATGCGCTAACGCTGGAAGAGCGCGAACAGCAAGGGCAGCGCCAGCCGATGGGGTTTGTGTAGGGTAATGAACGCCAAGAAAAGCCGCCTACTGCTGGCTGATACGCAGTATAGGGCACTTGGTCATCAGGCGATTCCATTGATCAACGTTGAACGCCTGCACATCAAAGGATTTGCGCCAACCGCTATAACGCGGCCCAGACACCCATTCTGTTCGCCAGAGCCTGTCTCGTAAACCTGCTAACTGAGCAGGCTCTAAGTCACTCAAACCTATTAAGGTAATATAGCGCAGCGGCTTATTGACGACGCCATACTCCAACCCCAAAAAGATAAGGCTGTCACGCAGTTTCGGGAATAAATGCCGCTCGATAAGCGATTGGCTGACGATATCCGCAAGAAAGCGTTGCCTCTGCTTTTCTCGATGCTGTTCAGGAATAGCACCGCTCTCTGGGTCTTTAATTTCCAGCAGCCATAATTGCGTGTCCCACTCCACAACAAAATCAACGCCACCCTTTAATAGATGCGTTAAACCAGCGGCTGCCACTTGGTCGTCTAGCTTAATTACTTGACGAGCTTGAGAAAAATCAAAGTATAAATCAGACTCGCACCACTCCGGCTTTGCCTCCCAGGGTTTCACGAAAAGTCCCCCAGCGAGTGACGAACTTCCAAGTCATAAAGACGCTGAAACTCGTCCGCAATTTTATTAGGCCGAATGTCCCGGTAGCGGCTGAAACTATGTGCAATAACGCCATCCTCCTGCGTCAGCTCAAGGGAGAAGTAGCGTGTAGGCGTCTCCTGACGCGCAAAATCCAATTCCCGCAGAAAGGCGTAATCGTGGGTTGCTACAAATACTTGCACACCACGCTCTGCAAGCATAAGCAGAATTTTAGCCACTTCTGGCATGAGCGCAGGGTTAAGGTTCGCTTCTGGCTCATCCCAAAATAGTGTGTTGTTGGCAAATAGCGAGCCATTATGGATCAACTGCCAAATCAGAGCCAATTTGCGGTGCCCTTCTGCCACCAGCGACATTTCCAACTTCTTACTTCCTGCGCTAAGGTGAAATTCATCCCCCTCTAATGTCACCTTTCCACCTACCGTCTTGCGGATGAGCTCTAATAGTGGCTTTTCATCATTGAGTGGCATTCCCTTGCGGGCAGGCAAGTAAGCTTGTTTGATAATATCGTAATAGACTTCCTCGAACGCGAGCTCATATTTATCATAGAGCGAGATAAAGCCGGGAGCGAAAGAGAGCACCTCTTTAACGGGAATGAATACGGGGGAACGCTCGACAGCCCACTCACCCTGGAGTTCAAACGTGTGATGCCTAGTGGTATCAAAGGTAAGCGATAACGACTGGGCCGCACTGTTGGACAAGCTAATGCGCGCCGTATTGCTGCCTTTTTTGCGGTTAACCAAGCGTGATACTTTATCGCCGCTAGGGCGAAAAACCGCCGCCAGCTTCTTTTTCAGTTCAGCCGCATCGTGACCCTGCATCTGCAAGGCATACATTAATTTCATGATATGCGTTTTACCGGTGCCATTGGCACCGATAAGCACGTTCACGCCCGGCGACCACTCGAAAGAGGTTTCCTTAAAGGCGGTAAAATTCTCCAACGCCAGGGTTTGGAACATACGCTTTCCTTCAGTGGTTTACTGAGAGATCAGTGCACTTAAACTGCTGACTTCCTTGAAAGTAACATCATCAGTCAGCGAGAAGTGCTTATGCCCACATTCAATCTTTAAGCTTTCATTACGGCGCAGGTCTGTCTTGACAGTGCTGGACTTGGTTTCAGCAACGAAGTAAACCCGCTCTTCATTTTCAAACACTACTGCCCAATCAGGGTTGTAGGTGCCCAGCGGGGTGGCAATTTTGAACTTGCCCGGCAGCTTGAAGAAGAACCTGACGCGAGGGTCGAGCGAACACTCATGGGCAAAGGTGTTTTCTACCTCGCTGTCGCTCATTACACAGCTGAAAGCGTCGCCCTTAGGGTCTTGAGTATCGCTCTCTAGCGGTTGGGCTTCCAGCAGAGTTTTGTTCAAGGGGGTGGTTACATCATCGCGGGTTTGCGGGTAGACGCTGCTCAAGTAGGTTTCTACAGGCTCATCAAACAGTGTCATCTCGTAGCGTTTGCCGTTGATTTCATGGTACTCAATGCCTTTCACCAGCAGCGCTTGAAGCTCAGTTTTAATCGCAGTAACCACGGTATCCAGAAACGCCTGGGGGTTGATCAGCAGCTCATCCAGGCGATTGGACTGGTCAAGAATCGCAAATAAGGTGGCGCGCGTCAGATGCACACGGTTTTGAATGTAGGCGTAAACATCCGGTACCGGCACGTTTTGGTAACTGGCGTTGCTTTCATCAATACCGGTTTCCACACCCTGAATACCTTCCTCATTCATGTGCAGCTTGGCTTTGCGAGAGCGCACCTTGGGAGCCTGAACTTTAGGATACTGGTTAGTATCCGTTAAAACTTCCACGCATTTTTCAATCAGCTCAGGCGTATCCAGTGTCACGCTGTAGCGGGTCTGGTAATTGATGCGCTGCCAGATCGCCTTGAAAAGCGCTTCGTCTTCAGCACTCAGCGCCTTGCGCTGTACACGCGCCTTGGCGCGGGCATTTTTCACCCGGCCTTTGAAGCTGACATCGGTTTCGTCTTCAATTTCCTGCTGCAGAGTGCGGGCAAACACCTCGTAGCTTTCATTGGGAATCACCGTGAGCACATTGATGCTTTTGTCGTGTATCCGTTCCCCCTGTTGGTTCACCGCTAGACGCAAGCCACGGCCAATCTCCTGGCGCTTTTTCATCTGGCTCTGGGTTTCGTTCAGGGTGCAGATCTGGAACACATTGGGGTTATCCCAGCCTTCGCGCAGGGCCGAATGGCTAAAAATAAACTGCAGCGGCTCTGCCATATCTAACAACCGCTCTTTGTCCTGCATGATCAAGGTATAAGTATCATCATCCTTTTTAGAACCGCGCTCGGTGCTATCCACCCATATTTTTTTGGCGGCGGCCCCTTTGCCTTTTTTATCGCCTGAGAAGTAGCCGTTATGTACCTCGCTGGCAGAGTAAGGAATCAAATCTTTATAGTGCGCCTTGGCGGCGTACTTTTCGAAAGCCTCTTCAAACCACTGGGCAAACTTGCCGGGTACGGCATTGCCTTCATCATCATAAGCGCGGTAATTGGCGACCTTGTCAATAAAGAACAGGCTGAGCACTTTAATGCCGCTTTCCTTGACTTTTTTCAGCTTGGCAAAGTGCGCGGCCACGGTGCGTTCGATCTGAAAGCGCATCACATCATCACTTAGGCCGCCCCGCTGTTCGTTCAGGCGCAGGACACCGTTTTTATTGAACTCAATTTCGGTATCGCTTAAAAATTCATTAAGAATGAACCCATCCGCATAGACTTCACGGTACTTGGATTTTTTATAGAGGTCATCGCCTACCTTGAGGCTCACGCTTTTTCGCTTAACGCCGGTTTTTTCATTAACGTCTATCACCACCTTGGCAGTTAATGATTTGGCCTTTTGTTCAATGGCAACCAGCTCTATAAACGCCTGATTCTGACTTTGATCCGACTCAACACCATCCACTTCAATCTGCTTGACCAGCCCCAGGTCATAGGCCTGCACCGGGTCTAGTTTATACAGTAGGTTATAGGGGTTTTTATGAGTGGCCGAATAGCGCAAAGTGCATAACGGGTTGAGATTGCGTATGGCTTTACGGCGAATATCCGTTTCAAAGTTCTGCGGCTCATCGACAATCACAATCGGTTTGACCGCTTTGATGTACTCAATCGGCGCGAAGGCTCTTTCGCCTTTCTGGTTGATTTTATTGATGCTTTTTTTCTTGGTGGCGTTGCTATCATCAATATCTTTGGAAAAACTGTCGATATTGATCACCAGCACGCTCAACGCATCGCTTTGAGCAAAATGGCGTAAGTCATTAGGCCGATTACTGTCGTAGAGCATTGGTAGACAGGGCACGTTGGCATAGTCAGCGGCGAAGTGGCTGCGGGTGACTTCCAGGTTTTTCATGGTGCCTTCACGGATTGCTACGCTGGGCACTACCACAACAAACTTCTTGAAGCCGTACACCTTATTCAATTCATACATGGTGCGAATAAAGGTGTAGGTTTTGCCGGTACCGGTTTCCATCTCGATGGTTAAGTGTGGGCAAAACTCGTCGCTTACCTGCCCCTCATCGCTCTTGACGGTCCAGCGGTCGGCCTGCAGCGTGGCAACGGTTTCAATGCCGTTGCTGGCCTGCACCTTGTGCACATTTTCCAGCACCTGCTGTTCGGTGAGCACCAACGAATTGCCAATACTACCATCCCCGGCGTAGTTCACGCTGGCAGTGGAACTGACCAGTTCAAACTCCCCGGTGGCCAGCGGCTGGCCGTCAAACACCTGCACGACCGACTGCACCGCACGCTCCTGGTAGGCCTGATGAGTAAACTGCAGCGTCATCTTGTGTGACATATCAAGCTCCTTAAATTACCAGCAGGCTGATATCCTGCGCGGCCAAATCAAGCTGCAGGTTACTCAGCTGTTCATCACCTTGCGCCCCCACAAAACAGGAATTGAGCATGATGACCTGGGCCGGGCTGGCACTGAGAATCTCATCGCGCAAGGCCTCAACATAGGGTTCAAAGCATAGCCACAGGTAGCGGTCATCTTCTCTTAACACGCGGTGAACGGTAATGCCGCAAGCCAACTTGCGCGGCTTGCTGATTGCATGAACACCCAAGGCCCCCAGGCCATTTTTAAGCAGTAGCTCGGTGAGCATAGCGATCTGTTCATCAGGGGCTTTTTCAGTATTCTGCAAAGCATCGAGCTGTTGGCGAATAGCGCCGGGGTCGCTGATATCGCTGTTCCACACCTTGAAGTTGCTGGGTGCCAGGGTGAAATTCGCACAGGCCAGCCCTTCCGTTTTTTCCGGGTGTTCGGCTTTTAGCTTGGCGATAACTTTTTCGATACGGGCACGGGTAATATCCGCAATTGTGCGGTAACCGGCCTTATAAGCCTCGCTATTTTCTTCGAGCTTTTCGGGGAGTTGGACGCTAATGGATTGGCGGTTACCGCCGTCTTCAGCGTTAAGTTCCATTAGTGCGTGGGCTGTAGAGCCTGACCCTGAGAAGAAATCGAGAACTATATCATTATCTATAACAGCCCCCACTTTTAAAATTCTCTTTAGCAACCTAACTGGTTTAGGCCCATCAAAATAGCCTTTATCGTCAAATAGTTCTTTTAACTCTTGCCTTCCCTCTTGATTATGACCCACTTCGTCATGAAGCCATAAAGTAGTGGCAACCATACCTTGCTGCACGTCTGTTAGAAATCTTTTTAAACGAGGAACATTATCTCCATTAGCTCCGAACCAAATCCTATTATCTTCAATCAGCTCTTGCATTCTTTCTTTACTTGTTGACCAGCATCTGCCATCTGCAGGTTCAACGACTCGCCCACTTGGTGTAGTTATAGGATAGTTATATTTTTCTGAGTAGGTCTTTACTGTCAAATTGTCTGATATCCAAACTCCTCTAGGATCATTATCTAAATTTTTATAACGCTCATTTGCTGCTTCGGTACGTTCAAGTCTGCCTACATTAAAAAATCTTTTTGATTTTGCATATAAAAGCACATAGTCATTGCTATCAGACAAATATTTTGCATCATTTTTTGGCGAAAATGCCCTCTGCCAAACTATTTCTGCAATAAAATTTTCTTCCCCGAAAACCTCATCACAAAGCAACTTCAAATTCGCCGCTTCGTTGTCATCAATACTTATAAAAATAACGCCGTCTTCACGTAGCAGGTTGCGTGCCAAATAAAGGCGGGGATACATCATCGATAGCCAAGCGCTATGGTATTGACCACTTTCTTTGCTGTTTTTCTTCCATAGGCTTTGCTTGTTCAAAAACCCTGCTTCGTTCTTTTCCCCAGTGCGCTTTTGATATTCATCAAGCGTTTCAGAGTAGTCATCCGGGTAAACAAAGCTGTCGTTGCCGGTGTTGTAGGGCGGGTCAATGTAAATCATCTTGACCTTACCGTAATAGCTTTTCTGCAGCACACGCAGCACTTCCAGGTTCTCCCCTTCAATCAGCATGTGCTGGGCGCTTTCTGGGTTGTTGGCATCCGGCCGTAGGGTGTGGCTGGTTTTCTTTTGAATTTCACGCCGTGCGTCTTTTTTACCTGCCCAGCTCAGCTCATAGTGCTCGGCAGGTGCCAGGCGCTCTTCTCCCATCAGCTCTTTGAGGCGCTCCAGGTTTAACTGGTTGTCGCTAATCACTTCAGGAGCGGTTTGGCGTAGCAGGTTTAAAAGCTGCTGCTGTCGCTCTTGCTGGGCATCAGGGCTGTGTCCTAGTTCATTAATCTCAGTCGTATGATGGCTTGTGTCCATTAGATTCTTTCTCCTGATGCGGTGTGGTTCTATCCTGATATTGCTTAAGTGCCGCTACACTACCTGCCAACGTAGGGTGAAGAGCAGTTCTGTTTCAGTGGTTTCCTTCAACCTAACCTGCAAGGAATCAATCAGTTCGTCGCGTTTGTCGATGATCTCATCTTCGGCATTGAAAATTTCGCGGCGTTGCTGGCGCTGCTGGCGTTCGAGAGCGGCGATTTTTTCCTGATAGGCGTTTTGTTCCTGTAGGGTGATGGCCTTACGGGCATCGCGCTTGTGCTGTTTAAGCTGGGCCTTGGTGTTTTTAAGGGCTTCTTCAGCGGCCAGCAGTTTATCGTCAGCCCACTTTTCCAGCTTGTCGCGCTCTTCCATAAATAGCCGCTGGTTATCTTCCAGTAGCTCGGCCGTCACCGCTTGCAACTGGCACTGGCTATTTTCGACCAAGGCCGCTGGGGGCTGGAGCGAAATAGCGCTTGGCACGCCCCGAGCTTCTACCGACATTAGTTTTTCACAGGCTTCTTGGTCCAGCAGTACGCCACTATCGGTCATGCCGCTAAACAGTAGCCGTTCAGTGGTTTCAAAAGCGGTAAAGGCTAAGCGCTGCAGTGTCAGCCAGCCAGACTGCCCAACCAGCGCTTCCACCTGCGAGAGCTTGGTTTCATGGCGTTGGTAATCAAAGGTGACACTTGCCACTGGCGTAGCTGCCTGACGAGCCTGCTGCAAAGCCCACTCCCCCAGCGGATGGCTCAAACGGTAGGCATGGGCCAGCATGTCCGCTTGAGCGGCCCCACGAATTAGTTGATAGTGTCCCGGCGGAGCGTGTTGACTCACATCACTGGGCACATCCTGCAGGGCAAAACTATAGGTTTGTGGCTCAAAACGGGCGCACTTGGCCAGCGCATAGCGGCTAACGCCCCAAAACCAGCGGCCTATTTTATCCAGCCGGGCTTCAGCTTCGTCCAGCCGCAGTTTAAGCCGGTCATGAACGTCTTCATCGAAGTTTTCTAGCAACTTTTCCTGGGTTTCCTGCACGCGGTGGGTAATCACTTCTTCTAGCTCGCTTTGCAACTGATTGAAGGCGGCTTCAATTTCCTCTGGCGTGCGGCAGGTATCATAAATGGTCAGAATACGTTTTTCGAAGTCAATGCCGCTTTCAATGCGTCCCAGCACTTCATCAGAGGCACCAAACACGCCGGAAAACAGATTGAGCTTTTCTGACAGTAGCTCCAGCACGCGTTGATCCGCCTGATTGCGGGTATTAAGGAAGTTGATTACTACCACGTCAAACTGTTGACCATAGCGATGGCAGCGGCCGATACGCTGTTCAACGCGTTGGGGGTTCCAGGGCAGGTCATAATTAATCAACAGTGCACAAAACTGCAGGTTTACCCCTTCGGCGGCGGCTTCGGTAGCAATCATGATATCCGCGCCGTTTTTGTCTCGGAAATGGTCAATCAAGGCAGTGCGCTTATCAATCTGTGCCGAACCAGTCACTCGGTCGGTGCCTCTGTGCTCTTCCAGCCATTGGCGGTAGATCACTTGGCTTTCCGGGTGGTTATTGGTACCGCTAAACAACACCAGCTTGCCCGCGTAGCCGTTAGCTGAGAGAAACTGGTGGAGGTACTCCTGGGTGCGGCGCGATTCGGTAAAGATAATCGCTTTGCGCGGCGCACGATAGGCCTGCATGTTCTCAAAGCCAAGGGTTAAAGCAGAAAGCAAGGCGCTGGCTTTAGTGTGGTCATTCAGGTTACTTGCTTGCTCAATAATGCCCCCTAGTTCAGCCATTTCTTCTTCTAGGGCACGCGTTAAATTGGTGGGGTTATTAGCATCTGCTGCTATTGCTGCCGACGCGCTCTCTTGAGTTTGTTCTTCTAATGCTTCAAGCGTATCGCTTTCCAAGTCTTCTTCATCCGCCAGGGTGTACCACCAGCTGGAGCCATTAGACACTGAGACTAAATTTTCATGCATCTCCTTAAGCTGCTGTTCCAGACGTTGATAAATACTGCTAAGGGTACCCATAATGGCTGGAGTACTAGAGGCAAGTAATTTACGCAGAATCAGACCTGTCAGATGGCGCTGACTTTTCGGCAAAGCAAAAGAGTACTCACGCTGCAAAAAGGCTGAGACAGCATCGTAAACTGCTTGCTCGTCATCAGTTGGCTCAAAGGGTTGAGTAAGGGCTTTGCGCTGAGTGTATTGCACATATTCCAACACATCTTTACGCAATGTGCGGTGGGTAAAGTGTTTTATCCTTTCGCGCAATTCCGGCAGGTTAGCATCATTATTCACAAACTGCTTACGGAAGGCTTTATCGTCGCCAAATAGATGCTCATCAATCAGAGTAGACAACCCATAAAGCTCCATGAGCGAGTTTTGCAGCGGCGTGGCGGTCAACAATAGCTTTTTACGCCCTTCCAGGGCGCGGCGTAATGCTTGTCCAATACGGTTGCTTGGACGATGGGCATTGCGCAGTTTGTGGGCCTCATCCAATACGACTAGATCCCATGGAATACCGCGCAGCTCTTCTTCCAGTCGAGTCGCAAAATGATACGACATAATCACAATGTTGCTACGCGTTATGTATTCGAGCGTCTGCAACACATTTCCGACTGCCTCTTGGCGCAATACAGCCGCATCCACTACTTTGGTGGGGACTGCGAATTTCTCATACAGCTCTTGTGCCCATTGCTTACGCAAGCTGGCGGGTGCAATTATCAAAATACGGCGACGACGCTCCGCCCATAGCTGGCAAACTACCAAGGCGGCCTCAATGGTTTTACCTAACCCTACTTCATCAGCCAGCAGTACACCTTGTTGTAGCGGGTTACGCATAGCAAACAGCGCCGCTTCAATTTGGTGTGGGTTTAAATCCACACTGGCATCAAACAGAGACTGCGATAGGCGATCAACCCCCCTATCAGCATGGCGTTTGGTTAACTCGTAGGCATAATATTTTGCGTGGTAGGCGGTGATGCTCATTTAAAATCCTGTGCAGAAATAAACACTAACACGTTCACCCGCTCCTGAGACGCTCCTAAATACTCCACCTTCGGGTTCGCAGCCCAAACACTGGTATTCATGTCGACCAAGATCACCACTGGTGCTTCCAGCCCTTTTACCGCTGCAACATTAAACATACGCTCGTTGTACTGTGGTTTTTGTTTTTGGAGCGCTGCGCTTGCAACACTTGGCTGTTAGCCACCTTAAAGGGGGTAAGCGGTAAAATATCCTGCGGTTGCAAGCCGTCTTGCTCCAGTTCGGCAATTGCTCTCTGTAACAGCGGCCATTGGTCTTGGGGCCTTTTCCACGTGTAAACAGCCACTGCTTTTTGGCTGCTGGGCAGGTACTCCCCTGGCTCTGCGACAGCGTCGTGACGCTCTTTTAGCCAGCAGGCAATTTCATAGGCATTGCGGTAAATACTCGCCTCAGTACGGGAAGGCAATGCTTCTAACTCAGCGTCGCTTAGACGTGGATAAACCGTGACCATTCTACCTCCCTGTCAGATTGCGGTGGCTACTTTGCCACTCTTGGGCTTAATCAAGCTAAGCTAACTTGCCTAGTATTCTACGCAAAGGTGTGATGTCTGGCATCTGCTTAGGTAATACGCGTCCTCAGATCACCCAATCACGCCATATCTCTACCCCAGCCATCGTGCCGCTTGTTGGCGCCCCTGATGCTTCCACTTGTCAATCTCGATGGTGGTCTTGACTAATCGTGGCATTCCTTATTCACCATTATGCTTTTAGGGTGTATAGCTGCCTTGCCATCTGGTCTATTTTTCTCGCCACGCTAACGTCACTAGCCAGCGCTCCGGCAGCACTTTAGCCCCCATGCGGCACACATAACGCCTAAGTATGCATATTCAAAAATAACGCGACATTAGTTGTCGCATCACCACCATAACGTATGCCTCTAACATCAAAAAGAGTAAAAGTGATGGTGATGATGCCCGATTGTTTACTTACTGATGATTGCGCTCGGCAGGAGCTTGTGAAGTGGCAGGCGGATCGCGACACATGGGCCGAAACGCTGCCTGTTATGAGCTTTTTTAGCCAGTTCTTAATGTTGTCTCCTATTACTGATCAACATTTCGGTAGCGCCAGCACCGATGGTAAGTTTCTCTATTTTTGCCCACGCTATAGCGCCACACTCACAGAGGAATCGCGCCTCTATTTACAGGCGCATCTGATTTGGCACTGTGTGGCAGGCCATCTTACCGCCCCCTTGGTGGCTAGCCGGCATCGTTGGCACCTGGCGTGCGACCATGAAGTGAACACGCTGCTGCTGGCGTTAGGTGTTGCGCTACCGGTTGATGCACCGCTGTTCCCGGTGTGCGTGGGCCGCAATGCAATGGAGGTGTATCGCTGGTTGGAGGGGCACCCTGACACATCGCTCGAAGTGACGGCAGATACTCACCCTGCCGAGCTTTGGTGGCACTTGCCCAATGCGCAACCCGATGTGCGAGTTGCCATGCTCTGGCGCCATCGCGCCCACCTCATCACCAAAGCGACCCATGAGTTACCCGAGAGAGTCGCTAAGTTTTGTGAGGTTCGGTAAACTCTTCATCTTTATCACAGTGGCCAAGGTTGGCTTATTATGTCTGATGCACGCGACACGCTCTTTCGTTATTTAACCATGCTGCAGCTGATTCCCCGCTTTCCTGGGCGTATCGCGACCCCTGTGCTAAAGGAGAAGCTTGCCGAGCGTGGTTTTAAGATCGACACTCGCTCCCTACAGCGTGACCTTAGCCAGAAGCTCTCCACTCAGTTTCCGATTGGCTGCGACGATAGCCAGAAGCCTTACCGCTGGTATTTTGATCGTGATTTTCAGTGCCAGCTACCGGCACTGGATGTACCCAGCGCCTTAACGCTGGTGCTAGCGGAAGAGTATTTAAAAGGGCTCTTGCCTCCGGTGGTGGTCGGGCAGTTATCGCCCCACTTTACCGATGCTCGGCGGTTATTGGATGAAATGAACGCCAACGGGCTTAGCCAATGGGCGCGAAAAGTACGTGCCATTCCCAACGGTAAAGCGCTGATTCCGGCTGAAATAGATGAGTCCACTTGGCAAACTATTTCCGAGGCTCTACTAGAGCAGAAGACGGTTGATGTCGTCTACCTGTCGCGCTCCAGCGAAACAGAAAAGCCGTTCACGCTTCATCCGCAAGGCATCGTCAGCCGCCATAGCGCGACCTATTTACTGGCCCATGTAAACGGATTTGAGGATTTGCGCCAGTTTGCCCTGCATCGCATTAAACAAGCCACACTCAGCCAGCACCCCTGGCAGGCACAGCCTGATTTTGATATTGACCGCTACATTCAGGGCGGCGCGTTTGGTTATCGGCAAGGGCCGAGCGATGTGACGCTGGAAGCGGAGATCGCGAAACCTGTGGCGTGGTTGCTGCAGGAAACACCGCTTTCTGAGACGCAAACCATTGAAGCCCTCCCCGACAGTAACTGGTACCGGTTAACCGCCCAAGTGCCGGATGACCAACAAACCCTCTGGTGGCTGATGGGCATGGGCGCCAATGTGAAAGTCACCGCCCCTGCCACGTGGCGTGAGGCATTAAAAAAGAGTGCTGAGCAGGTACTAGCGCACTACCAGGACACAACGCTCACCTACGAGACACACTGAGGCTTTGTACGAAAACTGCCTGCGCTCGGATTGGCGCTGCATGGCCACGCTGAAACGTTAATGGGGAGACATAATGGATAACGATACCCGCTTACTCGCGTTTTATCGCGGTGAATCCCCCGATCATAAAGGGCGTTTACTTGAAGATATCTGGGCGCTCTCGCCTTTTTGGCTAGAGCATACCCACGATTATATCCAGTGGCTGTTTCCTATCCCAGAAGCGAGTCGTTTTAATAGCTTTGCGCCGCTCTTAACGCCTGCGGTGCAAACAGCTTTTGCGAATGACGAGCACTTACGCCACCACCAGCAACGCTCACTGGATGTAATGTTAAATTTTTTGGGGCTAACACGGGATGGCAACATCATCACCGCTCAGCCAACGCTATCGATACAAACCCATATCTGGTTGAAAGCTGGGGGCCACAACCATCTGCGTATTACGCGCATGATTCGGTCGTTAGCGTTATGCCACCAACCAACTTTGGCCCGCGCGCTCCAGCAAGCGGTTATTGAGATTGGTACGCAGCATGGCGTGGTATCAGAAACGACACTACAGTACTGGCACGAAGCATTTTAGCTCAGCATGAGCTAGCAGCGTCGTGCTTGCACCCTCTTTCATACGCCATATACTGTATGTTTAAACATATACAGCGACATATCTTACGAGGTGGCAGATGGCGGCGTTTGACCCTTCCCGCACTACCGTGCATAAAGGGCGTGGTGCAACCTACGACCCACATAACCGCTTCGCCCCTACCCGCAGCGTGGCGGAGGATGACGGCTGGTGGCAAGAGGAGGCCACCACCTCGCTGGCAACAGAAGTGCGCGAGGAAGCCAGTAAAAGCGCGCTCTCTTGGAACAACTCTCCAGATTTACCCTTTGATCGTTCGCTTAACCCGTATCGCGGCTGTGAGCATGGCTGTATCTACTGCTATGCGCGCCCCTCCCACGCCTATTGGGATTTGTCGCCAGGGTTGGATTTTGAAACCAAACTGATCGCCCGCCGCGGGCTTGTGGAGCATTTAAAAGAGGAGCTTTGCCACCCTCAATACGTTTGTCGCCCCATTAACCTCTCCGGTAATACCGACTGTTACCAGCCGCTAGAGGCCACCTACCAAACCACCCGCCGCTTGCTGGAACTGCTGCTAGCTTGCCGCCACCCGGTGACGCTAGTGACGAAAAGCACGCTGATTTTGCGAGATATAGATCTACTAGCAGAAATGGCGGAGCATCGCTTGGTGCGGGTGTTCGTGAGTTTGACCAGCCTAGACGCTAACCTAAAGCGCACGCTGGAACCCCGTGCGGCATCGCCGCAGGCGCGCCTGAAAGTGATTCGCGAGCTAAATACGGCGGGCATACCGGTGGGCACGCTGGTATCGCCGATTATTCCCGGGCTGACCGACCACGAAATTGAACGCATTCTGGAAGCCGCCAGCCGTGCCGGGGCGCGCACCGCGAACTGGATGCTGCTAAGGCTACCCCACGAGGTCGCGCCGCTGTTTGAAGCGTGGCTAGAAGCCCACTACCCCGAGCGCGCCGCTAAGGTAATGAGTTTGATGCGCCAGTGTCGGGGCGGTAAAACCTACGATGCTGCCTTTGGTAAGCGCTTTCGCGGTGAGGGAGTATTCGCTGACTTAATCGCCCAGCGGTTTCAGCGTGCTAGCCGCCAGTGGAACATGCAGCCACGCACCGAGCAGGGGCTGAATACCCGTGATTTTCGCCCGCCCCGGGCACAGGGGGATTTATTTGATTAGACTGCTGGCATACCCATCACTAAGAAGACGCCCTCTCCATGTCGCTCAGCAAAACAAAATCCAGCTTTTACCGCCGCCTTTACGTGGCCCACTTGATTGAGCAAGGCGTGGCCAGCGTACCCGCGTTGATGGAAGCCACCGGCATGCCGAGGCGCACCGCCCAGGACACCATTACGTCCCTGGGGGAATTGGATATTGAGTGCGTGTTTGAAAAAGGCGAGGGCGAGCGCCACAACATTGGCCACTACACCATTAGGCAGTGGGGCGCGATTGACCCGCACTGGGTGGCATCGAACGCTGAGCGCTTAGGGCAGGTGCTGGGCTATCGCTAGCCTCGTCAGGCTCTGCCCACGCAAGGCGCGCTGTGTTTAACGTCACGCTGAGCGAGCTTGCCGCCATCGCCAGCACGGCGGCCAAGGGCGGTACCGCCATCATGATCACCAGCCCAAGCGCCAGCGTGTTATAGAGTGCCGAAAACACTAGGTTTTGCACCATAACTCGGCGGGTGCGCTTAGACAGTGCCAATAGCCTCACGATACCGCTCACCCCAGGCCAAAGCAGCTGTGCGGCCGCTCCTTCGCGGGCGGCTTCGCTGGCTTGCATGGGGGCGACGCCCACCCCGGCTTCGGCAAGGCTTAAGGTATCGTTCACCCCGTCGCCCACATAGAGCGTGGGCGATGGCAGCGCTTTGAGCAGCGCCGCTTTGGCTTCCGGCGAACGCTGGGCGTAGCAGGCGGTTTTTGCTAACCCTACCTGCTGGCCAAGCCAGCCCACCGGCCCCTGGCGGTCGCCGCTGATCAGCGCCACGATGTACCCTGAGCGCTGTAGTTCGGCAAGGCTTGCTTTCGCATCGCTTACCGGCTGGTCGGCACAGTAGAGCGTGGCGAGCCAACCGCGGCTGTTGGCCACTACCACCTGTGAAGCAAAGGCGTAGTCAGGGTGTTCGGCGTTATCTGGCAAGGGCGCGCCAAGCTGCTGCTCTATCCATGCGGCGCTACCTAACCACCACTGCTCTCCGTTTTGAAACGTTACTTGCTGGCCTTTGCCGGGATAATCTTCAATATGAAGTACGTTATGAAATACTTTATGAAGCGCTTTGGGCGGCGTTGCTGTTTCAGCCTTGTTCGCCCAGTCCAGCAAACCGCTGGCTAGCGGGTGTTCGCTTTGACTAACGGCGCTGTGCAGCATCGTCTGAAAAATCGTGAGATCTTCGCCTTGGCGCAGCGCGGCATGCACTACCTGATGCTGCCCACGGGTGAGCGTACCGGTTTTATCGAAGGCAATACCGCGTACTTTCGCCAGGGTTTCAAAAGCAGCAGGGTCGCGAAGCGCAATGCCCTGCTGTAACGCTTGGCTGCTACCGGCAAGGTTTGCCAGCGGCACCGCCAGCCCCACCGCGCAGGGGCAAGCCACCACCAAAACAGACAGCGCACGCACAGCAGCGTCTTCTAGACCAAGGCCCAATAGCAGCCCGAGTGGGAGTGTCAGCACAGCCAGCAGCAGCGCTACGGGGCTTAGCCATGAGGCAAAGCGGTCGGCCAGCTTGTGCAATTCGCCCTTTTTTGCCTGGGAGCGGCGCATTTGCTCGCACAGATTATCCACCCGCCGCTGGCCGACGGTGGCCGTCACAGTCACCTTCAAAGGCGCTGCGTTTAGCCCCGCCGCATAGCGGCAGCCCGCGTATACACGCTGCCCAGCATGAAGATAACGGGGCACGCTTTCCCCAGTGAGCGTGGCGGTATCCAGCCAGCCGGGCGTTTCCAGCAGGCCATCCAAGGGCACCTGCTCACCGGGGGGCACTTCAATCACGGCTCCCATGGAGACTTCCCCAACGGGCTGCGTGTCGCGCTGCTCGCCTTGGCAAACCACCACATCAGCCTCCGGCAGCCTTAGTGCATCAAAGGCTTTAAGCCCCCGCTGCCTGCACAGGGTTTCGACCAGCCGGCCCACCAGAAGCAGCACAATCAGCATCACCGCAGTATCGAAATAGACCTCTGAAGAGCCGCGCAGCAGCAGCCCTACCGATACCGCCATGGCGCCAAGCACACCCAGGCTTACCAATACATCCATGCCGGGGCGTCGGGCCAATAGCGTACGCCACCCCGCTCGGTAAAACGGCAGGCCGGAATAGAACACGACGGGCAGTGAAAAGGCACCGGACACCCACGCGACGACCAGCTCTATGGTGGCATTGGGCAGCGCGCCCACGTAGATCAGCAGCGACGCCAGCATGGTCCACATACCCAACACTGCACCTACAATCAGGCGCAGCGTGAGGTAGCGGCTCTCTTGGGCTAAGCGCTGCTGGGCATCTTGCATTGGCTCTAACTCGCTCAGCCGATAGCCCAGCCGTTTCACCACGGGGGCTAACGCAGCCAACTGGGTTGCTGAGGGAGAGCCGTTTACCCATACCGTTGCAGTAGGGTAATGAACGCTGGCCTGAGCGACGCCCGGTACGCGAGCTAGCGCGCCCTCTACCGCCAGCGCACAGCTGGTGCACCACATGCCATGAAGCGTATAGAGCGGTGCGTCGTCATTAGCAGGCGAGTCACTGTTCACGGTTACAGACAAGGCGGCACGCCAATGATGGGTAGCCCCGCAAACGCCACGCCAAAGGCAGAAAACAAGTAGAGCCAACCGGATACCACGGCATGAAAGCGCTGACGCCCCTGATGCTGCTTGGCTGTGCGGCAGCACCCCCAGGCCAACAGCACAAGCCCAGCAGCACAGAGAAGGGTAAAACCGCCCAGACCTGCGTTGAGTAGCGTGAGTGATCTTGCCTCCGGCGGCGGTGGATTTACCGCACAGGCCACCGATAGGCCGCTATAAACGGCCACAAACCAAACGCTCCAAAGCGTTAGCCCCACTATCAAATGGATAGGGTGGGTAAAGTTAAGTCGTTCCATCGCCCTACCCTCCTAACACGCGGGGCAGCACCGCTAGCGCCCCTATGAGCAGCCCAAAGGTGACCACGTTATAGCGCCATAGCAGGGCTACTACGCCCGGCTCGAAGGGAGCATGAGCGCCCACATAGCCATAGCCCACACGCAGGCCTTGAAGCACGGTCAAGACGACCGCTAAACCGCCGTGGAACAGAGCGTAGACAAGGCCGACCAGCATCACCGCATCGTGGGAGGTTTGTGTGGGAGCAAGCTCGGCTTGCCACAGCGCCCAGCCCGTTAGCCCCACTTGTAGTGCGCCTAACGCAGCGGCTAAATAGAAGCCTGCACCTAGCCCGGCGTCACGCTGCTGGCGCAGCCCACGTACCAGCTTTTCCATCACACCACAACCGGCTAAAACCGCTACGCCAGCTGCACCCATTAATATGAGCGATAGCGGCGGCGACTCTGGCATCTGCCATTGCGGTGAAACGGTCCAAAGGTAGAACCAGCCAAACAGGTAAGAGAGATAAAACGATCCGTTGGCGATCAGAAAAACACCCATCGCCCAGAGGCCGGGGCCATCCATGGTGCGCGAGTGAAGCGGTGGGTCGCCGGGTTTGACGCCTGCATCCGGTGCCGCCTTGGGGTGGGCACCGTTCTCCCAGGACCAGCGCAGCAGAAAGATACCGGCAATCATCACGAACACGCCTGCCAACGCGTACACCTTGGTCAGCAGGCTCAGGCACACCACCGCCAGCGCGGCAGCGGCAAACAGCGGCCACCAGGAGTTACCGGGCAGGTGGATAATCTCGCGCACCTTGCCTGAAATTGGATCGGTGCCCCACATCTCCCTTCTGCCGTGGGAAGCCACCGCCAACGAGTGCTTACCCTCGGCCATGGTATGAGGCAGATTTGGGTCATCCCACAACGGGTGGCGGGTTTCGACATTGGGAAGGCTGACAAAGTTATAGGCGCTGGGCGGCATGGTGTTGGCCCACTCCAGCGTATCGGCATTCCAGGGGTTATGCTTGGCAGGCTTGCCAAACCGAAAGTGCAGCGCGATATCCAGCAGCACCATGGCAATCCCTGCCGAGAGCACAAAGCTGCTGATCGACGAGAGCAGGTTAAAAATCTCCCAGCCCGACCCTGCTTCATAGGTGTAAATCCGCCGGGGCATACCGAGCAGCCCGGTCCAGTGCATAATCAAGAAGGTGCCGTTAAAGCCCAGGAAAGTAAGCCAAAACCCCCAGCGCCCCAGGTTTTCGGAGGGCATTCGCCCGGAGAAGAGCGGCAACCAATAGTAAAGCCCGGCGATCAGCGGGAAGAACATGCCCCCCACCAGCACGTAGTGCATGTGAGCCACTACAAAGTGGGTGTCGTGCACCTGCCAGTTAAACGGCACCAGCGCCAGCATGACGCCGGTTAACCCACCACACACAAAGATAATTAAAAAGCCCATCACCCACAGCATGGGCAGCTTCATTTTGGGTTTGCCAAGCCAGAGCGTGGCTATCCAGACAAACACCTGAATCGCCGTGGGCACGGCCACTAGCATACTGGCCGCCGAGAAAAACGCCTGGGCCAGCTGCGGAATGCCAATGGTGAACATGTGGTGAACCCATAGCCCAAAGCTGATAAAGCCCATAATGGTGATCGCTGCCACTACCCAGCCGTATCCCACGATGGGCCGCCCGGCAAACACGGGAATCAGCGTCGAAATAATCCCGGCAGCAGGCAGAAAGATGATGTACACCTCTGGGTGGCCAAACAGCCAGAAAAGATGCTGCCATAACACTGGATCGCCGCCGCCCGCAACTTGGAAGAACGGCATGCCGACCGCGCGCTCGAGTTCTAACAACACGCTGCCCAAGATCAGCGGTGGGAAGCCCACCACGATCATTAGCGCCATGGCGAGGATATACCACGCAAACAGCGGCATCTTATGCAGCGCCATGCCCTGAGTGCGGGTGCGTAAGATAGACACCACCAGCTCCACCCCCGCCGAGAGCGCCGATATCTCCACAAAGGTGATGCCCAGCAGCCAAAAATCAGAGCCCAAATCCGGGGCAAACTCTTTACTGCTCAGCGGCGTATACATAAACCAGCCGCTTGAAGGCGCCATCTCAATAATTAGGCTGGAGGTGAGGATAATCCCGCCAAACAGGTAGCAGAAATAACCCAGCGACGTTAGCCGTGGGCACACCAAGTCACGGGCACCAATCATTTTAGGGATCAGGTAAATCGCCAGCCCCTCCAGCATAGGGATGGCGAACAGAAACATCATCACCGTGCCGTGCATGGTGGTGACTTGGTTATAGATCTCCGGCGACATAAAGTCCTGGTCGGGCATCGCCAGTTGGGTGCGCACTAGCATGGCGAGAATGCCGCCAATCAGGAAAAACACCATCCCGGTGATCATAAAACGCAGACCGAGCGTTGTATGGTTCACGATGGTGAGGGCCTTTAGCCCTTTCGGGTTGCCCCAAATGTCATGTAGGTCTTCGTGTAGTTGCTGCGGGTCCTGCTCTACCGCCTCTTGATTCACGCTCTTCATGGGGTCAAGGTCTCCAGCCAAGCACCCAGGGCATCCAAGGTGTCCTTATCAATATCGTCGTGGGCGGGCATTTTATTGCCCGGCTTCAGCGTTTGGTGCTGCTGCAGCCACTGGCTCACCGCGCCCTCTTCCATGGCCATCACACCGGCACCCAGCATCGTGCGGCTACCGATATCCGAGAGGTTCGGCCCTACATCGCCCTGGCTGACGCCAGCCACTCGATGGCAGCTCGCGCAGTGGGTCGCAAAGGCCTCTCTTGCGCTATCGTGGGCTGAATCTTGGGTCGCTAATTCGCTTAGTTCTGCGTCTTGGCGAGCTGCCAGCCATGCATCGAATGCTTCACGAGGCACGGCTTCGACGTACAAATGCATATGGGCATGGCCCACCCCGCACAGCTCGGCACACTGGGCACCAAATACGGCGGGCTCATCGGCTTCCAGGCGGATTTTATTCACCCTTCCTGGCAGCATGTCGATTTTGCCGCCCAGGCGCGGCACCCAAAACGCGTGAATGACATCCGCCCCGCTCACATGAAAATCCACCGGCTCCCCGGCGGGCATGACGAGCTGGTTAGCGGTGACGACTTCGCCGCCTTCGGCGCCTGGGTAGCGTACCTCCCACCACCATTGGTGGCCGATCACTTCAATCACTTCAGGCGGCTCGCCTAGCGGGAGCGGCAGCATGCGCTGCCCGGCGGGCACCCCAAACATCAGCAGTGCAGTCACACTGGTGATCGGCAACACAAGGCCTCCACCAATAATCCAACGCCGGGCAATGCGTCGTTCTTGGGCAGGCGTGCGCTCCACGTTGCGCGGCTTGAAGGCGTACAGCCAAACCACGGTGACACCAATCAGCACGATGGTGGCAAAGCCCAGCATTACCCACCAAATTAACCGAACGTCTCGCGCGGCGGGGCCTGCAGGGTCTAAGATAGATCTGTCGCCAGTACAGCCCGCGACACTGAGCAGCAGGCTAAGCCCTAGCCAGCAGGCGGCTTGACGGGCTCGTCGCGATGTTAAACACGACATGATGGCGGACGTAGCGCTATTGCGTTCCCTCATTAGCGTTTTCCCTGAAGTGCAGTTGATCTGTCCGACTGTTTTGCTTTGTCTAACCACAGGAAGTGACGATGACACCTACTCCCCAACGCTCGATCAAAAGCCGCGCGTCGCTGGCGGGCCATCCACTCCATCCGGTAATGATTCACTTCCCGGTAGCGGCGCTGATGGCACTGGTCGCTTGCGATATCGCCTACTGGTATACCCAAGATACGTTTTGGTTGCGCGGCGGGCTTTGGCTGGCGGGTGTTGGCGCGTTTGGCGGCTGGATTGCGTCGGTGGCAGGCATTATTGACTTGGTCTCGGTAGCACGCATCCGTCGACTGATTACTGGCTGGAGCCACGCCATTGTGGCTGTGGTCATGCTCTCTCTGGCGTCGCTGAACTGGCTGCTGCGTTTCACTGAGCCCAGTGCGGTGCTGCCGTGGGGGTTGACCATCTCGCTGGTAACGGCCGGCTTGATTGCGCTGGCCGGGTGGCTCGGTGGCCAACTGGTGTACGAGCACGCGGTGGGCGTTGAAGTAGAATAGTAACCCGAGCGGCTCAATGGCAGCCCGTAATTGGATATTGGCCATTGAGCTAGCTCCACTCCAGCGGTTTAGAGAGCACAAACCCTAGCACGCCAAAGATGCCCACCAGCGCCAGCAGCAGCGCACACAGGCTGGCTGCCTTCACCCCTTTAAAAATTCCCATTTCCAGGCGCAGGATAAGCCAGCCAAAACAGCCGTGGGCAGCTACCATTAACACCACGGCCCCCAGCTTTAAGATCAACCAGCCGCCTAACAGGCCATGTAACAGAAATAGCAGCGTGCCTGAGGCAATCGCAGCGAGTGCCGCCGGGGTAGCAATGGAGTTATAAAAAAAACGCGGCATGGGCGGCGTGCCCTGAGCGAAGCCCGCATCTTTACGTAGCTGAAGCGCCTGTAATAAAAGTGCAGGCAAATAAAGAAGAGCGCCGCACCAAATGACCAGCGCGGCGATGTGCAGCAGTTTTAGCCATGGCATCGAGGCTTCCTTGCGTTACTAGGGCAGAGTCTATTGTGACCCTGATAACCTTAGTCAACCGATGCCATTCTGGCTAGGCAAAACGCCAAGTTTCACTCCACCGAAATCTCGTAACCTGTGAATTTACGTAGATTTATCACACCCGTATCGAACATGAGATACTGCCCTTTCACGCCCTGAAGGATGCCTTCAACCAGCGGCTGCTTATCAAAATTATGAGAGACTACTTTGCGGGGAAACGCAGCCACAGGATAGTCGAACTGCAAAGGCGCTTCGTCCAACGTGCGGATGGCATCCTCGCCGTGAACACTGCGTAGCTGACCCAAGCCGTCTGCCAGTTTACTCAACAAGCGATCACGCTCAGCGCGCAGGTCGAGTGGTTCTACCTCACCTTTTAACATGGCACGCCAGTTGGTGCGGTCGGCCACCTGCTCTTTGAAGAGCATCTCGACGAACCCGGACTGCTGGCGGGTATTCACTTCGAGAATCGGCAGCGCCTGAATAGCGCCTTGATCCAACCAGCGGGTGGGCATTTGGGTTTTGCGAGTAATGCCCACCTTCAAACCGGAAGAGTTAGCCAGATAAACGATGTGGGGCTGAAAGCAGTGCGCCTCGCCCCACTCCGGCTCGCGGCAGGTGCCTTGGTAGTAGTGGCAGGACTCTGGCTTCATGATGCAGGTATCGCACTGCGCCAATCGCTTAAAGCAAGGGTAGCAGTAGCCTTGTGCAAAGCTTTTTTTGGTTGCCCGACCGCAGTGGGTACAGGCAATAGCACCGCTCCATGCAAGGCGCATGGGGGAGCCAATACGCTCATTCAACGCCACCCGATGCTCACCAGCGCACAGATGGTAAACTACTTGCTCGTCTTGGCGGCTAGGCAGTGCCGCCGCCATTTTTTGCAAACACCCTTTAACGGGAGAGACCTCGGGGATTAACAAATCAGTCACGCGTGGCATCCCGGCCAAGGCCCGCCATTTCTGGGCTAACGCCTGCGCCCGTCGCACCTGCCCCGCAGGTACGCCGCTCCAAATAACCTACGCGGTTCTCTTCCGGTACATTGTTTTCAACTTCATAACGCATGACAGCTTCCAAACACAGCTCGGTTTGCTCCGGCGTTAAGCGGCGGCCGTCAGGCCATTTGCGTAGCGACACCCCTTGCTTAAGGCTTTCATAAATCGCAGGCGTCATCTGGCTGATCATTTTATCGAAGGTCATATCGCTCACGGTTAGCACCTCAAGTATTTGCTGCTTTCAAATTGGCGGCGTTAGGCTTTGCTACGTTTGGAGGAATAATACCAGCCCGTGGCGAGCCCCACGAGCAGCCCGCCCAGGTGGGCTTCATTGGCCACGTTGCCAAAGCCGACGGTACTGGCGATATCGGTCATGGTGAACACCATCCAGCCGAGCATAAACACCACCAGCATTTGCGGCACGAAAAAGCCACTGTTCGGGGCAC
Organism: Vreelandella aquamarina; assembly: GCF_900110265.1. Classification (GTDB taxonomy): domain Bacteria; phylum Pseudomonadota; class Gammaproteobacteria; order Pseudomonadales; family Halomonadaceae; genus Vreelandella; species Vreelandella aquamarina. The sequence goes on along the minus strand of NZ_FODB01000026.1, from coordinate 25,920 downwards.
GGCGGGACATGAGCCACACGTGGCCCAATAGCGCATAGACCACGCCGGACATACCGCCAAACAGCACCGTTCCGGTCACGTATTGCGCCAAGTTGGCACCGATACCGGCGACGAGAAGCAGGAGCAGCATCGTTTTACTGCCTTGGCGCAGCTCGATTTGCCGTCCGAAGTACCACACCCACATCAGGTTGAAAATCAGGTGCATCCAGCCAAAGTGCAGAAATGCAGGCGATAACAGCCGCCATACCTGCCCCCCCATCACGGTGTCTGCCAGCGACCCATATACCAATTGGCCGCCGGAGATACCCACCGGCACAATGGTGAGCGCCACAATTAGCAGATCGCCGAAAATGCCGCTTAGGGCAAATACCAGCAGGCTCACGCCGATCATTAACGCCGTGACCGGCACTTGGCGTAGCGTGGCAGCAAGGCTGTGGGCCGCAGGCGGGCGTTTGGGCCGGGTAGCTTCAAGAATCAGCGGTTCGCCTCGCTCCCAGCGGCTAACCAGGGTACGTAACTCTTCATGTTGGCGGGGGTCGGCCACCCAGAGCAGCTGGCCGTCCGCTTCGTCGGTGATCCGGTGGCCAATACGGTAGTGCCATAACGCTTTGCGCAGTGCCTGTGTGTCTGCGCCCGCGGGTAAGAGCATGACTGGATGCATGGCATCTCCCTTCTATCCAAGTGGTGGTCGCGCTTTAGCGCCGCTTTACCAAAGGATAAACAAAAAAATCCGGCGGAGGGGGCCGCCGGATAAAAGCAAGGGATCATTCAAGGGAACACTTACTCTGATAGCCGGCAGCTAGATTAGTTCAGCAGTTTTGCAAAAATTATGTAACCATTTGTAAATCATCCACAGCACGCTTAATCAAAATCTATTTCCCAGGGTTTGGGCAGCGCACGCTCCTCTTTAGGTACTTGAATCCATACGAAATGATCAGCGTTCAACTGGGTTTCACCGCTCCAACGATAGGCAACCAAACGGCCAAACTTTACGGCGCTGTAATCCAAGCAGGCGATATTTGCGGCAGGCAGGGCGGGAATTCCTTCGCACCAGTAGTGGCCAATAAATAGCGGCGGCTGCTCTGGGCCGTAATAACTTAGCCGCTCTCGCTCACTGTCGGTGAGTGGTCGCGCTTCCAAATCGCCGGGCAGGTTATCTGGCTGAAATACCACATCTCCCCACTGCTGCGGGTTAGCTGCCCAAAAGTGGGCGCGAAAGCTTTGTCGGGTAAAACCGTCCCCCGAGTGAATCGCGACACCTTTTGGTAACCGGATATGGGGGCCACGGGTAAGACGATCAAGTATTCGATACGCCTGGGAGCCTGGGTCGTTGGACTCTACCAGAAACTGATCATCCATTCGGGCAGTCGGTAAGCGCTGCTTGAGCTCGCTGATCAGCGCATCATCCCAACACGCGTGTACCACGCGAATACCGTCTAGCTCTAGAAACAGCGGAATGGTTTTGAACCAGGCCAGCGTGTCTTCCCACTCGTTGGTATGGTGGCGATACTGATCAAGAGTGTCTTGAATAATGCGGTTGTGGCGCGGGGTATGTTCGCGCAGCCAGCGCTTGTGGCTGCCAGAGGGCGCGGGATGGGTATAGGCCAACGCGTTATACTCGTGATTGCCCATCACAATATGCGCTTCGCCCGCCTCTACCATGCGCCGTGCAATCGTGACCGCCAAGCGAATACGTGGCCCGCGATCAATCAGGTCGCCCAAAAAAATTACTTTGCGCCGCGGGTGGCGATAAACACCGCCGCGCTGGTGGTAGCCAAGCTTTTCCAGTAGTGCCGCTAGCGTGGCACCGCAGCCGTGGATATCACCAATTAAGTCGTAACCCTCCATATTAATCCCCTAGCCGGTGGCTCCAGCCGAGTTTACTGCGCAGCACGTCATAGAAGTTGTGCCCAATGGGATGCACTAATTGAACGCGCTCCGGCTTACGGGTGATAACCAAGACATCGTCAGGCTTGGCCACCGCGCGGGTTTGCCCGTCACAGCTAATATGGGGGTAGGTCTGATTGGTTTCGCCAATATGAATGCGTATTTCGCTGGCCGCATCAATCACAATGGGCCGACTGGAGAGCGTGTGCGGGAACATCGGCACCAGCGTCACCACATCCAACTTAGGGTGCATAATCGGCCCACCACCGGAAAGCGCATAGGCGGTAGAGCCGGTTGGAGTGGCGACAATCAGCCCATCGCTGCGCTGGCTGTAGACAAACTGCCCATCGATAAACAGTTCAAACTCAATCATGCGGACCGCTTTACCGGGGTGCACCACAACTTCGTTAAGCGCGTCGCCATTTCCTACGGCGACCCCATTGCGGTAGAGCACGGCATCCAGCAAGAAGCGCTCTTCAACCTCAAACTCCCCCGCCAGCACTTCGCCTACCCGGGTCTCTAACTCATCGGGAGAAATATCGGTTAAGAAGCCCAGCCGCCCGCGATTGACGCCTAGAATCAGCGTACCACTGCGGCACAGGGTGCGTGCAGCGCCTAACAAGCTGCCATCGCCGCCCACCACAATCACTAAATCGCACAGTTCACCCAACATGCGGCGGCTAGCTTCAGGTAAGCCGTGTTGGGGCAGCGCCGTGGCGGTGCGGTCTTCGATGAGTACCTTATAGTCATGCTCCGTTAAGTAACGGACCAAGCGTTGAAGCGAGTCGACAACTTTGTCGCTGCCTAAGCGGCCAATCAAGCCAATCGTCTTGAACGGCTTCACTGGGTGACTAAGGCTACCGGGGTTGGAACCTGACGATGGGGTATTAGACATGGGCGACTCTCGCTAGCATCAGCCCACATTATGGAGAGGAAGACAGTATCGAGCAAATCACCCGGTGCGCCAGAGATAAGCCTTCCGCACCGGGAAAAATCAGCGGTTTAGCTTAGGCAGCCGCCACCTTGCGACGCTGCAGCCACCAGTGGTTTAGCCACAGCGAAGCGCCCATGATCGCCGCCCCCAAAAGCAGTTTGCCCACATCAGCATCGCGGTTCCAAATCACCAGGTTAACGACCAAACCAGCCGGCACCAGCGCATTGTTCATAATCGCCAGGGTGCCCGCATCTACCTTGGTTGCCCCTTGGTTCCAGGCAAAATAGCCAACACCCGATGCCACCAGCCCCAGCCACGCCAATACGCCCCACTGCAGAGTGGTGGATGGCAGCGCGGCGCTATTACCAAACAGCAAGAAGGCAGGCAGCGCTACCAGCATAGCCCCGATAAAGAACCAGCCAAACACGTTATGCCAAGCAAGAGTGGGCGGCAGGTCTGCCGCTAGGCGGCGGTAACCGACTTGGCCGATGGCGAAACATAGGTTAGCGCCCTGCACGACCAAAAAGCCGAGCCAGAAGCCGCTGTCGATGCCGTCATAACGAATCACCCCGGCGCCTAGTACTGCCAAAATAGCTGTTACCAAATAGATCGGCGTAAAGCGTTTGAACATCAGGTCATCCAACAACGCGATATACACCGGCGTAAAGATGGTAAACAGCAGCACCTCAGGCACGGAGAGTAGCAAGAAGGAGTGATAAAAGAAGGTGTACATGATGCCTAACTGGATCGCGCCCAGCGCCATCAATGCCAAGCGCTGCTTACCGCGCAGCAGGCTTGGGCGCAGAAAAGGTAGGAACACCAGCATTGCCAGGGTCACGCGGACCAGCACGGCAAAGTAGCTATCAACCTGACCCGCCAAATACACACCAATTAAAGAGAACGAAAACGCCCAGAGCGCCGTTACGCCAACCAAATAGCCCATCAGTAAACCCCAAGCAAAAAGAAAGTTGACGGGGATTATACGCCTTTAGAATCCCCTGCCAATGGGCCAAAAGCGTAAGGCGGTTTTTACCGTTTATTCAGCCAAACAAGTGCATAGACAACACCGGGCAACCAACCTATTAGTGTCAGCACGACACTGATTAATACACGCTGGGCCCCGCCTTCGGTTAAACCAACGGCTAAGGGCGGTAGCAGCACGGCCAGGGCGCGATAAGCTAGCTGTAAGTTGGCAGGTTCTTTCGCGGGTGTGGCGGGTGGTTCTGGTGAAGTTTTTTCTTCAGGGGCTATAGGCTTCGCTGAGGGGGTAAAGTGCCCAACGGCCGCTTGTGCTTTCTCGGCCTGCTCCTTTTCATGGGCAAGCGCTTTACGGTGCGCCTCTTTATCTATTTTTTGCTCTAGGGTGTCTGCGCCCTCTGCCAAGTCGTCGTGGTAGCGCTCCCAATCTTCCCAGTCGTAGGGTGTCCCCGAGTTGGGCCGATGACTGCCTGCGCCACGGGCACGCTCCCAGGCTTTCTCTTCCAGCGTATTGGGCCTGTCAGGGTCTCGATCTAGGCCAACGCCTTTACGGTTCAGATATTCACGAGCATCCATAACGACTCCTCACAGCATTTGAAGCGGGCTTGAAAAATTGGCAAAGCGTTGAATAGAGACAGTATGGGGTCAGCACAGGGTGAGTTAAATCACCTACAGTAAGAGAATCGGCAGTGGCCTGTCGATCACGTTAAGGAGTGCTCCAATGAATAAAAAAATCCCGGATACCGTACGCGATATTATGTCCCGCGACTGCTACCGCGTCTCTAGAGAAACGTCTATCACTACCCTTGCCCAAGGGCTTGCCCTGCACCGTTTGCCGGGCGCCCCGGTGGTGGATACGGCTGACCGCTTAATCGGCTTTATCTCTGAGCAGGATGTTCTGGGGCACGTGCTCGACAGCATTTACCATGACCACGAAGCGCCGTTGGTCCGAGAGTTAATGCGTCAGGACGTGCTCACTACCTCCCCCAATAAAAGCGTGACCGATTTAGCGCAGGAAATGCTGGGCGCGAAACCGAAAATTTATCCGGTCGTCGAACAGCATCGCTTAGTGGGCATCGTCACGCGTCGGGACATTTTGATGGCCTTACTAATGATTCGCCGCCATTAGACGCTTGAACACCTGCGGCATGATGCTAATAAAGGTACCTACAAAAAAAACCGCTGCTTGAAACAAGCAGCGGAAGCAAGGGATCGAAAACAATAGCCAGAACAACACTATTAGCGACTGCTATCGCGATGTTGTCTGTACATACTCAGACACCCTGCAGAGAAAAAGTTCGCAAAAGGTTAAAATTTTCGTCTCAGCAGGCGCAGGCGTATACTAGGTGGCTATTCTCAACTGGGCGCATAAGCTGGCGTCTATCCTGATGTGGCCAGGAGCTATGCATGGCACTTTACTTACTGGTGTTTGGCGTTTGTTTACTGGTAATGGGGGCTGTGTTGCTGGTGCTGATGAACGCAGGAACGCCTCGCTACCGCACCGAGCCCAAGGATCTGATCGCGCTGTTTGATAAGGCGCTGGAGAGCAAGGTCAGCGAGACCGAGTGGAATGCTCTGATTGGCTACCCTATCCGCCATGATGAGTATTTAGACAACGTTCGCCGCCGTGCCTCACACCTAATGGATACACACGGGCGACGCTGGCAGATTGCTCAGGGCAAGCCGCTCCTCAACCAGGAGGGTTACGCGGAGCTAAAAGCATTACGTGATCATTTAGCGGCACATACAGCGCTTCGTCAGCGCTAACAGAGCAGCAGCGACGAGGAGAACCGTATGCCGAGTACCATTCGTCAAATACCCCTGGAAACGGCGACGAAGCATCACTCCCATGACTTCCATCAGATAGTGATCACGCTATGTGGCTCTTCTGAATTTGAAATCGAGGGGTTGGGCGGCCGTGTAAACGCTTTTTCCGGCTGCATCGTGCCTGCTAACCACGAGCACTACTATTCTGGCAACGGCCATAATCGTCAGTTGATTCTAGATTTACCAGAAGATGCTCCCGCTTTGACGGGTGAGCACCGTGAATTGGTGGCGCTATTTGATGCGCCGCGCTTTTTTGCCTTAGACAGCCCGCTGCGCCACTATCTTACCTTTGTCGAGAGCGAACTGGCCCGGGGATTAGACAACTCTGCCACCTCGTTTCAGCAAGACCGCCTAGCGGCCACGCTGTTAGGCTCGCTAAAAGCCCGCCTAGGTGCCTCAGGGAGCGCTGCCCAGCGACGCATTGACCTTAACCAGATTGACCGGTTTATCCGCCGTCACTTAGCCGATGAGCTGCGGGTGGCCGACCTGGCCAAGCTCGCCTGCCTGAGCGAAGCACATTTTTCTGAGCGTTTTCGCGCCCAAACCGGCCTCTCCCCCTGGCAGTATGTACGACGGCAGCGGCTTCACGCGGCACGCCAGTTGGTCATGCAAAGTCGTTTGCCACTTACCGATATCGCCATACAAACAGGGTTTGCCAACCAGAGCGCGCTGTCCCATGCGTTTCGCCGCAGCTACGGAGCCTCGCCGCGCCAGCTACGCCAAGGCTTTGCCAGCCCCTCCTTAGATACCAACAATCGTTCAACGGCTCATTCAACGGCGTTATCACCCTCAGCCACCCCCGCAGGGGCAAGCGTGCTCTCGTCTCGCTGATATTACGTTGGTGGATGTAGTAAAAAAGTCGCGTTGTTTGCCGCTAGCGAGCCGCACCCAACTCTACTAAAGTCGTAAATAGGCACAGCTTGCCGTGAAATTGACACGTTTTGCCACGAAAACGACATACACCTAACGACGGCTAGCTCTACATTCGAACGTCAGTCTGGGCATCTGCCCTGCCACCACTTTTTGAACGCTAGCTGACACAGCTATTCGTTCAAGCTGTTCGTTTCAGACCTGTCTTACGGGGGCCTCAATGCTCAATGCTAAAAAAATGCGTGACCCTGCCACCTGGCAAACCGACCTTGATACGCTAATGCAGCGTGTCAGCGAACACTATATCGTCGATGAAGATGCCTACGTCAGCGAGCTGATTAAACTGCTCAACGCCGACCAAGACGATTTTTCGCGCATTGAGGCCAACACGGCAGCGCTGGTGCGCGACGTTCGCAACATGGACACCGCCGTCGACACCATCGACGAGCTGCTTCAGCAGTACAGCCTGGATACCCACGAAGGGCTGATGCTGATGTGTCTTGCCGAGGCGATGCTGCGTATTCCCGATAAAGCCACCGCAGATGCGCTGATCGAAGACAAGCTAGGCCCAGCGGATTGGCAGTCCCATGTAGGCAAGAGCGAGTCGTGGATGGTCAACGCCTCGACCTGGGGCCTGCTGATGACCGGCCGCGTGCTGAAGCTGGACCATCCGAAAGAGGGCCAGCCCGCCCACTTTATTAACCGTATGGTTAATCGTATGGGCGAGCCGGTGATTCGCCGGGCGATGATGGAAGCGATGAAAATCATGGGCAAGCAGTTCGTGCTTGGCCGCGATATTAACGAAGCCCTGAAACGCTCTAAGCCGCTATTCAATAAAGGCTATACCTACTCTTACGATATGCTGGGTGAGGCCGCGCGCACTCGCGCCGATGCCAAGCGCTACTTCGACGACTACGCCCGCGCCATCGAGCAGGTAGGTAAAGCGTGCCAGACCCTGGGCGACAAAACCCCGGCACCGTCAGTCTCCATCAAACTCTCTGCCCTGCACCCCCGCTATGAGTTTGGCCGCCGCGAACAGGTACTGGCCGAGCTGGTAGATACCGTCATTCAACTGGTCACCAAAGCGCGCGAGCTGGATGTGGCGGTGACCATTGACGCTGAAGAAGTCGACCGTCTGGAGCTTTCTCTGGAAGTCTTCCGCGCGATTTACCAGAGCGACGCCGTCAAAGGCTGGGGCCACTTTGGCCTAGTGGTTCAGGCATACTCCAAGCGTGCTCTGCCAGTGCTGCACTACATCAACCGCTTGGCGGATGAACAAGGCGATGAAATTCCGCTACGCCTAGTAAAAGGTGCTTATTGGGATAGCGAAATCAAAGAGTCTCAGCAGCTTGGTATCGATGGCTACCCGGTCTATACCCGCAAGGCGTGTACCGATGTGGCCTACTTGGCCTGCGCGCAGTTCCTACTGTCTGACGACACCCGTGGCCGCATCTTCCCTCAGTTTGCGACGCACAACGCCCACACCGTGACCACCATTCTGGAGCTGGCGAACCACGACAGCCGGCCGTTTGAATTCCAGCGCCTGCATGGCATGGGCGAAGCACTTTATGATGCGGCCCTGGAGCGTGCGCCTAAAGGCACCTACTGCCGCATTTACGCGCCGGTCGGTGCGCATAAAGACCTGCTGCCCTACCTAGTGCGCCGCCTGTTGGAAAACGGTGCCAACTCGTCGTTCGTTCACCAGATTGTCGACCCGGACGTGCCGGTGGAGTCGCTGTGCCAGCACCCCATCGAAACACTGCGCCAGCAAAAAACCTTCTACAACAAGCGCATCCCGCTGCCAAAAGACATCTACGGGCCGAAGCGTCGCAACTCCCGTGGGGTCAACTTAAACATCCGTAGCCACTACTACCCGCTGATGGAGAAAATGGCGACGTTCATGGATAAGCAGTACCCCACCAAGCCGCTGCTAGCGTTTGATGTGGCCGACGATAGCGCCAATACCCATAGCGTCACTTCGCCTTTCGACCGCCGCCAAACCGTCGGCAGCGTGCAGTGGACCAGCAAAGAGCAGGCAGCGAAAGCCCTCGACGCTGCCTGGGAAGCCTTCCCGCGCTGGGACGCGACTCCCGTAGCCGAGCGCGCAGCGATTGTGCGTCGGCTGGGCGACCTGATGGAAGAGCACATGGCGGAGCTGATGACACTCTGCTCCCGTGAAGGCGGCAAGCTGCTCACTGACGGCGTCGATGAAATCAAAGAAGCGGTTGATTTCTGCCGTTACTACGCCATGCGCGCTGAAGAGTCGTTTGGCGAACCCATCGAACTGCCTGGCCCGACCGGTGAATCCAACCGCTTGATGATGGGTGGTAAAGGTGTTTTTGCCGCCATCAGCCCTTGGAACTTCCCGGTCGCCATCTTCTGCGGGCAAATCGTTGCCGCTGCGGTCGCAGGCAACACTGTTCTGGCGAAACCCGCTGAACAGACCTCTATTGTCGCCCACCGCGTTATCGAGCTGCTATACGAAGCCGGTATGCCCCGTGATGTGGTGCAGCTGCTGCCGGGTGACGGCCCTACCGTGGGCAGCGTGCTGACTTCTGACCCGCGCATTACCGGCGTAGTGTTTACCGGCGGTACCGACACAGCGCAAATTATTAACCGTGCTCTCGCCGCTCGTGATAACGCGCCGCTACCCACGCTGATCGCTGAAACCGGCGGCATGAACGCGATGATCGTTGACTCCACCGCCCTGCCCGAGCAGGTCGTCGTGGATGTCATTCAGTCTGCCTTCCAGAGTGCTGGCCAGCGCTGCTCTGCCCTGCGGGTGCTTTACCTTCAGGAAGATGTTGCTGACCGCGTTATCGAAATCCTCAAGGGGGCAATGAGCGAACTGCGCATTGGCGACCCTCGTGACCTGGGTACCGATGTCGGCCCGGTCATTGATGAAGACGCCCGTAAAGGCTTAATGGAGCACATCGAGAAGCTCAAAGGCGAGAACCGCTTAGTAGCCGAAACACCGATGGCCGCCGAGCACACCCAGCACGGCACCTTTGTACCGCCGGTCGCCTTTACCATTGACAGTATTGACGCCCTGACGCGCGAGCAGTTTGGCCCGGTGCTGCACATTGTGCGCTTCAAAGCACGTGAGCTTGATAAGGTGATCAACGATATTAATGGCCGGGGTTATGGCCTGACATTTGGGGTGCATAGCCGTAACGAATCCTTTGCCGCTGAAATAGCGCAGAAAATTCGGGTAGGCAATGTGTATATCAACCGTAATATCATCGGTGCTGTTGTTGGCGTTCAGCCGTTCGGTGGCCAAGGGCTGTCAGGTACTGGCCCTAAAGCAGGCGGGCCGCACTATTTGCAGCGCTTTGTGACCGAAAAAACGATTACTAATAACACCGCCGCCCTGGGTGGCAACGCGTCGCTTCTGGCGCTAGGCGATGAGTGAACGGCTCATCAATACTACTAACCTGAACTCCTGAAAAGGAACCGTCTCATGGTTGACAATAATAGAGCGATTGCCTTCACATTCGCGGCCCCTCCAGGCCGTGTGCTGGGCATAGGGAACATTGCACATAAACGTAGCCATAACCTCTCTAATGACATCCCTAGCGGTTACTCGCTAGGGTCAGCGACTTGAGTACGAAAAGGGGTTAACAACAACAAGACTGCGCGGCGGCCAACGTTACTTGGTCGGCGCAGGCACCTGTCGGAGCTAGCTCCGTCCTGATGAATTGGAGATATTTTATGGATATTGGCGTTTGGGTCAGCCTTTTTGCCTACTTTGCGCTCATGATTGCCATCGGCGTTTATGCTATGCGCAAATCGACATCTACGTCTGAGGATTACATGCTGGGTGGCCGTACCCTCAGCCCTAAAGTAGCCGCCCTGTCGGCTGGCGCGTCGGATATGAGCGGCTGGCTGCTACTGGGTTTACCAGGGGCGATGTTCGTCTCTGGCTTGGGTTCGGCCTGGATCGGGATTGGCCTATTTGTGGGCGCACTCTTTAACTGGATTCTGGTCGCGCCGCGCCTTCGTGAACAGACAGTTCACTATGGTAACGCGATTACCATTCCAGCCTTCCTAGCCAACCGCTTCCCCACTCGGGCGCTGTCGCTGAGAACGGTGTCCGCTATCGTCATCGTGATTTTCTTCGCCGTTTACACTGCTTCTGGCTTGGTCGCAGGCGGCAAACTGTTTGAGAGCGCCTTTGCTGGCGTTATCAACATCGGTGGTATGAGCGACTACGCGGTGGGTGTGGTAATCACGCTGGGCGTGGTGCTGGCCTACACCGTGGTTGGCGGCTTTTTGGCCGTGAGCATGACGGACTTTGTGCAAGGCTGCATCATGATGCTGGCTTTGGTCATCATGCCAGCAGTAGTACTGTTTGGCGAAGGCGGTGGTGGCTTTACTCAAGCCTCACAGACCCTCAATGAAGTTGATCCCACGCTGCTGTCGTGGACTGAAGGGTTGACGTTCATTGGGTGGCTCTCTGCCGTTACCTGGGGCCTGGGCTATTTTGGTCAGCCGCATATTATCGTGCGCTTTATGGCTATCCGTACACTGAAAGATGTTCCGATTGCCCGCAACATCGGCATGAGCTGGATGGCTATTTCCCTGATCGGTGCGGTCTCTCTCGGCATCTTTGGTCGCGCCTATGCGGTTCGCAATGGGATGGAAGTCCAAGACCCGGAAACGATCTTTATCATCCTGGCTGAGTTGCTGTTCCATCCGCTGATCACCGGCTTCCTCTACGCGGCCCTGCTTGCTGCTGTGATGAGTACTATTTCTAGCCAGCTGCTGGTGTCATCTTCATCACTGACCGAGGACTTCTATCGCCTGTTCCTGCGTAAAGAAGCTACAGACAAAGAGTGTGTGGCCGTAGGTCGTGTCAGTGTTGTGCTAGTGGGTCTGATCGCAGCCGTGATTGCCTCTGACCCGAACTCGCAAGTGCTGGGGCTGGTGAGTAACGCTTGGGCAGGTTTTGGTGCCGCCTTTGGCCCGCTGATTATTCTGTCGCTGATGTGGTCGCGTACAAACGGCGCAGGTGCTATCGCCGGTATGGTGGTGGGTGCTGCCACGGTTATGATCTGGATTGCGCTGGGCTGGAACGGCTCCTTCATGGGTGGCCCTGGCGTTTACGAGATCATCCCGGGCTTTATCGCTTCCTTCATTGCCATCCTGGCAGTAAGCAGCATAACCGCCGATGCTGGCGAGTATCAGCATATTGAACGCTAAACGAGCGTAACGTCGCTTAATTAGCCTAAGGCTTAACGGGTTGCAGTTAACCCGTTAAGCCTCCTCTTTTTTTAGCCCCTTCTTTAGCCCCTTCTCCCTTCAGATATTTACCTTGCTAGGCGCTGAACCTATCAGTTCACAGCTCTTTGCCCTAGGTCAATAACGCTCCCTCGTTGGCTCGATACACTGGCTATATGGTTTACGACAACTTTAAACCACTCACCCACCATGTTATCGGTCAGGAGCGACGCTATGCGCCATTTATCACCGCCTACCCTACTCGCCACTGGGCTTGCCGCTGCCACCTTAGCAGTTAGCAGCCAAGCCGTTGCCTATGGCGCTGGCGATTTCTTTACCCGCGTTGGCGTTGCCAACATCGCGCCGAAAAGCGACAACGGCTCGCTCGCAGGTGGTGCCTTCGCGGTCGATGCTCAGGATAAAACCGACTTCGCTTTCACCCTGGGCTACCGTTTCCACGACAAAATGGGCGTGGAGCTACTGGCTGCGCTCCCTTTCGAGCATGACATTGAACTCAACGGTGACAACCTAGCATCAACAAAGCTCCTGCCGCCCACTCTAACGCTACAGTATTACCCACTGGGTGGTAGCGACTCTCAAGTACAGCCCTACGTGGGTGCGGGTATTAACTACACGCGCTTCTCCGATGAGAGCCTCGCCATTGGCGAACTTGAGCTAGACGACTCATGGGGCGCGGCCGCTCAAGTTGGTGTTGATCTACTCATTGATGACCACTGGGCACTCAACGCCGCTGCCTGGTACTTAGACATCGACACCGACGCCTCTATTAATGGCGCAGGTGCGGGCACCGTCGAGATTGACCCCATGGTGGTCATGGCAGGCTTGAGCTACCGCTTCTAGCTTCTAGCTTCTAGCTCCCACCTTCGCTAACACGTAAAAAATGCCCAGAGCTTGCCTCTGGGCATTGATTTGGTCTGCCTTACTCGCGTGGTTAATTCTCTGTGACCAGCTTGTCGACACGCTCCACCGCTTTCACTACCAATAGCTGATCGCTTGCTCTTACCTTCTCCTGCATTAAATACGCCGCCACCGCTGGAGCGACTTCACACTTGGCGGGCATGGCAGCCTCGGCTTCAATAAGTGCATTTAAGCGGGCAACAAAGACATAGCGCACCCACTGGGGCAGCGACATGGTATCAATACAAAAAGGCTGCTGACTGGCAAAAGCGGCCGCATCTGGGGTGGGCGTGCGCCACAGATTAGCAGCCTTCATGGCGGCTTCAAGCTCAAGAAGCGCGGTTTGAAGCTGTTGATGGACGCTCATAAGCACCTTATGGGTTGGTCATATTTAGCGTTCATTATCCCAACTCTGTGGGTAAGTTGCCACTCAAAGGCGTGCTCAATGGAGTTATTCACCGATTCACAGAAAACCTGCAAGAGGCTGTGGATAAACTATGGAAAGGTGTCGCCACCGCTAGTCTCACGCGGCTTACGCAAAGTTGCTCATTTTTTAACCACTTAGATGATAAAGCATGGATAAATCAGCGGTTGCGGCTGACAGTGGCAGAACAGCAAGGTAGAGTGCAGGCTTGAAATGCGGAAGGATGTCATGCAGCCAATTAACACCCTTGATGAATTTTTTACACGCAGTGGCGCTGAGGTGTCGCTTTACCATATGGGGCGCAGAGTGACTGCCTGCTCCAGGGAAACCCTGCGCGCGTTTGAAAATGCCGAACAGGCCTGGCCTGAACCGTGGCAAGGGCAAGCACGCCTGGGGATCGTCTTTCGCCTAGGGGCAATGGAAGAGCCTGCTATCTGGTTTTTAGCGCTGCCACTGGATGAGCAAGGCATGCTATCGCCCGCACAGCGCGATGGCTTTATTAACCGCCTATTGGAAACCCTGGGTCGCAATGCCGCTGCTTCTGACCCGACTGTGCTCGACGCTGCAGAATCAGCAGACGTGGACCATTTAATGAAGGATAATCCGCCGGCCTTTACGCCTGATATCACCTTTCAGGCCATGCTCAATGCCCGGGCCACCTATGCCAGCGCCCTACCTGCCAGCCAGCACCTAGAGCCTGTAGAAGCCTATTTAAGTGGCCAACAGACGATTGATTGGCAAGCCCTGGGACTACAAGGCATCGCCGATTATGTCGTACGTTTGGACACACCAACGGCAGATGCCCTAGCGCTACGTATTCCTCAACTGCCGGTGAGCGTTATTCATTCGCTCTGCTACTGCCTTGAGCATCAGCCACTGTCTGAAGCGCTCATTGATGCGTTGCGGACACGAGGCGAGCAGGCGGCCAGCAGCGGCGATTTAGAAACGCTCTGCGCCTGCGTACGTAGCGTGGGTAGCTCAGCGCCGGCTTTTGCAGGCGACTGGTATACCAACCTACTAAACGATAGCGCGGCCTGCGGCCCCGACCTGATGGCCGCCATCGCCGGGCGCGGTTGGCCATTACTGGAAGATGCCGAGCGTTTACCATTATTCTTACAACGTTTAGCAGAGGATGAGCGCAGCCACTTTGCGGCCGTTGTGCGCGATATCGCTTTAATTCCTCGGCTGCGTCTGCCCGTCATGCTGACCTTGCGCGACGCCCCAGCAGGCTCGGCTATCCAATCGCGTTTGTCGGCCATGCAGCCTAACCAAAAAGGCTAGCAGGAATCGTCATCACTATGTCTTGTTTCTCTTATATCGTCAGGAGTGCGCTGTGAAGGAATTACCCTATCAGGCCAAAGCGGTCATCGGCCGCCGTGAAATGGTGACGTTACCTGAACTAGGGCTTCACCTTTGCTGCAAAGCCGATACAGGCGCACGGACATCGGCGTTGCACGCCGAAGACATTGAAAGCCATGAAGATGCTGATGGACAGTTATGGGTAAGCTTTATTACCCATAGCGGTGGGCCAGAGACGCCTGCCCACCGCTATCGCCTGCATTTACACGACCGTCGCCGCGTCACCAGCTCGAACGGCCATAGCGAGTGGCGCTATGTTATCCGTACCCCAATGCAACTGGGCGAACTGAACTTTCCGGTTGAACTTACTTTGACCGACCGTAGCAATATGCGCCACGCGATGCTGCTGGGCAGGCGCGCTATGCGCCGCCTACTGGTGGCCCCCGGCGCTGCATTTTTGCACGGCGAGCCTTAAACACATTTAAACGACGACCCTTTTTGGCCCGGAGCCCTGCATGCATATTGCCCTGCTTTCCCGTAACCGTAACCTTTACTCTACGCGCCGACTGGTGGAAGCCGCCGAACAGCGCGGCCATACCGCCCGAGTGGTCGATACCCTGCGCTGCTACATGAGCATCGCCTCGCACCACCCTTCTATTCACTATAAAGGCGCAGAGATTGAGCCGTTTGATGCGGTGATTCCGCGTATTGGCGCCTCGGTGACTTTCTACGGCTGTGCGGTACTGCGCCAGTTTGAAATGATGGGCACCTACGTGATTAACGATTCGGTCGCGATTACCCGCTCCCGGGATAAGCTGCGCTCGCTGCAGCTGCTGTCGCGTAAGGGATTAGGCCTGCCGATTACCGGCTTCGCCCACTCACCAGATGATATTCCCGACCTAATCACCATGGTGAAAGGCGCGCCCCTGGTGATTAAACTGCTGGAAGGCACCCAGGGTATTGGTGTGGTATTGGCTGAAACCAACCAGGCCGCTGAATCCGTCATTCAGGCCTTTATGGGCATGAAAGCCAACATCATGGTTCAGGAATACATCAAAGAAGCACGCGGTGCGGATATCCGCTGCTTCGTGATTGGCGATAAGGTCGTGGCATCCATGAAACGTCAGGCCGCCGACGGCGAGTTCCGCTCCAATCTTCACCGTGGCGGCACTGCTAGTGTGATCCGCATCACCCCGGAAGAGCGTTCCACCGCGATTCGTGCAGCCAAGGCGATGGGACTGCGCGTCGCGGGCGTGGATTTGCTTCGCTCTAACCACGGCCCGGTGATTATGGAGGTCAACTCTTCACCAGGTTTGCAGGGCATCGAGAGCGCTACCGGTAAAGATATTGCCGGCATGATCATCGAGCATATCGAAAAGAATGCAGTGCCTGCTCGCAAAGCACCACCCAAGCCTAAAGGCTAACGGTCAATTGCAAAAATAATCCCTATTAGGGGTGGCAAATCAACGCCGCCCCCCCCACAATCTGCGTCACCGAAGGAGGTAGACGCTCATGTTTCTCGACAATCGCCAAGTGGCGATGGACAGCGTGCTGGAAGCGCTGGCCGATAGCATTGATTATTTCCAGGATAATATCGAACGCCTGCGCCCCTCGCTGCGCGATGCACTGAAGCCGCACTATACTGAGCGACTCAAGCAGATGCGTAAGCTGCAGGAACTTGCCCGCGCGCACTTAAAAATGCTGCCTCGGGATGCTGACGTTGAGCGTGATGACTTCTTATGGCTCTGGAGCCGTTTAAAGAGCTTCGTTGGCAACGATAGCCAAGTCTTGATCAATGAGCTGTTAGAACAAGAGCGTGTACTGATGCAGGCCCTCTCAACCTTGTTTACCCACCCCCTACCCGACCCGATCGAACCGGTAGTGGATGAGTGCATGCGGGGATGCCGTAAGCTGATTCGCGAGCTATACAACCTGCAAAAACGTAATACTCGCCGCTAACTTTGCGGCGTTAACTCGGCTTTAATGCTCAGGGACTGTATATGCCTGCAGTGACTGCTGAAAAAATAGAGCGGCGTTGATATTGACGGTCGCCTCAGGCGTGTTTTCGCTACTCTCTTCTCTACTTTTATCGCCGCCCTCCTGGCGATGAAGCTCGATAGGCTCTGCGGGGCCGAGAAAGTAGGGCTCCCTCTGCCATAAGTAGAGATCTCCCAGAGTAGCAATTCGCGCTACCCATTCACGCATTTTTAACCGCCACTCATCTGCCGCTGACTGCTCCTCAGCAATACAGCCCGTCACTTCCATTCCCAGCGCACGCCCGATAAAAATAGCCCGAGGCAAGTGCCAACTCTGGGTAACCAGCAGCGCCTCTTTAAGCTGAAACACATCCCGCGCCCGCACCATCGTGTCATAGGTGCTGAAGCCAGCGAAATCCATTGTCAGTTGCTCCGCAGACACCCCTCGGCGATACAGATCGCGCCACATGGCACGCGGCTCATTATAGGCTTGGGTGCGATTATCGCCAGAGATGAGCAGATGCTGAACACGCTGGTCAGCGATAAGGCGTGCAGACGTTCGCATGCGGGCATGAAAATGCGGGTTACGTAGCCCACTACGAGTCCAGTGAGAGGTGCCAAAGACAATCGCCACGTCTGTGGGTTGGCACTGCTCTAAATGACCGTCGATATAGCGTGCGGTACTTGCAAGCACCCATAAATTACCGGCTATAAATAGCAATGTCGCCAGTAGCAGCAAGGCTCCTAGCGACATTAGAAAACGCTTTATCCAACGTAATAACAGGCTGTGCATCCAGCTCCCCAGCAGGGGTTAGAACATGCCGAGCTCAAGCTTGGCTTCATCGCTCATCATGTCACGACTCCAGGGTGGGCTAAAGACAATTTCGGTATGCACCTTGCTGATCTGCGGCGCTCCCAGAATCTTGTTGCGCGCATCGGCAGCGATGACATCGCCCATGCCGCAGCCAGGCGCGGTCAGCGTCATACGGATAGTGACTATCCGCTCGCCACTAATCAAGCGCTCGATCCGACAGCCGTACACCAGCCCTAGATCAACAATATTCACCGGAATTTCCGGGTCAAAGCAGGTGCGCAGCTGATCCCAGACAAACTGCTCAATCTCTTCATCAGTAGCACTTTCTGGCAGTGTCGGACGTGGCAGCGACTCAAGCCCCAGCGCATCAAGGTTACGCCCTTCAATGAGATACAAGCGGCCTTCAAAACCAACACTCACCGAGCTACCTTTGGCTTGCATTACGCTGACAATACTGTCTTCCGCCAGCGTATCCGTTTTGCCGAACGGAATCGCGATAGCCTCTACATCCCGCTGGAGCGGGAGTTTTTGACCGCGCTCAAGACTCGCAATTTGCTCGATATCCATAGATGTCCTTAGCGTACCATTCCAATCACACGGTTGAGCGCTGCCACAAACGTGTCTACTTCATCAAGGGTATTGTACGCAGCAAACGATGCACGACAGGTCGCCTCAACGCCAAAGTGATGCAGCAGCGGCTGGGCGCAGTGGTGCCCGGTACGAATTGCTACACCCAGCTGGTCAATCAGCAGGCCAATATCCTGCGAGTGAGCACCTTCAACAACGAAGGAGAGCACGCCCGCTTTATGCGGCGCAGTACCTAATATCCGTAGGCCCTCAATGCCACTCACCGCCTGGGTTGCATGGTTGAGCAGCACGGCTTCCCACGCACCAATCGCCTCAACGCCAACGCCCTCCATCCACTCAAGCGCACGGCCAAGCGCAATCACTTCGGCAATGGCGGGGGTACCCGCTTCAAATTTATGCGGAATATCCGCAAAGGTGGTACCTGCATCAAAGGAAACGGTTTTGATCATTTCACCGCCACCCTGCCAAGGCGGCATGGCCTCTAGCAACGCCTGCTTGCCATATAGCACGCCAACACCCGTTGGGCCGTACACTTTATGGCCTGAAAACGCATAGAAATCCGCATCGATAGATTGAACGTCCACCTGCTGATGCGGCGTCGCTTGGGCGCCATCCACCAAGATGAGCGCGCCATGCTGATGCGCCAGCGCTGCCATCTCTTTCACGGGGTTGATCGTACCCAGTGCGTTAGAGACGTGATTCACCGCCACCAGTTTCGTGCGCTCACTCAAGAGTTCACGATACGCCTGCATATCGAGCGCCCCGTGCGCGTCCACTGGGATGACCTTGATCGTGAAGCCGCGCTCCGCCGCCAGCAGTTGCCAGGGAACGATGTTGGAGTGGTGCTCCAACATCGAGATCAGCACTTCGTCTCCGGCATTTAGCTGGCTGCGGCCCCAGCTTTGGGCCACTAAATTGATCGCTTCAGTGGTGCCCCGCGTGAAGATGATTTGGCGGGCATCTTCGGCATTGAGAAACGCTTTAACACGATGACGCGTGGCTTCAAAGGCTGCCGTCGCTTCATCGGCGAGCGTATGCAAGCCGCGGTGAATATTGGCGTTGTAGCGCGCGTAGTAATCGCTAAACACGTCAATCACCTGCTGCGGCGTTTGGCTGGTGGCGGCATTATCCAAATACACCAGCGGCTTGCCGTGAACCTCACGATTCAAAATCGGGAAGTCGCGGCGTAGCGCTTCAACGTCATAGGCCGCAACGCTGCGCTCGGTAGGCTTCTCAATCACGCTATGGGGCATTGATGACTCCTTGATTAATCGTTGAGCGCAGCCGCCGCTTCAACCAGTCCGGCGAGATTGAAACGCTCAGGCAGTTTACCGGCTACCGCCAGCTCAACGCGCTCGGCAATAGCATCAAGCGCCACTTGCTCAAGTACTTCACCAGCGAAGGCGAGGGTTAACAGGCCACGTGCCGTGGCTTCGTCGATACCCCGGGTACGCAGTGCGTAGATCGCATCCTCGTCCAACTGACCGGTGGTGGTGCCGTGGGAGCACTTCACGTCGTCGGCGTAGATTTCGAGCTCGGGTTTTGCGTCGATTTGCGCGCGATCTGACAGCAGCAGGTTCTGGTTGCTCTGGAAGCCTTCAATCTTCTGACTATCGCGCTTCACGTACACTTTGCCATTGAAGACACCGTGAGCGCGATCATCCAGAATGCCTTTGTAGTTCTCGTTCGAGAACGTCAGTGGCGCGTTGTGGTTCACCTTAGTGTGGTTATCCACGTGCTGGCGACCCTGGCCAAAGAACAGGCCGTAGAAGTTCGTTTCAGCGCCCTGACCGTTCAAGTCACTGACCAGGTCGTTGCGCACCAGCGCGCCACCCAAATTCAGGTTGTACGAGGTGTAGCGGCTGTCGCGGTTCTGCTCGACGTGAATGCTCGCTACGTGCAGGTCACCAATGGGTGCTTCCTGGAGCTTGTAGTGGTTCAAAATTGCCCCACGGTCCAGCATTAGCTCTGCCACGACGTTGGTAAAGTTGGCGGCATCCGCCTCACCCACGTAGTGCTCAATGAGGGTAGCTTCGCTACGCCCAGCGGCTTCGACCAAAATGCGCGGATGGCTCATCACCGGCGTCCCCGCACGAGACAGGAACTGCAGCAAAATGGGCTTTTCGACGACGGTGCCCGGCGCGATGCGCACCACTGCGCCCTCTTCCATAAAGGCGGTATTTAAAGCGGCGAACGTGGAGAAATCGACCCCGGTTAAACGCCCCAGCGGGCCGCCCACGGCTTCATGGTTCTCGGCCAGTGCCTTAGAGAGCGGCATCACCTGCACGCTGTCGGGAAGCGCATCGAGGTCCGATAGCGCTGCCGAAAACACACCGTCCACGAACGTCAGCCGGTAAGCATCCAGGGGCAGCGTGAGGGCAGCCGCCTGGGCCTGAGAGAACTCGGCGTTCTCTGCCAAGGCAAAGTTGCCCTGGGCGATGGCGCGAACATCGGTGTATTTCCACTCTTCATCGCGGCGGGTCGGGAAGCCCATTGCTTCGAAGCGAGCCGCGCCCGCCTGGCGGCGAGCGGCGATCCAGGTAGGCTCTCCAGCGCGCTGCTGACTGCGCGCCGCTAGCGTGTCCAGAAAGGTTTGGGTATCGCTCATGCCACGGACTCCTCAATGCCTTCGTAACCGTTGGCCTCTAGCTCTTTGGCAAGCTCGGCATCGCCAGTTTTGACAATACGGCCATCGACCAGAACGTGGACCTTGTCCGGCACAATGTAGTCCAGCAGGCGCTGGTAGTGGGTGACCAACAGAATGGCGCGCTCTTCGGCACGCAGGCTGTTCACACCGTCCGCGACGACTTTCATGGCGTCGATATCGAGGCCAGAGTCGATTTCATCCAGCATGGCCAGCTTCGGCTGTAGTACCAACATCTGCAGGATTTCGTTACGCTTTTTCTCGCCGCCGGAGAAGCCTTCGTTCACTGCACGCTGCAGGAAGCTAGCATCCATTTTCATAAAGCCGAGCTTCTCTTTGACCAGCTTCATGAATTCCGGCGCGGGCATTTCGCCTTCACCGCGCGCAGCGCGCTGAGCGTTAAGCGCAGACTTCAGCAGGTAAATGTTTTTTACCCCTGGGATTTCCACCGGATACTGGAAACCTAGCAGCAGGCCCGCTTGGGCGCGCTCTTCGATTTCCATTTCCAGCACGTCCTTGCCTTCAAACGTGATGCTGCCTTGGGTCACTTCGTAGCCATCTTTACCAGCAATAACCGCTGACAACGTGGATTTACCCGCGCCGTTGGGGCCCATGATGGCGTGCACTTCACCGGCATTAATGGTGAGCGTCAGGCCTTTCAGAATCTCTTTGCCTTCGACGGTGACGTGTAAATCGTTAACTTGCAACATAGTGATCGCCTTTTAAATACTTGCGGGTCGCGAGTGCGACGCCCTAAAAATAAGTTGGGTGCCGGAGCGGTTAGCCCACCGCGCCTTCCAGAGTGACATTGAGCAGTGCTTCCGCTTCCACCGCGAACTCCATCGGCAACTCTTGGAAAACATCTTTACAGAAGCCATTCACAATCATGCTGACCGCATCTTCTTCTGAGATACCGCGGCTCTGGCAGTAGAAGAGCTGATCTTCACCGATTTTAGAGGTGGTGGCTTCGTGCTCAATGGTCGCGGTGCTGTTGCCAATTTCCTGATAGGGGAACGTGTGGGCACCACACTTGTCGCCAATCAGCAGCGAATCGCACTGGGTAAAGTTACGCGCGCCCTTGGCACGCGGCCCAATTTTGACCAAGCCACGGTAGGACTGGTCGCTCTTACCCGCTGAAATACCTTTGGCAACGATATAGGAGCGTGTACCTTCACCAATATGAATCATCTTGGTGCCGGTATCCGCTTGCTGGCGACCGTTCGTTACTGCAACAGAGTAGAACTCACCGATGCTGTCTTTACCGCGCAGCACGCAAGAGGGGTATTTCCAGGTAATTGCAGAGCCAGTTTCTACCTGCGTCCAGCTGATGCGGGAACGCTCACCACGGCAGTCTCCGCGCTTGGTCACGAAGTTATAGATGCCGCCCTTACCCTCTTCATCACCGGGGTACCAGTTCTGAACGGTGGAGTACTTGATGTAGGCATCGTCCAATGCAACCAGTTCGACCACGGCAGCGTGCAACTGGTTTTCATCGCGCATGGGTGCGGTGCAGCCTTCCAGGTAGGAGACCTCGGCACGATCCTCGCAGATGATCAGCGTGCGCTCGAACTGGCCCGTATTGGCCGCGTTGATACGGAAGTAGGTAGACAGCTCCATCGGGCACTTCACGCCTTTTGGCACGAACACGAACGAGCCATCAGTGAACACGGCGGAGTTTAGCGCAGCAAAATAGTTATCAGCCACGGGCACTACCGTCCCCAGGTACTGCTTGATCAAATCCGGGTAGTCACGAATCGCTTCGGAAATGGAGCAGAAAATCACGCCCGCTTCCGCCAGCTCTTTTTTGAAGGTCGTCGCAACCGAGACGGAGTCGAAGACCGCATCGACGGCAACCCCTGCCAGGGCGGCACGCTCGTGCAGCGGAATACCCAGTTTCTCGTAGGTTTCCAGCAGTTTAGGGTCTACCTCGTCGAGGCTTTGGGGACGATCTTCTGGGCGCTTGGGCGCACTAAAATAGGAGATCTCTTGGTAATCGATGGGCGGATAGTTCAGGTGTGCCCAGGACGGCTCTTCCATCTTCAACCACTGACGGTAAGCGTCCAGGCGCCACTCCAGCATCCACTCCGGCTCGCCTTTCTTCTTGGAGATGAAGGCGATGGTGTTTTCATCCAGGCCAGGTGGCAGTGTGTCGCTTTCAATATCGGTTACAAAGCCATCTTTGTACTCGCGACGAACCAACTGTTCCATTTCTTCGCTTGCCATGGTGATACCCTCCGGGCAGTTGGGTGGCGAGGTTAGCTCGCCGTGAATAGGGTTAAATTGCCTAACGGTTTAAGCCGATGCCGCCGATAGGCTGATACTTTGAATCGGTAACTGTACGGGTAGCTTGATGGGCGCGGTGTCCGCCAAGTGAGCAAGCGTCACGCTTTCAAGCAGCGTGCGAATAGCCAACGATACCCGCTGCCAGTTATCTGCTACGCCACAAGTGGCGACCAGTTCACAGCCGCCTTCCGCTTGGCTGCACTCGGTCATGGCGACCGGCCCTTCAATCGCACTGATAATGTCGGCGGCAGTAATTTTCGAGGCGGGACGCGCTAAGCGGTAACCGCCTTGGGCACCGCGCTGCGACTCCAAAAGCCCTGCTTTCACCAGCATCTTAAGGGTTTTGCTCACCGTGGGATGGGGCAATTGAACCGCTTCTGCTAAGTCAGCCGCCGCATGCGACGCCTGGGGATGACGGGCAATTTGTGCCATCACCACAGCGGCATAATCTGTCAGCCGAGAAAGCTTGAGCATAGTCACTCCCGTTTTCCATCACGTTAGGGCGAGCCGTTGGCTTACCCGTTAATTGAGTACCATTTTAGTACTGTATAAATTTGATGTGAAGCCCTTCTGCAAAATCCTTATCAAATAGCGCGACTTCTTAGCACGTTCGCGGCTGATAACATCAAAAAAGCCAATCATTATCATTTAGAGAAGCTATGACAGCTCGAAAAATAAAGCCCACGAGATTCATCGCAGGCTTGGAGAGGGAACTAGGATGATCTTAGCTCGATGCTAAGCTTTTTTGACAAAGATGGACTTCAGCTTCATGGGGCCAATCCCATCGACTTTGCAGTCGATATCATGGTCACCGTCTACTAAGCGAATATTCTTCACTTTGGTACCCACTTTCACAACGGAGGAGCTGCCTTTCACTTTGAGATCTTTAATTACAGTGACGGTGTCACCATCAGCCAGCATATTGCCGTTTGCGTCACGGATGCCTGAGCCCGCCTCCACTTCGCTTGATTCGCCGTCCTTAGACCATTCATTACCACACTCTGGGCAAACGTATTGAATGCCATCGTCATAGGTAAACTCAGAGGCGCAAGCAGGACAGTTGGGCATATCACTCATCAAAGGCTCCATCGCAGCAGACAATCACACAAACATTAGCAAGCGACGGAGCCTACACGGCTTCAGCGGAATGCTCCAGCCTGGGGAGGTAAATCAGGCGCGCTCGTAGGTGCCGACGAGACGGTTCATGCCTAACAAGTGAGGCTCAACGGCGCTCAATAGTTCAGGCAACGTAAGTCCTTCCGGCAGCATTGTTTGTTCATCCAGCGCCAGCACCCAGAAATAGTAAAGGTGGCTGCCGTGGCCTTCTGGGGGCATGGGCCCGCCGTAGCCAGGTTTACCAAAATCAGCCATACCCAACGTGCCTAGCGTGGTGTTTTCATCCAGCGAGGTGATATCCCCCGGCAGGTTGTAAAGCACCCAGTGCACAAACCCGTAGCTGCCCTCTTTCACCAGCGGGGCATCAGGGTCGTGGCAGATCACCGCAAACCCTTTGGTGCCTTCCGGAGCCCCTTGCCAAGCGAGCGCAGGGGAAACATCGTCGCCCTCACCCGTGTGCTTGGCAGGAATCGCTTGATGGTTACCAAAGGCCGTGCTGGTGACTTGCATGCTAGATAGTGCAAATGCCATAGAGCTCTCCTAATCAGCGAAATAAGGGGCAAGGGTCAATGTAGCGAATGTGTTAGCGCAACTCCAACTGTGTCGCATAGCGCTCCCACCACTGCTGAGCAATGCGCCGATTTTCCCCATTGGCGCTTGGGTCCAGTACCGTCGGCAGTTGAACGGCTTCGCCGCCGGTTTGGAAGGTCACGAGCGGGTCTTGTGTGGCTAACTGCAATGCGTAGAGCACCAGCATAAGTTCGTACTGGTCCTCGGTATTGAGGCGGGCAAACAGCAGCGGAACGGCAGGCATACCTATTTCGCCCAGACGCTCGGCTGCGATATACCAGGGTCTTGGGTTATCGGGCCCACCATACTGGCTGACAAAACGGCGGTCGGATAACCGGCTCACATAGTAAGCGGCGTCCTCTTCCGGGCTCGCCTGCAGCGGGGGTGCCCAATCTTCCGCCTGTGCCATTCTGACGGGTTGATAGCTCGATGCGGCTGCAGCAGGAACTATCTCTTCACTGCTCGCGGCAGGAGCTGAACGGCTGTCGTTACGGGCTGGGGCACTTGGTTGACCCGCACACCCTGCCAACAACAGCGTTAATGAACAAAGACTGGCGATCCCTATCATTTTGGCCTGCTGACGCATGACGCGATTCCCTTTTTGATCGTTCAACACGGAACACCCTATCCCATACGCGGTTTTAAAGCGTTTGATTGGTTTGCCCTAAGACCTCTAGGCTGTGTCATTAAGTGCTGTCAGTGTGGCACCTCTTGAACACACCGCCAATTGCCTGAAGACATCCTCATGAAACGCTTATTAATCGTCGCTCACTCGCCCTCCGTCAATACCCAGGCATTGTGCCGTGCCGTACACCATGGCGCTGAACACGAGGACATCGAGGCGGTGGAGTGCATTGTCAAAACGCCTTTCGAGGCGGGCCCAGCGGATATTCTCGCCTGCGATGGCATTGTGCTGGGCACCACCGAAAACCTTGGGTACATGAGCGGCGCGCTGAAAGACTTTTTTGACCGCAGCTACTACAGCGTACTAGAAGAGAAGCAGGGCCTGCCCTGCGCGCTCTATATTCGCGCGGGCCATGACGGCACGGGCACCCAACGGGCGGTGGAAAGCATCATCACCGGGCTACGTTGGCGCTGGGTACAGGACCCGCTTATTTTTCGCGGCGAGTGGCAGGAGGCCTTCACCCGCCAAGCCGAAGAGCTGGGCATGATCATGGCCGCTGGACTGGATAACGGGCTATTTTAAAGGTCTGTTTTAAAGTACTTTAAATCGGGTAGGGGCCGGGGTCACCCCCGGCGCCCTCCCACACCACCGGGCATACGGTTCCGTACCACGGCGGTTCATGAAGAACGACTAAGCCATCTTACCGTATCGAGTACCGAGATCAGACCCAGACGGTCGAACCACTTCCGTGGCAGGGCCTGATTCATGTGCGACGCTCCGGCGTTCCACCAAGGGCCTCGACCATTTCCCGCTGACTTCCAGGCACGTTGCTCGTCCAGACCCAGTGCCAGGAGTTTCCGGCGCCGGGTTTGTGGGCGCTTCCATTGCCGCCAGATCACGCAACGTAGTCGGCGTCGCATCCATTGATCCAGCGCTTCCAACGGGCG
>NZ_FODB01000020.1 GCF_900110265.1 Vreelandella aquamarina | reverse complement strand
GCCTTGGTGAGCCGTTACCTCACCAACTAGCTAATCCGACATAGGCTCATCCCATAGCGGGAGCCGGAGCCCCCTTTCTCCCGTAGGACGTATGCGGTATTAGCCTGGGTTTCCCCAGGTTATCCCCCACTATCGGGCAGATTCCTATGCATTACTCACCCGTCCGCCGCTCGTCAGCATCCAGCAAGCTGGATCTGTTACCGCTCGACTTGCATGTGTTAGGCCTGCCGCCAGCGTTCAATCTGAGCCATGATCAAACTCTTCAGTTTAAGATCAATGCGATCCTTACTCGCTGCCCGAAGGCAACAAAAGCGGATCAAACTTGGCTCAAGGTTCAAACGAATTTGAAAGATGTGAACATCTTTCTTGTGCGCTTGCCTTGATAATTGGTGATTTATCACCCTCATCGGCAAGCGCCCACATGAATTACCTGATCAAATTGTTAAAGAGCTTTTCGAAGGGCGTTGCCGTTCGATATGGGCGTATTTTACGCATTTAAATCAGCGCGTCAACACTTTTTTCGCATTAGTACTCTGACCGAGAAAGCCTCACATAAAGACTTAACATTTGACCCAGCGCAACCTTCCAGAATCGGCCCTTTTTTAAGCTAATACTCACGTCACACCACCGCTAATTGTCGGCGTGTCGTTAAAAAAGAGCCAGATGAGAGAGGGAACTATGCGTAACAAATATGAAGTGATTTCAGCGCTCGGCGCCACTCTATTGCTTTCTGCTAGCGCAGCGCAGGCAAGCGATGGCCTAGATGAGTATCGCCAGAGGTTTGAGCCTTTACCACACCTACCACCATTACCTGCCACTAACTCCCAGACAGAGGAAAAAGTTGAGCTGGGTAATATGCTGTTCTTTGAACCGCGCATTTCCTCTAGCGGGGTTATTAGCTGTGCCACCTGTCATAACCCTGCGTTGGGATGGTCAGACCGCATACCTCGCGCCGTTGGCCATAACGGCCAAGTTGGCGAGCGCAATACGCCCACTGTACTCAACAGTGGATTTTTAGATGCACAGTTTTGGGACGGTAGAGAACCCGACCTTGAAGCACAAGCATTAGGACCCATCCAAGCAGACGTTGAGATGGCGATGCAGCTAGAGCATGCTTTGGAGCGCCTAGCTGAATTTGAACGGTACCAAGATAAATTTTCAGCCGCATACCCTGATCAAGAAGACCCGATCAACGCTGATAATTTAGGACAAGCATTAGCCGCTTTCCAGCGAACGCTCAACACCCCGGATGCGCCCTTTGATCGCTATTTAAGAGGGGACATGGACGCGATTAGCGAACAAGCGAAAAACGGCATGGTAGCTTTTGTTGATAATGGCTGCATTGCCTGCCATCGCGGCGCCAACTTTACCGACAGTCAGTTTCATGCCATTCAGGTGCCGGGGTCGACAGATTTGGGTCGCTACGTGGTGACCGGCGAAGAAAGAGACAAGTACCGCTTCCGCACCCCCACCTTGCGTAATGTCGGCGTCACTTACCCGTACATGAACAATGGTGCCACCGAAACGCTCGAAGAAGCCGTGGCCATTATGGGCCAGGAAATGCTGGGACGTGAGTTTGACGAACCCACCATTGATAACATCACGGCATTTCTGCACTCCCTGACAGGTGAAATGCCCGATTTCGAGGTGCCCGCTCTACCCTGATGCACTATGCCGCCGCCCATAGGAGCGGCGGCAGGCTGTATCAGGCTGCTTCCAGGCGCTTCAACAGTTCAGCGCGCCGCGCGTCGCTGACGAAGGCTTCTTCCATGGCATTGCGATTCAGCCATTTGAAGGTATCTTCTCCCCAGCCAAAGGCATCGGCACAGGCGATATGATTTTCGAGCAGCCCACCACCAAAATAGGCAGGATCGTCAGAGCTGATGGTGACCTTCAGCCCCGCTTCCAACAACGCCGGTAGCGGATGCTGATCCAATTGATCGACCACTTTCAGGCTGACATTGGAGAGCGGGCACACGGTCAGTACCGTCTGGGACTCCTTGAGACGCTGCACGACGTCTTCGCTTTCGAGACAGCGCACACCGTGGTCGATGCGCTGAACGTCCAACAGGTCCAGGGCTTGCGTAATGTAAGCGGCAGGCCCCTCCTCGCCCGCATGAGCCACACGCACCAGCCCAAGCTCCTTGGCGCGCGCAAACAGGGCCTGAAACTTCTCGGGCGGGTTGTCACGCTCGGCGCTGTCCAGGCCAATGGCATCCAGCATTTTCCAGTAGGGTGCCGCCTGCTCGAGAACGTGCAGTGCCTCGTCGGCTGGACGATCTCTCAGGAAGGCCATGATCATACCCACTGAAAGGTCCAGCTGGCTCTCGGCCTCCTGTTTGGCCCTGAGCAGTCCCGCCATGACCACCTCCAAAGGTACCCCACGCTGCAGATGCGCCTGAGGGTCGAAGTGCATATCGATATGCAGCACGCCTTCCGAACGGGCACGCTTGAAATAATCCATGGCCAGGTCATAGAAGTCCTGTTCGCTGCGTAAGACGTTCATGCCCTGGTAATAAAGATTCAGAAACTCTTGCAGGTCTTTGAAATCGTAAGCTGCCTTGGCCTCTTCGACCGTGGCATAGGGGAGTTCGATGCCATTACGGTCCGCCAGTTGGAACATCAGTTCCGGCTCGAGAGAACCTTCGATATGCAAGTGAAGCTCAGCCTTGGGAAGGTGTCGTAAAAAGTCGCTCATGGTCGCCGTCTACTTGCCGATTCGGTGAATATCAAAATGAAGTATCGTGAATTAACTTACCACCATCAAGCCGCCATTGATGAGCCAACCCCGGCACCAGGGCCGCATCATCCACTTGATGAACAAAGAAAATCGCCGTACGGCCTACCAACCAGGCGTCCAGCGAGGCCGCTACGTGCCGGGCCGTTGCCGCATCCACTCCCGCGAAGGGCTCATCCAGCAATACCACCGAGGGTGAGCGTAAGAACAGCCTCGCCAACGCCACTCTGCGCGCCTGCCCGCCTGAAAGCTGCTGCCCTCTTTCACCCACCTGAGTCGCCAACTGACGAGGCTGGCGTTTCGCCCAGTCCGAGAGAGCGACCTGGGCAAGCACCTGCCAAAGCTCTTCGTCTGTCGCGTCAGGCTTGGCGATCCGCAGGTTATCGGCCAGCGATCCATCGAACAGGTCTATTTGCTGGGGCAGGTACCCCATATGTGCTGCACTACTTTCGAGGGTAACGGCAGAGGGTGCATGCTCCGCCACCCACACGTCCCCTTCAGTGGGAGAGATGCGGCCCATGATCAAATTGGCCAGCGTCGATTTGCCCGAACCCGAAATACCCATGATGGCACCACGTTGACCGGCGGGCAGGGTCAGGGAAACCTGGCATATAGCCCAGCCCGCCGCATCCGGATAACGGAACATGACCTCACGCAGTTGCAGGGCATGGCCACCCTCGTCATCCGGAAGAGAGCCCACACGCGTTTGCCCTTGTGTCGCCTGCAGGGCATTCAGCCGCTGGGCCGCCCCGTGGCTGGCGCCAAACCGCACAAAAGCGGCAGGCAGGCTGGCCAGCACCTCATTGATACCAAACACGGCAATCACGGCCATGACCATGATGGGGCCCACCACGCGCTGCTCGGCCAGTGCCAGACTCCCCAGCCAGAGCACACCGATGATCAACAGCCCCGTTACCGCCATCAGTAGCGCATTTCCCAGCGCAGACTTCACGGCCAACTGACGCTGGTTATCCAGCGCTTGCTGTTCGTGAGCTCGTATTTTCCTGCGGTACCAGTCACTGGTTCGGTAGCTCATCAGCTCAGCAGACGCCTGTACCTGATCCAACACCAGCCGCCGAAGCTCCTCCTGATCATCCACTTGCCGATGGCTGTTGGTGAAACCCAGCCTGGCAAAGCCCAGGGTGATGACCAGCCACAGCAGCGTCAATACACAGGCCACGACGGCTCCCACCAGCGGCAACCAAATAGCGATGAAACCTGCAACGATCCAGACACTCAACAAGGCCACTACTGGCGGCACCAGCAGGCGTAGATACAGGCTATCCAGGGCATCGATATCCGACGTCAGGCGACTCAACCACTCACCGACTCGCCGACGCCGCAACGATGCGTCATCCAGGCGCGTCAAGTCACCAAAGACGCGATAGCGTAAATCCGCCAGCAGCGTCAGCACGGTATTGTGGTTGTAGAGCCGCTCAGTATATCGAGCGACAGTGCGCAGCAAGGCAAAAAAACGAATGCCGCCGCCGGGCACATAAATATCCAGCGATGACGGCAACCCGGCAGCCAACGCAATGCCCGCCAGGGCACACGCCGCAATGAACCAGCCGGACAAACCCAGCAGCGCAAGGCCCGCCAGCAATGTTACCCATACCAGCAGCGCACCCACGAGGAAGCGCTGCCTGCGCCTTAACATGAGCGCCAGCCATGGGCTCAGGTCATTGTGCAGAAACTTCATGGCGCCACCTCGTGAAGCTGGCCGTCTCGACACACCCAGTGGCGAGTGGCAACGGCCATCACCGCAGGGTGATGTGTTGCCATGACCAACGTTCGCCCTTCCGCCGACCAGGCCAGCAGTGCGTCGATCACGCTCTTTTCCGTCGCCGAATCAAGGCTAGCGGTGGGCTCATCCAACAACACCAGCGGTGCCTGGCTGAGAAATACTCTAGCCAGGGTCAAGCGCTGCGCCTGACCTCCTGACAAGCCGACCCCGCGCTCCCCTACCACCGTCTCCAGGCCATGGGGCAAGGCAGCCAACAATTCACCCAGGCCTGCGTTTTCCAGGGCCTCCTGCATGGCAGCCGGTGTCGCATCAGGCGCCGCCAGGCGCAGGTTATCGGCCAACGAGCCTTGAATGATGCAGGGTGATTGATCCAGCCACGCCACTTGCTCGCCCTGGCGGACTCTGCAAGCGCCACGCAGAGGCGCCATGAAACCGGCCATCAGCGCCAGCAAGGAAGATTTGCCACTGCCTGACTCTCCGGTAATAACCACCACATCTGCCTGACGTATCGTGGCCGAGACGCCCATCAAGACCGCCGAGTGCCGACCATAGCCCACCTCGACATCCACCAATTCAATCAGTGCATCTGGTTCAACGGGGGCGTCGAACCGGGTCGGCACCACGTCAGGCTCATTGAGGATGGTCACGATACTCTCTGCCGCCCCCAGCGCCGCAGCACGGTCATGATAATGCTGCGAGAGGGTTCGCAAGGGCTGGAAGAACTCCGGAGCCAGTAGCAACACCGCCAGACCACTGAACAGGGTCAGCGAGGGGGAAGGACCGTAATCGATATAGCCCAACAGACCAAACCCCACGTACATGGCGACGACGGCGATGGCCACCGAGGCAAAAAATTCCAATACCGCTGACGAGAGAAATGCCAGCCTGAGAGTGCGCATGCTCAGGCGGCGATACTGGTCGGTGGCATACCAGACGTCCTGCTGGGCAGCACGCGTATGACCAAATAGCTGCAGCGTCGTCATGCCGCGTACGCGGTCGACGAAATGCGCCGAGAGCCTGGCAACGGAAGCAAACTGCTCCTTGTTGAGACGCTCTGCCCCCATGCCGACCAGCGCCATGAACAGCGGAATCAATGGCGCAGAGAGCAGCAAGAAGATGGCCACCAGATAATCGAGCCAGCCCACCACGACGGCAATCAGCAGTGGCAGCAAAAGGACGATGCGCATTTGCGGGAGGAAGCGCGCGAAATAGCCATCGAGGGCTTCGATGTGCTCGACCGACTGGGTCGCCAGGGCCCCGCTCTGCTGCCGCGTCATCCAGACCGGGCCTAGCGCGGCGACCTTGTTCAAGACCTGCTCCCGAGCGTACTGACGAATGCGCAAGCTGGCAGTTGCACTCAACGACTCTTGCAGGGCAAGAAACAGTGAGCGCAACGCCACGGCGACCACCAGACCGAGCAGCACGGGCACCAGCGTGACAGGTGAGCGGCCATGAACGACCAGTTGCTCGATCGACCACGCCAACCCGACCACCAGCAAGATCGTCTGAGCGCCGGACAGCACGCCGAAGCACGCCGCCAGCGCCAGCCGAGCTCGCTCACGACGAGCCAGCGTGCTCAGCCAACGGCGCGGCGTCAACAAATTCGACTGGGCCGCAGGAGGGGCCATGAATCAGTGGTACCCTTCGCCGACGCGCACCTTGCCGCGGAAGACCCAGTAGGTCCAGGCGGTGTAGGTCAGGATGATCGGAATGACGAACAGCACACCGATCAGCAGGAACAGCTGAGATTCAGGGGCGGAGGCGGCATCCCACAGCGTGTAGTTGGGGGGCACGATGATGGGCCACTTGCTGACGATCAGCCCCAGGTAAGTGAACACGTAGATGCCGATGGTGGCTACAAAGGGAATGCCCTCGTCACGACGTTTCACGGAGCGATACACCATGAAAGCCGACAGCAGCGCCAATGCCGGGAACACCCAGATCAGCTGCAAATGACCGAACCAGCGCTCCCAGACCACCGGATTCACGAACGGAGTCCAGATGCTGATGATACCGAAGACGCCCAGTACCAGCGCCAACAGCAGCGGGGTGATCCTGTACGCCCACTCCTGAATGTGGCCCTCGGATTTCAAGATCAGCCAGGTGGCTCCCAGTAACGCATAACCTGCCATCAGGCCGAAGCCGGTCAGTACCGAGAATGGCGTCAGCCAATCGAAAGCGCCACCTGCAAAGGCAAAGTTTTCGACATGAAACCCCTGAATGTAAGCACCGACCACCGCCCCTTGAGCGAAAGCGGCCACGCCGGAGCCCCAGCAGAAGGCGCGGTTCCACCAGCGACGATTGCGCCGGGACTTGAAGCGGAACTCGAAGGCCACACCCCGGAAAATAAGCCCCGCCAGCATCAAGAACACACCAATATAGAGTGCCGGCAGGAAGACCGAATAGACCAGCGGGAAAGCCCCGAGCAAACCGGCACCCGCCAGCACCAGCCAGGTCTCGTTGCCGTCCCAGACCGGCGCCACGGAGTTCATCATCACATCCCGGGCGTCTTCGTCCGGGGCGAAGGGATACAGAATCCCAAGCCCCAGATCGAAACCGTCCATCAGCACGTACATCATTAGTCCGAACCCGATGATGCCTGCCCAAATTATCGTCAGATCAAACATTTCCATGTCTCAGTTCCTCACCGGGTCGACATCGTCATCAAAGGGAGTTTCCGTGGCCGACAGTGGACGCATGGGGCGTCTGAAATTGTCGCCTGCCGTTTCACGCTCTTCATTGGGCAGCATGCCGTTACGCACCACGCGGGTCAGATAGTAGATACCGGCATAGAACACCACCGCGTACACCAGCACGTAGCCCACCAGCGTAAACAGCGCCATGGGGCCGGTCAACGAAGGCGTAACGCCTTCCGCATGGGCCATCATGCCGTATACCAGCCATGGGGCACGTCCTGACTCGGTCACGATCCAACCAGCCAGCACGGCGACGAACGGCATGGGGATCATGTACACCAGCGTCTTGAGGAACCCGGTGTGCTGATGGAATTTGCCTTTGCGACGCAGCAACAGTCCTATCAGGGCGGTGGCAATCATCAACAGTCCGATCCCCACCATCACGCGGAACGCCCAGAAGACGATCCAGACCGGCGGCTGCTCTTCAGGAGCAAATTCATTCAGCCCCTGAATAACCCCATCCGTAGAGTGGGTCAGGATGAGGCTGGCAAGATTGGGGATGCCGATTTCAAAGCGATTGGTTTGCGCTTCCTGGTCCGGAATGGCGAACAGCAGCAACGGAACGTTGCCAGAGGTTTCCCAATGCCCTTCCATGGCCGCCACTTTAGCCGGCTGATGCTCCAGAGTATTCAAACCATGGAAGTCCCCCACGACTGCCTGGGCTGGCGCCAGAAACAGCAGCAACCAAAGGCACATGGAAAGCGCTCGACGGTTGGCTTCCGGGTCGCGACCACGCAGCAGGAACCAGGCACTCACACCGGCCACCACGAAGCCACCGGTCAGAAAGGATGCCATGGCCATGTGCGCGAAGCGGTAAGGAAAGGAGGGATTGAATATCGCTTCGGTCCAGGAAACCACGTGGAACCGATAGTCGATGAGTTCTACCCCTGCCGGCGTATGCATCCAGCTGTTGGCAGAAAGAATCCAGAACGACGAAATGAAAGTACCGATCGCCACCATGATGGCAGCAAACAGGTGCACCCCTTGTGGCACCTTGCCTCGGCCAAAGAGCAGGACACCGAGGAATGCCGCCTCAAGGAAGAAAGCAGTAACGACCTCGTAGCTGAGCACCGGCCCGAGGAAGTTGGAGGCCGCCTGGGAGAAGTTGCTCCAGTTGGTGCCAAACTGGAAAGACATGACGATCCCGGAGACGACGCCCATTCCGAAAACCACGGCAAACACCTTGGTCCAGAACAGTGCCAGGCGGTCCCAAGCGGGGTTGTTGGTCTTGAAGAACAGCCCATGAAGCAGCGCTATGTAAGACGCCAGCCCGATGGTGAAGACCGGAAAAATCGCATGAAACGATACAACGAAGGCGAACTGCATTCGCGATAGTACAAGGGGGTCGAGTTCCATCACACGCTCCTAAGACCTGGATTAAAATCCCATCAATGGGTGTCACAAGCTTAGTTGAGCCTTAATGGCGCTGCATTTTAGTTATAAGCACTAAGCTTATTCTTTACATGTGTTGTAGTTTAACGTTTCGACCGCCGTTATACAGCGATAGTTTGCCTGAAAAGCTGTGTCGCATTGACGCATACTCCTCAGACAAACCACCATTTTTCGGTGCAATCGTTTAAGACATCACCACAATGCTGACCATATAGCCTGTGTAGGCGATAAAAATGGCGAAGAGAACACCGCCTTCAACGCGGTTGATACGCCGTGGGCGACCACGCCAAGAAAATGCGAAGAGCACCATCATAAGCGTCATAAAGGTCATGACACTCCAATCACGCACCAGCACCTCACGACCCGCTTCAATAGGTGCAATCACTCCCGCCAGCCCAACAACGGCCATACTATTAAACAGGTTAGAGCCCACCACGTTGCCCAGCACCATATCGTGCTCTTTACGCCGCAGTGCGCTGATTGAAGAAGCCAGCTCCGGCAAAGAAGTACCTACGGCGACTACGGTTAAACCGATAATTAAATCACTGACTCCGAAAGCTACCGCGATCTCGACAGCTCCCCATACCAGCAGCCTCGAACTGGCAATCAACAGCACCAAGCCAATCAGCGTCCACATGATGGCCTTACCGCGCGACATCGGGTTGCTATCAAGACTTTCGGTCACTTCACCCAACAACGGATCATCCTCCTGACCTCGAGAACGAATAATGCTGATCGCAATAAATATGCCCAGCGCCACTAGCAGCACAATAGCTTCAGCACGGGAAATCCAACCGTCGAAAAGCATATAGCCGGTAAGCAGCATCACCGCTACCAACAGGGGCATTTCTTTACGGATAACACCTGAATGAACAGCTAACGGAGAGATAAGTGCGATAAAGCCCAAAACCAAACCAATATTGGCAATGTTGGAACCGTACGCATTCCCCACCGCCAGGCCTGGGTTGCCTTGCATCGCTGCCAGCACCGACACCATCATTTCCGGTGCAGAAGTACCAAAACCGATTACCAACATACCAATCAGCAGCGGCGACAGCCCCAGCCACCGCGAAGTTGCCGCAGCGCCATCAATAAATTTTTCTGCGCTCCAGATGAGCAGGACCAAGCCTACTACCACAGCAATAAAGGCAAGTAACATTTCAGTTCCTTGATGTCATAATGTTAGGCACTATCGCGGCTGCATCCTTGTCTAACTCTGGTATTTGGTCAAGTACTGTTTGCAAGTAGTTATCAGGTTACCTAGGTTGACACACACGATATACCATCGTATTGGTTCTAACCGTATTATGCACAGAGAGTTTGCTGTTGCCCCATTACGCCTTTATGAAACGGCCTTCGCTGCCGGTTAATACACCCCAGGTTGATTGCTCCCCCCCTGAAACTCGCACCCAGCGAAGGCGTTTGCGTGCGTGCCATGAATGTGACTGGGTATCTGCGCTCCCCCCCCCTGAACTCTGGTGAAAAAGCCACCTGCCCTCGCTGCTCGCATGTGTTAGTGAAGCGCCACCGTTATCCTGCTCAGCGCAGTATGGCGCTAGCGTTAGCCTCATTGGTCGCATTAATAGTCGCGGTATCTTTTCCTTTTGTCAGTTTCAGCGTTAGCGGTGTTGGCAACCGCATTGATCTATCGCAGACCGCCACCACGCTGATTGCTTTCCACCAGCCGATAGTAGCTATTGCGGTCATGATGACTATTGTCGTGCTGCCCGCCGTATATCTTGTAAGCGTCGTCTGGCTTCAGTTTGGCTTACTGCAGTCTCGCCCTATGCCTTTTAGCCGTGACATTGCCCGCTCCCTGGCACATCTAACCCCATGGATGATGGCCGATGTATTCATCATCGGCGCACTGGTAAGCTTAATTAAAGTTGCTGGCATGGCGCAGATTGAACTTGGCATCTCCTTTTGGGCATTCTGCTTGTTCGCCATACTGTTATTAATGACGGTGCAGTCCATTGACGCTGACTGGATGTGGTTCTCATTGGAAGGCGAACCCCTTGCTCCTGAAGGCACGCTCACTGGCACCACCGCTGCTAGCCAGCATGTCACTGGCTGCCCTACCTGCGGATTGATTAATCGCATTCAGTATGGAAAAGAACGCTGTGTTCGCTGCCATGAAAAACTGCATAAGCGCCTACCACATAGCTTACAGCGCACCTGGGCGCTTCTCTTTGCAGCTAGCATCATGTATATACCCGCCAACCTTTACCCCATCATGACCACTACCAGTTTAGGCAGCTCAGCACCCTCCACTATCGTTGGCGGCGTTGTCCAGCTCATTCAAATGGGGTCCTGGCCGGTGGCTGCGGTGATTTTTATCGCCAGTGTGATTGTGCCTGTTGGCAAACTGGTGGCACTCGCATGGCTATGCTTGATGATTAAGCGCAGCAACGAGCTCAACGCACAGAGCCGTACCCGCCTCTATCGATTAACTGAATTTATTGGACGCTGGTCAATGGTTGACGTATTTGTCGTGGCCATTTTGGTCGCCCTCATCCGCGCTGGGTCATTAATGTCGATTACACCAGGTCCTGCCGCGCTAGCTTTTGGTGCCGTCGTAGTGCTCACCATGCTGGCTGCCATGACATTTGACCCTCGTTTAATCTGGGATACCCACACTCCACGCCCTCTTCGCCGTAAAGCGGCCACCAAGGAACCTGTTGATGGCTAATGATTCAACACCTCAGAATACCTCAAACGCTGAAAACAATGAGTTACATAAAGCAAAATCGTCGCCACAAACTCGGCTATCGCCTATTTGGATAGTTCCTTTGGTGGCCGTCATTATTGGGCTGTGGCTGGTTTATGATAACTACTCAAGCCGGGGCACCATGGTGACGCTGACCATGGACAGCGCAGAAGGTATTGAGGCGGGCAGTACGCTGATCCGCAGCCGCAATGTTGAGATTGGCCGCGTACAGAGCGTTCGTTTGTCTGATGACCTGTCTCACGCGGTGATGATGGCTCAAATTCAACCCGAAGCCGAAGCCATGCTCCGCGAAGACAGTCGCTTTTGGGTCGTCAAGCCGCGCATTGGTCGCGAAGGCATCAGCGGCCTGGGCACGGTACTCTCGGGGGCTTATATACAGCTTGAGCCTGGGCAATCAGAGGAGCCTAAGCGGGAGTTTGAGGTAAGCGATCTCCCACCGGTCGCGCCTGCTGGGCAAGCAGGATTACAAATTAGCCTTGTCAGCCAATTGGGCAATTCGCTGCGTGTTGGGGATCCCGTCTCTTATCAAGGTTACACGGTAGGGCGCGTAGAAGACGCTCGCTTCGATGCAGACACACGTACCATGCACCACCAAGTATTTATCGAAGAACCCTACGCCCAGCTCGTGACCGATAGCACCCGCTTCTGGACCGCTAGCGGAGTGGACTTCCGCCTGGATGCTGACGGCGTGCGGGTCAACGTAGAATCGCTGGAAGCTCTGCTGGGTGGCGGTGTCACCTTTGGTGTGCCTGAAGATCTTCCCATGGGTAAGCCGGTAGAAGCCAATACACGTTTTAACCTCTATGCTGATGAAGATACTGCCCGGGAAGGCACATTTAACCGCTATCTAGAGTATGTATTGCTTGTTGATGACACGGTTCGCGGGCTATCACGAGGCGCACCGGTCGAGTTTCGTGGCGTCCGAATTGGTACCGTGGCAGCAGTACCCTGGAATTTTACGGCGCCACAGCCCGATTCGCGGGCTCGTTTCGCCATCCCTGTGCTCATCCGCATCGAACCACAACGCTTAGGGATCGAAAACACCGATATCGACCTGGAGGAGTGGGATAACCGCTTTAAGCGCATGTTCGGCCTAGGCCTTCGGGCATCACTCAAGAATGGCAACCTGTTAACGGGTGCGCTGTTTGTGGACCTTAACTTCCGGCGTGACCTTACCGACGAATACGTCGCGGAAGTTTTCTCCGAGCGGACCGTATTCCCGACGGTAGCGGGCGGTTTTGCACAGATTCAGGCTCAGGTGACTAGCCTGCTTGAAAAACTAAACGCCTTGGAAGTAGAACCTTTGATAGCCGGGCTGGACCGCAACCTGCAAGCTTCTGAAAGTGTACTGAACGAAGTGCGTGCAGTCAGCGCGTCTATCAATCAGTTGCTCAATGATCCAGAAACGCAAGCCATCGGGAGCAACCTCAACGGCACGCTGGAAGAGCTGCGCAGCACCCTTCAAGGGGTCTCGCCTTCATCGCCCGCCTATCAAGAGCTTACCGGCGCCATTGAGCGTTTGGATCGGCTGATGCGTGACCTACAACCGCTCACTCGGACGCTGAACGAGAACCCACGCGCGCTGCTGTTCGACAATTTAGAAACGCAGGACCCGATTCCTCGTGCTCCCCGTTAAGAAGGATTGAACGTCATGTTACGCCGATTACCGCTACTACTGCTGATCATCAGTTTGAGCTTGCTGCTTTCCGCCTGCGCTAGCAGTGTCTCTCCCCCTGCACGCTATATGCTTCCTGCCAGCCCAGCAGTGAACGCACCGGCTAACGCCCAGGCCACGCTGCAAGTGCGCACACCTCGACTAGCCCACTATTTAGACGTGGACGGGATTGTGATGCAGTTAGACGACATCACGTTAAACGAAGCGCGGGAGCACCAGTGGGCGGAGGGTATTGGGCGCCAGCTTGAACGCGCCTTACGGGCCGAATTGGCAGATCAGTTACCCAGCGTGCAAGTGGTACGAGCAGAAGGTAGCAGCCCTGGGGCGCTCACCCTGTCCATGGAAGTGGATCAATTCCAAGGCCGCTTTGACGGTGTCGCGGTAGCCAGCGGCCAGTGGCAGCTTCGAGATACCGATGGCGAGTTGCTCGCACTCAAAAGCTTCACTGCAGAAACCACTCTTGAACAGGATGGCTACCCTGCCCTGGTCCGTTCGTTGGGCGAAAGCTGGGAGAGTGTTGCTGCACAAATTGCTCAGCAGGTTCGACAAGGCGGCTACTTCTAAACCTTTATTGCAATCGCTAGGGGAACAGCATTGGTGTGAGACTTTCGTGCTACACTCTTTGCCAATAAATGACATCACTGTCAGCGCTACCCTGTCACCCCCTTGTTATGCCTGGTATGGCGTTACAAGACGTATAAATGCCCGTCGCGGCACAGCGTATTATCTGGCAAACTTCGCTGCCGCGACGGTGTACCATCCTCGCTTTTTGAACATTACGCCTAGCAACGCCGCCGAGCTAGTGGCGCCGATTGCTATGCGATTGCGGAGAACGCATGAGTTTTTCTGATCTTGGTCTGCATGACGATTTATTGCGCGCGGTAACTGCGCAGGGCTATACACAGCCTACGCCTATTCAACAACAGGCCATCCCCATCGTTCTTGAAGGTCGCGACCTTCTTGCCAGCGCACAAACCGGTACCGGCAAAACCGCTGGCTTTACGCTACCGATGCTACAGCGCTTGGCAAATGGCAAACGCCCTGGCAAACGCCAGGTTCGCGCACTGGTCCTCACACCCACCCGCGAACTGGCTGCACAAGTGGGGGAAAGCGTGGCTGCTTATGGGCAGCACCTCTCACTACGTTCACACATTATTTTTGGTGGCGTGGGCCAGCAGCCCCAAGTCGACGCTTTAAGAGCCGGCCTGGACATTCTAGTAGCCACCCCTGGGCGCTTGCTTGATTTGCACCAGCAAGGGCATGTCGACCTCTCCGCCATTGAAATTCTGGTGTTAGATGAAGCCGACCGTATGCTAGACATGGGCTTTATCCACGATATCAAACGGCTATTGCGTCTGGTGCCGAAACAGCGCCAAAACCTGCTGTTTTCTGCCACTTTCTCTAACGAGATCCAAACGCTGGCCCAGCAACTGCTGAATAACCCTGCCCTCATCGAAGTGGCTCCACGCAACACCACGGCAGAAAAAATTGAGCAGGCCATCTACCGCGTTGATCGCGACAAAAAACGCGATCTATTGGCCCATCTGATCCAGCGCCACAACTGGTTCCAGGTGCTGGTGTTTACCCGCACCAAGCATGGCGCTAACCGGCTCGCTGAACAGCTCTCCAAGCAGGATATTCCCGCGATGGCGATCCATGGCAACAAAAGCCAAGGAGCACGTACTCGGGCGCTGGGTGCTTTCAAGAGCGGCGACCTACAAGTGCTGGTAGCCACCGATATTGCGGCACGCGGGCTAGATATTAATGAACTTCCTCACGTGGTGAATTTCGATCTGCCCAACGTGGCTGAAGACTATGTCCACCGTATTGGGCGCACAGGGCGCGCGGGTAGCAATGGCGAAGCGGTGTCTTTGGTGTGTGTCGATGAACACGGCCTACTCAAAAACATTGAGCGCCTGATTAATCAAACGCTGCCGAAACATATTGAGCCAGGCTTTGAGCCAGACCCCAATGCCAAGCCAGAACCGATCGAGAATGGCCGCCGCGGTCAGCGCCAGCCAAGGGCTAACCGCAAGCCTGGCGGCCAAGCTGCCAATGCTGGTGGCGAGCGCCGCCGTCGCACTCGCCGGTAGCCCGAACGCCCGGAATATGCGAAGGTAGCGCCTCGCTTATTCCGGCGTTTTTGCTGAATTAATTCATGGAGTGATTATGGCGTCTTCACAACTCATGGCAGATTATCGTCAATGGCTGACTTTTCAGCGTCAGGAGCAACTCAGCCGCGAGCATCAAGGTATTTCTCAGCGCCTAGAGGACGCCCGCGCCTCAGCTAATCAGGTCTTGCAGGCCTATCGCAGCATGGCTGAAAAAGCCTCAAACGAAGGTGCCTGTTATCGCACTCTGTTTTTACGCGAACGCGATAACGCCTCACTCCCCTGTGAAGGTTGGTTATTTGTACGGCGCGTACTAAGCGAAGGCAACAGCACCCGCGTTCGAGTCACACTATTGGAAACTTTTACCCTAGAAGATGGCATCATCGCGCCAGGTGATAAACCGGCACGCAAGCTAACGCTGGAAATTTACGACAAGCTTGATATCAATAAAGGCATGCGTACCCAGGCACGTGTTGATTGCTTGGATACCACGCAAGATTATCACTTCATCACCTTGCTAGATGCGGTGCGAGGCGACCTTCGCCCCTACTTAAAATAAGCGCCGCTTCATGATCTCACGCCACGCTTGCCGATTCATTTTGCTGATGTTTATGGTGGGGCTAAATTTACGCCCTGCCATGTCCTCGGTCGCCCCCCTGCTAAGTCGGCTGCAAGAAAATGCGGGGCTTTCCGCCTCAGCGGCGGGCTTGCTAACCACGCTCCCCGTTCTTTTTCTTGGCTTAACCGCCCCCTTGGCACCAATGATTGGCAACCGTATAGGGAGTGAGCGTGCACTTAGTGCCGCATTACTCCTGCTGGCCAGCGGCTTGCTGTTACGGGTTCTGCCTTTTCCTGGATTGCTTTATCTAGGTACCGCCATGGCCGGTAGTGCTATTGGCTTGGCGGGCACGCTGTTACCCGCGCTAGTCAAGCGTGAGCTGCCTCAAAATGCGGATTTGCTCACCGGGCTCTACACCATGGCACTCTGCTTGGGGGGCGCTCTAGGCGCTGGGCTCAGCGTGCCGTTAATGCAGTGGCTGGGCAACTGGCAAGCCAGCCTAGTCAGTTGGTCACTGCTCGCACTGGCTACACTCATCGTATGGATCAGCTATGCGCCATCTCCTGCGCCAAAACCAACGCTTAACCTGCCCACCGGCATCCCCCTCGTGTCGCTACTCAGGCAGCCGCTAACCTGGCAGGTGATGCTCTTTATGGGCATTCAATCTTCCATGGCATATATCGTTTTCGGCTGGCTGCCAACTCTTCTGATTGAGCGCGGATACAGCGAGGCAACCGCTGGCTGGACGATGGCCGTTTCCATTATGTGCCAACTGGTCTCAGCACTGAGTGCGCCTTGGATTGCGCGATTGCATCACGACCAGCGCCCGGCCCTACTGCTGGTATTGGTATGCACAGCCTTAGGGCTTGTCATGTTGTTAGCCGCTCCGTTGGCATGGCGATGGCCCGGTGCCGTGTTGCTGGGGCTTGGGCAGGGCGGAAGTTTTAGCCTTGCATTAAGCTTATTGGTACTGCGAACCGCAAACGAACGCCTTGCAGGCCAGCTTTCTGGCTTGGTGCAAGGGGGTGGCTATACCCTGGCCGCATTGGGGCCCTTTGGGGTTGGTCTGATGCTCCAAGCCGGTGCTACCACGCAGCATATTGCTTGGCTACTGATTGGATTGATCGGCGTTTGCTGCGGCTTTGCGTTCTTTGCGGGACGCAAACGGCAGCTTGATGACCAAAGCGGCCAACTACAGGTATATCACCGCTAACCACTTCTTAGCTTTCAACAGGATACAGCGATGAGCCAGGCTCCTCTCCTTGCAGATGCTCAAAGCAGCCAAGAGCGGTTGCTTGTGATTTACACCGGCGGCACGATCGGTATGCAGCCTCAGGCTAACGGGCTCTCACCTGCCGGTGATTTTCCTGAACGCTTGGCCAGCGCACTGAGCCAGCTGCCGTTGCGGGACCAACAAATGCTCCCTGCTTATGATGTCATCAGCTACTCACCCCTGATTGATTCCAGCGCGGCGACCCCAATAACATGGCAGCAGTTAGCCGCCGATATCGCCGAGCGCTTTACAGAGCATCGTGGTTTTGTGGTAATTCACGGTACCGACACGCTAAGTTGGACCGCCGCTAGCTTAGCCTACCAATTGCAGGGCTTAGATAGGCCTGTGGTGTTGACGGGTGCCATG
The DNA here is from genome assembly GCF_900110265.1 of Vreelandella aquamarina. Taxonomy (GTDB): domain Bacteria; phylum Pseudomonadota; class Gammaproteobacteria; order Pseudomonadales; family Halomonadaceae; genus Vreelandella; species Vreelandella aquamarina. The sequence goes on along the minus strand of NZ_FODB01000020.1, from coordinate 39,563 downwards.
GCCCCCCTAGAGGCTCCTAACAGCGATGCCTTACAAAATCTCTACGGCGCTCTACGATTTGCTGCCCATCCCGAACTACAGGAAGTGGCCATTTATTTTGCCAACCGCCTGCTCAGAGGCACGCGCGCCATCAAGCAGCACAGCGAGGCTGTCGAGGCGTTTTCATCACCCAGCTACCCACTGCTGGGCGAGCGCATCGGCGACGACTTTATTCTGTTCCCCAGCCGCGGCTTGTCTTACCAGCAGCGCGGGGCTCCGCGCTTTGAGCTGGTGGACTACCAGCCTGTCGCCAATGGCGAGGTGGTTCGCATTACCCTCTGGCCTGGCATAGCGCCCTGGCAATTAGAGGCGTGGCTTAGCCATCCAAACGTGAAAGGCGCGCTGCTACAGCTATGGGGCGCAGGCAATTTACCGGATAACCCCGCACTACTAGAGGTGATTGCCAAGGCGACCGGAGAAGGCAAACTCATCGCCGCCATCAGCCAATGCCCACAAGGAAGTGTGCATATGGGGGCTTATGCAGCAGGGCACGGTCTCAACAATGCTGGGGTGCTATCCGGCGATGACATGACGCCCGAGGCCGCCTACACCAAACTGGTGCATGTACTAGCGCAACCAATTTCATTAGAGGATCAGAGGCGACGGTTTTTAACGACGCTAGTGGGCGAACGTTAAATGATCTAGCCAGTACTACACTGGCATAGTGGTTTATTCCCGCTATGGTTAAACAATGTCCTTAACGTGTATTAACCACCCACTGGATAGGAAGCCACTTATGGATCAACCGGTACATCACTTTAGCGAACTGTTTGAGCAACTGGGGCTGCGCTCGGATTCAGCCTCCATCGAACGCTTTATCGAACGGAACTCCCCGCTGCCCAAAGAGATGCCCTTGGCCGACGCCCCCTGCTGGAACGAGGGCCAAGCGGATTTTCTACGCGAAGCAGTGGAAGAAGATGCCGACTGGGCCGAGGTCGTCGATCATCTGGATGCCTCGATGCACAAAGCCGAATAGGCCTTCGCATCACGCCTGCTCCTGCGCCGCTTCCAGGCGGCGCCGGTACCAGGCCCCCGCCAGCAACAAAGCCGTCAACGCCAGAAGCGGCAGCAGTACGTCCATCTGCAGCGGGTCTTCTTCTTCGATGGCTTCCAGCGCACCGTAAATGGCACTGCTGTAGACAGCCCATTTCACGGCCAGCCCCAAGGCTGCAGCCAGCAGATAACGCCCCAGGGCAATATGCCCCAAGCCTGCCGCAAAATTGATCACTGAATGTGGAAAGCCCGGCAACACACGCATGGCACATTGCGTCAGCAGATCGCTACGCGCTTTCAGCGTGTCCATGACCTTGAGGGTCAGCCCCTTGGGCTGCCAACGCTCGCCGACCCGTGCAGCAAGCAGATATGCTCCCCAGGCACCCGCGACGCTGCTGATGGTCAACATCACCGTAGCGACCAAGGGGGGATAAAAGGGGGCAATCAACCACAGTCCAATACTGCCAGGCAAGCCAATCGCCAGGGTGACCGCCATGGTCAGCATGACCGTCACCACGACCACGGGATGATGAGACATGGTCGCGGCCCAGCGTTTCACCGCCATCAGGTCCGGAGAGTACCAAAGCCATATGTAGGCCAGCATGGCAGCCACCGCAAACGCGGCCGCCCAACGCCAGGAATAGAGAGATAATTTACGCATTGAGGCGTGCTTCAACCCGCTCGAGAATTTGCCGACTGACCTTTCCGACCAGCGGTTTGGCCGCCTTGTTCACCGTTTTTTCCATCAGACGATTGCGGATGTCATAGCTCAGCGTCAGCGACACCTCAGTCCCTTCGGGTACGGCACGCAGCTGATAGCGCCCCTGGTTTTTGACACCTTCCAGGGATTCCCAGGCCAGCACCGTTGGAGGATCGATATCGGTTACCTCCACGTCAAACGCCCAATCCATGCCCACTGCCCGCACGTGCCAGCGGTAGCGGTTTTCGCCAAGACGATCGATCGAGCGTATCAGGTCCGAATAATCCGCAAAATCTTCCACTCGGCGTAACAAGTCAAATACGCGCTCCGGGGAGGCTCTAACGATTTCACTATGTTCTATGGTGGCCATGCGTCCATCTCTTGCTCTAGCGGCTGTAGATGAGTAGCTTATCACGCCAATTCCATTGGCACACCGGATGCCACCACCCAGAACACTGGTCAGCAAGCGCGGCATTGCGTAAACTGCCCGCCTTCCGGACCGGACCCCGGAACACCGCCCTGCTGCTTGGGCAGGCACGACATAAATTCTCCGACCATGAGTACCCAGCATGTCATCCACTGCATCATCCGGCGCCCAGGCGCCATCCACCGTCGTCATCTACTCCGGCGGCATGGACTCCTATACCGTCCTTCACCGTGCGCTACGTGAGGGCCTCGCTGTCCATGCGCTATCCTTCGATTACGGTCAGCGCCACCGTCGTGAACTGGACGTTGCACGTCAGGTATGTGAGTCCTTGGCCATCCCTCATCAGGTCGTCGATATTCGCGCCATCCACGGGCTGATCGACAACTCGGCATTGACCAACGCTGCGTTGACCATGCCTCAAGGGGAGTACGATGCCGACTCGCTCCACAGCACCGTGGTGCCCAATCGCAACATGATTCTGCTGTCGTTGGCCATTGCCAAGGCAGTCAATATCGGTGCCAACCGCGTGGATTATGGCGCGCACGGCGGCGATCACATGCTTTACCCCGACTGCCGCCCGGCCTTCGTCGAAGCCATGAACGATGTAGCGCAGATTGCCAACTTCGAACCCGTCACCGTCCATGCCCCTTATCTGGCCTCCAGCAAAGCCGACATCCTGCGTGATGGGCTCGCCATGGGCCTGGATTACCGCCATACCTGGACCTGCTACGAAGGCCAGCAGCTCGCCTGCGGCCAGTGCGGTAGCTGTCGCGAGCGGTTGGCCGCCTTTGCGGCTAACCACAGCGTCGATCCTCTCGACTACGCCATCGACACTTCACAGGTGGCGCACTGATGTATCACGTTAAAGAAGCCTTCTACACCTTACAGGGTGAAGGCGCCCAGGCAGGTCGTGCCAGCGTGTTCTGCCGTTTTACAGGCTGCAATCTTTGGTCAGGCCGGGAAATAGATCGAGCGAACGCACAATGTACCTTTTGCGACACCGACTTTAACGGTACCGACGGAGTTAATGGCGGCCGGTTTAACACAGCCCAGGCGCTGGCAGAACACATCAAAGCGCTGTGGCCTCAGGAAGCTAACAACGCCGTGCCATACGTGGTATTTACCGGCGGCGAACCGCTGCTACAGCTCGATACCGAGCTCATTGCCACGCTGCATAGCGAAGGCTTCGAAGTGGCAGTGGAAACCAACGGTACGGTGCCCGCTCCTACGGGCATTGACTGGCTCTGCGTTAGCCCTAAGGGTAGCAACCCGCTAGCGATCACCCAAGGCGATGAGTTGAAACTGGTTTTTCCCCAGGCCGATGCGCCACCGGAGCAGTTTTCTCACCTCGCCTTTAGCCACTTCTTTTTACAGCCGATGGATCTCAGTGCCGTCGCTCAAAAGAGTATTGCCACCGACGGCGCGGCGACCGTTCAGGCCACCACCGCGTACTGCATGGCCAACCCACAGTGGCGGCTGTCACTGCAAACGCACAAAATCGCAGGATTCGAGTAATGGCGCTATTTGTTAATCATCTGACCCATATCGATGTCTCTCTTTGGTGCCCCACGAAAGGGTTGGTTGGCTGTAGCTGGCAAGTGGATGCTCAACTAGAGGGTGAACTAGGCGAGGACGGAATGCTGTTCGACTTCGGTGAAGTAAAGCCGTGGATCAAACGCACCCTGGATAGCGGACTGGACCACACCCTACTGGTGCCCACCCAAGCACCCGGTGTTGAGGTCAGCGAATGCGATGAAGGACTCTGCATTCGCACCACCACACCCTACGTGATGGAAGTTCGTGGACCGACAGAGGCATTTACCCTACTTCCCTGGGCATCGATCACTCTAGAACGGGTGACTCAGTACCTCAGCGCCCAACTCACCGAGCAGCGGCCAGCCAATGTTGAACGCGTGACGCTCACGCTAAGCGATGAGCTTATCAATGGTGCTGCCTATGGCTATAGCCATGGATTAAAACGTCATTCGGGTAACTGCCAGCGCATTGCCCACGGGCATCGCTCTCGCCTGCATATCTTCCAGGAACAACAGCGACAGCCGCAGTTGGAACAGCAATGGGGAGCGTGGCTGGATAATCGTTATCTTTTGGAAGAGGCAGATATAGCAGAGCATAGCGAGTCACAGCTCACCTGCCGCTATGAAGCAGCCCAAGGCAGCTTCTCAATCACCTTGCCATCTGAGCGCTGTAGCGTGCTGCCAAAGCCCACGACGGTAGAAAATATTGCCCTCTGGCTGGCCGATCAGATCGCCAAGCAAACGGGGACCGCCACTCACGTATACGCCTTTGAAGGAATCGACAAAGGCGCGACAGCACAAGCGAGCCCATGAGTGAGTTGATCACCAGTGACAGCAGCGCCACATGCCGAGCAGGCTGCGGCGCTTGCTGTATAGCTCCGTCTATTACATCGCCGATACCCGGAATGCCCGAGGGCAAACCGGCGGGGGTGCGCTGCGTTCAACTCGACGCCAACAACTTATGCACGCTGTTTGGCAGCCCGCTGCGCCCGATGGTGTGCGGGCAGTTCGATTATGACCCCACCGTGTGTGGCGAGCACCGCGATGAGGCGCTCGCCACGCTGTCGTGGCTAGAAGAGAGCACTCGCTGAATGTTTAAGCCTCGTTTTCAACACTCAGCGAGTGGGGCAAACGGCGACCCAGTAGGCTAACCCAGCGCACCAGCACCGGTGCATCGCTGTGGCTAACCTCGCTCAACAGGCGACGGAACGCCTCTTTTGCCTGCTGATCATGGGGTGAAATCCGCGTAAGCCAAAGCTCCAAGGCCGCTAACTCTTGATGGCGGTTGCCATGTTCCCGTGACTGCACAATCGCCATTTCGGCAAGCGCCTTTACTTCACTGGCCGGGTGCCCCAGCAAGTCACGCACTCTGGCCAGTTGAGTCGCCAACTCGGGCAAAAAGAGCGTGGTGCGCTCTCGGGCAATCACCAAACATTGATCCAGATACTCCTCGGCGGCCTTTAACTCGCCAAGTTCAATACAGGCATCTGAGTACCAAAGGACGGGGCGCTGGAAACGATCTCGCCCATTCAGCTCAGCCATCTGGTCCAGACTATCTCTTAATTGAACTAAACCAGCGTGATCCCCCGCCATGGCCCTCTGCCAACCCAACACACCTTGGGCGGAGAGTTGCCACAGCTGAAGGTCCGGCGTGCCCGTCATGGCGGCCGCGCGCTCAGCATGGCGTGCCGCAAGATGCACATGCCCTAATTGGCGATAGAGCGCTGCGGCAAACATTAACGCCATGGCAAGCGTTCCCGGATGACCAATTTTCTCAGCAAGACGGATGGCTGACGAGACGTGACGCTCGGCGCGCTGATAGTCGCCACGTAAACAGAGTGCCCAGCCCTGGAAGCAGGCAGCTGTCACTTGCGGGTGATCCGAGAAGGGCAGCCACTCGATCATCATTTGCGCATTGAGCGGGTCGATTTCATCCAGGTGGTCATGGGCCTGCTGAATTCGTCCGGCCCAGTACTCACAGTGCGCCCGGGCATAGTCGGCCAAACGGCGATAGCGCGGGTCTTCCAGACGTTCGGCAATATCCGCCAAGGTAGAGGCAAGTGCAAACGCGTCGGCATGGGCGTAGCGCTGGCTGCGGCCTACCCACAGCCCCCACTTGACTAGGAAAATTTGTTCTAAATCTTCCGGGTCGTCCGGCGAATTACCACCGGATTGGCGCAGCAGCTCCCGGGCGCGCACAAAGCTTTCGTGGGCAGTGGGCGAGCCATGGCCTTCCAGCGCAAACGCTGCCTGCCCACGCACGGTAAGTAGGCTGACCTCACGCTCCACTTCATGGTCAACGTGGCGCAAACTGGCCAAACCGAAGTCGGCCATCCGCAGCGCCGTACGGTTCGCGCTCACCTTCAGCGCTTCACGAGCAGACAGTTCGAAATAGCGCGCGCCTCGAGCGTAGTGGCCGCTGCGGCGCAGATGGGTGGCGAAATCCCCCGGATGACGGCTGATCCACACAGGGAAACGCTCCTCAATCAGCGTAACGACCTGCTGGTGCAGCTTGACCCGTACATCCCGAGGGCAGGAGAGATAAGCCGCTTCTTGTAGTAGCTGATGGCTAAACTGGTACTCGTGCTCGCCGCTCTCTTTATCAACCGGCTCAATAATTTCCAGCAGGCGCATATGCTCTACGGCTTGAGAAATCCGCGCTTTATCCCAGCCACTGCATTCAGCCAGGAAGTCGAGGCGGAAGCGTTTGCCCAGCACCGCCGCAATATGGGCAATTTCCCGATCCCCTTCCAGCTGATCGATACGGCTGGCCAGCAGGCCAAGCAGCCCTTTGGGCAATTCATCGAACTGAACACTACGCCCTTCGCGACGATCCATATCCAGGCGACGGCAAATCTCCTGCATATAGAGCGGCACGCCATCGCATCGCTCAATAATTTGGTTACGCAGTCGAGGGCTTAAATGCATACGATAGCGGCGCGATAGCTGGGAGAGCAGCCGAGAGGACTGCAGCGCATCGAGCTTGCCGAGGGTAATTTGCTGATCCCAATGCAGCTTCACTGGTAGCGCTTCACGACCGTGATGACTGGCCACCAGCATAAAGGCCGTATTGATGGACAAACGAGCTTGTAAACCGGCCAATACTTTGAAGGAGGGTTCGTCCAACCACTGTAGATCATCAACCATCAAGACGAGAGTCTGGGCGCCAGCGCGCTGGTCGATCAGACGGTGCAGCAGTTTCACGACCAACTCTACCGCTTCCCCGCTTTGGGTAAGCTGAGTAATTTCCTGAACGCCCCTAACCCCCAGCGCCTCTTCCAACAGCTGTTGGCGAGCATCGTCTAGCGCTGTATCACCCAACGATGCCTGCAACTCATGCAATGCTTCTTGAGTAGGCGTGGCGCCTAGATGCCACGCCAAGAGAGAACGGGCCACCCCGTAAGGCTCTAACACCGACAAGCGTGTGGTTGGCTGCCAACAGATAGCGGCGTCGCGGCTAAGTTCAAGCTGACGAAAACCAACCATCAGCGCCGATTTTCCCATGCCTGAGGCCCCCCGCACCAAGACACTTTGCCTTAAGCCAATACCCGCTCTTGCCAGCGCATCACGCAGCGTACGCAGTGACGTTTCGCGACCGACCAGACTGGGCGGCAGCGCATCCCGGCCGCCTTCATTCTGGCCTAACACCAGCGCCCGCAAGCGCACTCGACCATCGCTTGCCATCAAGCGCGACACCAAGCGCGGCTGCAGGTCCAGTGCCGGGGGCATGTGCTGGCTGGCTTCTTGAGAAATCACTAGTTCACTACCTTCAGCAGCGCCCATTAGCTCAAGGGAGATCTGTGTGACTTGGCCAAGCGGGTCAGCCAACTGGCGTTCAGGCAGATAGACCACACGGCCGCTATGTAACCCAGCCGCCAGCTCAAACGAAGGCGCTTCCCCTTCCCCACTCCAATGGCGCTGAGCTTCCTGCGGCAGCGCTTGGCGGCAGTGTTCATAGAGCGCTACCAGCTCGGCAAGCTGATGCGCAGGGCCGTGGGTGCCGAAACACGCCAGTCCCAAACCGCCGGTGGCCCCAGGCAGCCAGAAGCCACCTAAGTGATGGCACTGCTGCTCTAGCCAGCGCAATAGTTCCAGCTGAAGCGCTAGACAGTTACGAGTTGCCGCCCGGTCTTGCCAGTCGCCTTTCAGACGTAAGCGAATCGCCATGACCGACAGTTGGCGAAGCTCAATCTCATCTTCACGCAGCGGCTTACTATCGGCTGCCAGTGCACGAGAAAAAGCGCCCTGGGGCGACATGGCTCGCGGGTCGTGGTGGCCGTCCGACCAGTAGCTGGCCAACTGTAAGAAACCGGGCTCAGGCTGCTGGCCCGACAGCGCGAGCAACTGCAAATAGCTGTTGTACTGTTCATGAGCAGCGGCCATTTGATTTTTTTCGGCCAGTTGACGCACCAAACGTTCGTGGAAAGGCCCATAGCCTGAAAAGCGGCTCACCAGGCCTTCCAGCATGTCGTCTGGCGTTTCGTCATGAGCCTCAAGCACTTGCTCGGCAAACCGGATCACCCGCTGACGCCACTCATTGCGCACCTGCACTAGCCAGCGCTGAAATTCGCTGCAACTTGCCAACTGCAACTCTTCAATTAGATCGCCTTGGTAGCATGACATCACCTCCTCAAGGGTTTCTAAATCCTTGGGGCCTTCTAGCAACTGCTGCAGGTCATGTAGATCTACCTGCCAGTGGGCAGGTAAATGAAAGGCGATAGTCTGTCGCGATACGTTCAATACCTGATCGGCGTTATCACCCATGGACTGACGCAGGCAGTGCAACGCGTGGCGCAAGTTGGTACGACCTGACGAAAGCCCCTGGTCTGGCCAGAGCAGCTCAGCCAGTGCCGCACGATTGACCGGCTGGCGATGCAACAAAAGATACACCAACAGGGCCTTAACTTTGTCGTAATTGAAATGAGTGAGTACATCCTCCCCCTGGGTTAAGGAGAAGTGACCAAACAAGGTCAGCTGGTCTGTCTGTTGAGCATCGCGCATGATACACATCCCGCCTGACTAGCAGCGCCTTAGGCGGGCACGCCGCTATGGAAACGAAACGCCGTATCCGGAGTCATCATCAGCTCCGCTTCACGTGCGACAAAGAAGGCAATACGGTCATCAATCGGCTCAGCGGTCTGTTGACGCGCCAACAGCAGATAATCTTCAAAATGGCGCCCTTCTGACTTCACCAGCGTGCGGTAGAACTTCGCCAGTTCTTCGTCTAAGTAAGGGATAAGGCGGGCAAAGCGCTCACAGCTTCGTGCCTCAATTAATGCGCCAATAATCAGTACATCGATTAAGCGCTCAGGATCGTTACTGCGTAAATGTTTGCGCAGCCCCTCGGCATAGCGCGAGGCAGTGAGGTGATGATAGGTCACACCACGCTTTTCCATCAGGCCCACCACTTGTTCAAAGTGCAGCAGCTCTTCGCGGGCAAGCTGAGACATTTTGCTTAATAAAAGCGGCTGATCAACATAGCGGTAAAGCAAGCTCATCGCGGTGGAAGCCGCCTTCTTCTCACACTGCGCATGGTCAATCAGCAGCGTTTCAGGATTGGCAAGCGCCCACTGCAACCACGCATCAGGCGTTGGGCAGGCAAGAAACTGATGCAGACTTTCTGGTAGCAAATCATCCGCTGAAAGGGAGTGATCTGCTGTTTTTAGTGCCATTAGTTGTATAGACATAATACCGCTACCGAGCGCTTATCTCACTATTGTATAACATGTAAACGCCGTTGGCGTTTGTTTCCTAGCTATCCGAAGGCCACTTATTTAATGGCGCCTCAATTCTCATATAGCATATTTCTAATATATAAGCTCAGCTTATTTGGCGCTCCACACACCGCCTAAACCACTTCACTACGTTACTTAATAACGAATTAATCGTATGCCTATGGTAACGCGGCATCACAATAATCACACCCGCGCTTACCTCAAAACACCCCTGCTGGTAAAAAACTTTCAGATTTTGGGCACATTAACTAAAAAAGCCGCAAGAAAGGAGCTCAATATCAGCGCCTCAACATAAAGTACAAGCAGGCACTTAGCTTGGCTTCTTAACATTGTCGACAGTTTCCCGTAGAATCCCGCCCATCCACCAGACGCTGTTTGTCAAGCGTATGTCACGTGTCCGAACGCCTCACCCAACGTGCTAGTAGTCGTTCGGCACCACTGATTCATCACTACTAAGAAGATGAGAGGGCCCCAACGTGCTTGAAGCTTACCGCCAACATGTCGAGGAACGCGCCGCAGAGGGCGTCCCACCTAAGCCCCTAACCGCCGAGCAAGTCGCCGCCTTAATTGAGCTGCTCAAAGCGCCCCCGGCGGGTGAAGAGGAATTCATCCTTGACCTGATCACCAACCGCGTTCCGCCCGGTGTTGATGAGGCCGCCTACGTAAAAGCGGGCTTTTTGACCGCGATTGCTAAAGGGGAAGCCACCTCTCCATTAATTGATAAAATTCACGCCGTTAAACTGCTAGGCACCATGCAAGGCGGTTACAACATCGTCTCTATGGTGGAGCTGCTGGATAACGAAGAGCTGGCCCGTGAAGCTGGCGAGCAGTTAAAGCACACCCTACTGATGTTTGATGCCTTCCATGACGTAGAAGAGCGTGCCAAAAAAGGCAATGCCGTCGCCAAAGACGTCATTCAATCCTGGGCAGATGCTGAGTGGTTCCTATCCAAACCAGCTCTGGAAGAGAAAATCACCCTGACCGTTTTCAAGGTGCCCGGCGAAACCAATACCGACGATCTCTCTCCAGCTCCGGATGCCTGGTCACGCCCCGACATTCCGCTGCATGCTAATGCGATGCTCAAAAACGAGCGCGAAGGCATTGAGCCTGAAGTACAAGGCACCACTGGCCCGCTCAAGCAGATCGAAGACGTCAAAGCCAAAGGCTTCCCGGTTGCCTATGTAGGTGACGTGGTAGGTACCGGCTCTTCACGTAAGTCAGCCACTAACTCTGTGCTGTGGTTCTTTGGTGACGACATTCCTTACGTGCCAAACAAGCGCGCTGGTGGCTTCTGTTTCGGCGGCAAAATCGCGCCTATCTTCTTCAACACCATGGAAGACTCCGGTGCCCTGCCGGTAGAAATGGACGTTTCCAAGCTGGAAATGGGCGACGTCATTGACGTTTATCCCTACGAAGGCAAAGTGTGCAAGCACGGCACCGATGAGGTGTTGAGCACTTTCGAACTGAAAACTCAGCTGATTCTTGACGAAGTACGTGCTGGCGGCCGTATTCCGTTGATCATCGGCCGTGGCCTGACCGGAAAAGCACGCGAGTCACTGGGCTTAGCACCTTCTGACGTATTCCGCCTGCCCGACCAGCCTGTCGATACCGGCAAAGGCTTCACCCTGGCGCAGAAGATGGTCGGCAAGGCCTGCGGCATGGATGGCGTACGCCCCGGCATGTATTGCGAGCCGAAGATGACCACTGTGGGCTCGCAAGATACCACTGGTCCTATGACCCGTGACGAACTGAAAGACTTGGCTTGCCTAGGTTTCCAGGCAGACTTGGTCATGCAGTCGTTCTGCCACACGGCGGCATATCCGAAGCCGGTAGACGTGGACACTCACCACACCCTGCCGGACTTCATCATGAACCGTGGTGGCGTCTCGCTGCGCCCCGGCGACGGCATCATCCACAGCTGGTTGAACCGCATGCTGCTGCCGGACACCGTAGGTACTGGCGGTGACTCCCACACCCGCTTCCCGCTGGGTATTTCGTTCCCTGCGGGTTCTGGCCTGGTGGCCTTCGCCGCTGCTACGGGCGTCATGCCGCTGGACATGCCGGAATCCGTTCTGGTGCGCTTCAAAGGCAAGCGCCAGCCGGGCGTCACCCTGCGCGATTTGGTTCACGCCATTCCGCTGTACGCGATTAAGCAAGGTCTGCTGACTGTCGAGAAATCCGGCAAGAAAAACGCCTTCTCTGGTCGCGTACTGGAAATCGAAGGCCTGGAAGACCTCACCGTTGAGCAGGCATTTGAGCTTTCCGACGCGTCCGCTGAGCGTAGCGCCGCTGGCTGTACTATTACGCTGTCTGAAGAGAGCGTGACCGAGTACCTGAAATCCAACATCACGCTGCTGAAGTGGATGATTGCTAATGGCTACGGCGACGAGCGCACCATCAGCCGCCGCATCCAGGGCATGGAAGCGTGGCTGGCCAATCCGAGTCTAATGCGCGCCGACAAAGACGCCGAGTACGCCGAAGTCATCGAGATCGACCTCAGCGAGATCAAGGAGCCTGTTCTCTGCGCTCCCAACGATCCGGACGACGCTCGCCTGCTCTCCGACGTGGCTGGCGAGAAGATCGACGAAGTGTTTATCGGTTCGTGCATGACCAACATCGGTCACTTCCGTGCCGCCGGTAAGCTGCTGGAGAAACAGCCTGCGGGCAGCCTGAAGACCCGCCTGTGGTTGGCGCCGCCGACCAAGATGGATCAGCACCAGCTGACCGAAGAGGGTTACTACGGCATTTATGGCCGTGCAGGCGCCCGCATGGAAATGCCGGGATGTTCACTGTGTATGGGTAACCAGGCACGCGTTGCAGCGAAGAGCACCGTGGTGTCCACGTCTACACGTAACTTCCCGAACCGTCTGGGCGATGGTGCAAATGTTTACCTCGCCTCGGCAGAGCTAGCAGCGGTTGCTGCTGTAGAAGGTCGTCTGCCGACCGTTGATGAGTATCAGCGTTACATGGGTGAGTTTGACGCCATGGCAGGCGAGATCTATCGCTACATGAACTTCCACGAAATCGAGGAGTATCAAAAAATCGCCTCGAACGTGATTCCGGTAGCCCAAGAGGCTTAATCGCCAGTGGCACCGACCCATCGCCGATGCTCGCAACATCGCAGCCTGGGTAATCCCTCGCTGAGCCGATGACAGAGCGCCCCTTCCTATTGAGGTTGGGGCGTTTTTTATGACGCTGTGAACATAGCGCTGTAACCATAGGAGTAACTCATGACAACGACAACCCAAGTGGTCACCCCCGATCTATGCGACGCTTACCCCGACGTAGAGGTGCTAGAGCCCCTCTTTGCTAACTTCGGCGGTGTCGACAGCTTTTATGGCCCAATTCGCACGGTAAAGTGCTTCGAAGATAACTCAATGGTCAAACAGGCTGTGGCGGAGCCTGGCGAAGGTGCCGTACTGGTTGCGGATGCCGGTGGCTCTCATCGCTGCGCGATGTTAGGCGATATGCTGGCAGAGCAGGCAGCGCAAAATGGTTGGGCAGGCGTATTGATGTACGGTTGCGTGAGAGATGTCGACATTTTGGCCACGCTTCCTTTAGGCGTGCAGGCACTCGGCAGCCACCCGCGTAAAAGCGAAAAGCGCGGCGAAGGCCAGCGGGATATCGCCGTAACGTTTGCGGGCGTTACTTTAAGAGTTGGCCAGTGGCTGTATGCTGATAATAACGGCATTATCATCGCCGAGCAGCCCTTAAAGCTCTCCTAATCCCGCTTGTCAAGGGTGGCAGTTAGTGCCACCCTGATGCTTCACTCTGACACTTTTGTGACTATGCAGCCGCTCACTCAATTAGGCAACGCCCTTCTTCGCACTCTCCGAGATCACCTCCGTCCGCTCATAGCTTATCACTTGCTGTTTACCCTACTGGCCTCTGCCTTATTGGTACCGGCCGTTGCCTGGGTATCGCAACGCTTTTTGGCACAGCTAAACCGCACGGTGGTCACCACGGATGCACTCTTAGCGCTGCTCTTCAGCCCATTAGGGCTATTGGTCATGCTGGTGGGCCTTGGCTTTACGTTTTTACTCATTTACTGGCAGCAGGCTGGCATGTTGCAAGTGGCTGTCCGGCCAAAAGATAACCATTACCGGCTAGCGTTCGAGGCGCTCTGGTTGAGCACACGACGGCTTCCCGCTCTGGCGGTGCTAGTGATTCTCCAGGTCGGGGCTCACCTATTGCTGCTTGCCCCTTTTATGATGGCGCTTACCTGGCTATACGATCTATGGCTTAGCGGTGTCGACCCCTACTATTTGCAGCGCATTCGCCCTCCTGTGCTGTGGTACTTTTTAGCTTGCGCGACACCGTTGGTGGTTATCTGGATGATCTTAGCAGCGTGGCTGTATCTGCGCTGGCTGCTGGCACTGCCACTAGTGTCGCTGGAATCTTGCTCACCGTATCAAGCACTCACGCGAAGCGTTTATTTAACACGTGGCTGGCACCGCTCTATTGGAGTGGCTGTGCTCACCCTGCTACTGATCATTATTAGCTTACCCATTATTACCACATGGCTGTTTGACACGCTGGTCACGCCCTTATTGTGGTGGCTACCAGAGCACAACACGGTGCTGATTCCAGCGATGCTGGCCTATTTAACCGGCTATGTGCTGGTAACACTCACCATCACTTTCCTTGGTATTGCTACTAACGCTCTGCTGTCCGCCTGCCTCTACTTACAGCTGGCCCATCACGAACCACGCCCTGCGCCGCCTTCCCACGATGCCCACCCTGGACGCATGGCATGGGCGATTGAACTTAGCGTGCTGCTGCTCGCAGGGCTACAGGCGTGGTGGATTCTTAACAGTTTTGAGATTCGCGATAACGTGGCCATCATCGCCCATCGCGGAAGCTCCATGGTGGCACCGGAAAACACCCTTGCTGCCGTGTCTCAAGCGCTGGAGGATGGCGCTGACGCCGTAGAGCTGGATGTTCGCCTGAGTGCCGATAATCAGGTCATGCTCTATCACGACCGAACGCTCGCCCGCCTCACCAGTGATCCTCGAGAATTTAGCGACCTCACCCGTAGCGAACTCAGCAAGTTTGATGTGGGTAGTTGGTTTGGCGACGCCTTTCAAGGGGAGCGCATAGCGGGGCTGGATGAAGCGTTGGCCGCCGTCCGCGGGCGCGCATCGCTGATGATCGATATGAAAGCCCTGCCGGGTCAAGAAGAGAGGCTGGCACAAGCAGTCATCGATGCACTGGGGCAGGAAAGCGACATACGCTATCGCTGCTGGGCCACCCAGCAAGAAGCACTAACAGCCGTGACGGCCTGCGGCTTTCCTAACGCGCTGATGGATATGCGTCTGGCGACCACGTCGCCTGCACTGGTGCGCTACATCAAGCAACAGGCCCCGGGGCTGCGTGTTACTCTGCTAGCACAGCTCATTCTTCCAGGCACCCTAGACCGACGCCAATTTGATGCATTAGGCCTGCGGCATAACCGCATTAGCGCCCAAGAGGTGCGCCTGGCGGCGCTTTTCGGTTACGAGATTCATGCCTGGACGGTCAACGATCGGGCGCGCATGTCGGCACTGATAGACCTCGGCGTTGATGCCATCATTACCGATTATCCTGATCGCTTGCACGCCTTAACAGAAGACCGCCGTGCGCTAAGCGACGGCGGTCTTATGCTGGTCAAGCTACGCAACTGGTTACGTCAGTAACAGTCGGGGCGTCGTTTACTCACCCATCACGACGCCTTCCCGACGCGGGTCGGCACCACCAAACAGTGTGCCATCCTCCAATCGCCGAATCGCCTGAAGGCCGCTCGTGAGCTCACGTTCGCTCACGTTGTGACCCCGCTCACGCAGCGATTCGATGATCTCTTCAGGGAAGCGACCCTCCTCTAAGTAAACATCACCACCCAACGTAATCGCATGGGGAAGACTCAGCGCTTCCTGAGCGTTCAACCCCCAATCGCGCATTGCTGCCAGTGTTCGAGCAGTATAGTGGATGATCGCAGCGCCACCAGGGGAGCCGAGACTCGCCACCAGCGCACCGGTTTCCTGATCAAATACCAAGGTGGGGCTCATACTAGAGCGTGGCCGCTTACCAGGCTCCACTCGGTTAGCCACCGGCTGCCCGTCCACCTCAGGAGTAAAAGAGAAATCCGTCAGCTCGTTATTCAATAAATAGCCGCCAGGCAGGTCAGTGCCGCCATCTGCCAGAATACGTGAACCAAAGGCTTGCTCAATGGTGGTCGTCATCGCAATCGCATTGCCATCGGCATCCACAATGCTGATATGGCTGGTGCCATACTCAGGTTGCTCGGGCTGGCTGGCAAAGCTAACAGCCAATTCACCTGGATTGCCCGGCTCGGCGCTCTCACCCATGCTCTCTTCACCGATTAGCTCGCTGCGTTTACCAAGGTAATCAGGCGCTAGCATGAGCGACCAGTCACCGCCCGGTGCCTCGACAAAGTCAGGGTCAGCGATGTAGCGGCCCCGGTCAGCAAACGCCAGCCGCGAGGCTTCTAGAAATTGATGCAGCCAGCCACTACTGGTCACGCCATTTTCCAGCGGCGCCTCCAACAGCGGTTGCTGGTCCAGCATACCGAGAATTTGCATGATCGTTAGATGGCCAGAAGAGGGAGGAGGAAACCCGCACACTTCCCACTGCTGCCAGGGGGTGCATAGCGGCTCACGCTCAAGAGATTGGTAACCACTGATGTCATCAAGCGAGATCTTACCGGGTCGAACCGGATGCGACTGCACCTGCTCAACGAGATCCTCCGCGACCTCACCTTCATAAAAGGCAGCGCTGCCCTCTTCTGCAATGCGACGCAAAATAGCGGCTAAGGCAGGATTTTTTAGTGTGGTGCCCACTTCCAGGGGCTCTCCATCGGCGGAGTAATAAAACGCTTGAGCCAGGTCGTTTTCGCGCAGATATTCGTCATTAGCCAGGCTGGTGTGCAGCCGCTGGCTCACCGCGAACCCCTCTTCCGCCAGTGTAATCGCGGGGGTAAAGAGTTCTTGCCAAGCCAACTGGCCATGCTCAGCATGGGCCTGTTCCAACATACGCAAGGTACCGGGCACGCCCACCGACAACCCGCTGGCGACCGCTTCCATAAAAGGCAGCGGCTCGCCATCTTCCATAAACAGCTCGCCGGTTACGGCGGCAGGCGCCGTTTCACGGCCATCATAAGCCTGTACATCAGCACCATCAAAGTGCATCAAAAATGCGCCGCCACCAATCCCACTGGATTGCGGCTCCACCAGAGTTAATACCATTTGTACGGCTACCGCCGCATCAATGGCATTCCCCCCGGCCTTGAGCACCTGATAGCCCGCATCGGTAGCCAGCGGGTTAGCCGCCGCCACCGCGAAGGAGTCTGCCGCCCATCCCGGCTTCTCCTCAAAGCCTGACCCTACTTCCGGTGTAATGGAGGGTGTTTCGTAACTAAACCCCCAACTCACCATTGGCGCCAGCAGTAAACCCGTGAGTGAGAGTGCCCTTTTTGGCAGCATAACCTTTCTCCTTAAACCGTGTCTCAGGCGTGAATCACCAAGGCGTAACCGCCTTTTGAGCGCTCAAGCAATAGCGTAGCCTATAAAACGACTGCGCCCGGCACAATGGCCAGGCGCAAAATAGCAAGCACGCTAATCAAGCTGAAGGAGGCTAAGCAATAGTTTCCCCCGCCAACATGAACCACGTTTCCAGCACTGCATCGGGGTTGAGTGACACGGAGTCAATGCCCTGCTCCATCAACCACTTGGCAAGATCCGGGTGGTCCGAAGGGCCTTGGCCGCAGATCCCCACGTACTTACCTTTCTCTTTACAGGCCTTAATAGCCATGGCCAGCAGCTTTTTCACCGCGGGGTTACGTTCGTCAAACAAGTGCGCGACGATGCCCGAGTCTCGATCCAAACCCAGCGTTAACTGGGTAAGGTCATTCGAGCCAATGGAGAAGCCATCGAAATACTCGAGGAACTCGTCCGCCAATAGCGCGTTGGCAGGCAATTCACACATCATGATGACCTTCAAACCATCAGGGTGCTCATCACCGCCACGCTGCAAACCGTTAGCCGCTAGCAGATCGACTACTTCACGCGCTTCATCCGTGGTGCGCACAAACGGCACCATGATTTCGACGTTGGTCAGCCCCATGTCGTCACGCACACGTTTCAGCGCGCGACATTCGAGCTCGAAACAAGGACGAAATGCCTCGGAGATATAGCGAGAAGCCCCACGGAAACCCAGCATAGGGTTCTCTTCACCGGGCTCGTAGAGCTTACCGCCTATCAGGTTTTCATACTCGTTGGACTTAAAATCCGACAACCGAACGATCACGCGCTGCGGATGAAAAGCAGCAGCTAGCGTGGAAATTCCCTCCACCAGCTTATCGACGTAGAAGCTCACCGGATCGGCGTAACCAGCAGTACGTAGATCGATCACCTGCTGTAGATCAGCAGGCAGCGTATCGTACTCAAGCAGCGCTTTCGGGTGCACACCAATCATGCGATTGATGATGAATTCAAGACGCGCCAAGCCAACGCCTGCATGGGGCAAACTAGCGAAACCGAAAGCGCGATCCGGGTTGCCCACGTTCATCATAATTTTAAACGGAATCTCCGGCATGGAATCAACGCTGGACACGTTGCAGTCAAAAGCCAGCAACCCTTCATAAACGTGGCCGGTATCCCCTTCCGCACACGAAACCGTAACGTCAATGCCTTCTTGTAGCTGCGTGGTCGCATCGCCACAGCCAACCACCGCAGGAATGCCCAATTCCCGGGCAATAATCGCCGCGTGGCAGGTACGCCCACCACGGTTAGTCACGATTGCCGAGGCGCGCTTCATGATGGGCTCCCAATCTGGGTCCGTCATGTCGGTGACCAAGATGTCGCCTTCTTGAATTTTGTCCATCTCGTCTGGGCTGAGGACAATCTTAACTGCCCCGCGGCCGATACGCTGGCCAATGGCCCGGCCAGTAATCAGCGTGCGCCCTTTCTCACGCAGTTGGAAGCGCTCAAGCTTACCGCCCTCCTGCTGTGACACGACGGTTTCAGGACGCGCTTGAACGATATAGAGCTTGCCGTCATCGCCATCCAATGCCCACTCAATATCCATCGGGCGCTGGTAGTGTTGCTCAATGGTCACTGCTTGACGAGCAAGATCCATCACCTGCTCATCGTTGATGCAGAAGCGGCCACGGTCTTTGAAAGGCACGTCAACGGTTTCAACAGATTTACCGGCGCTGGCATCTTGGCCGTAAACCATCTTGATCAACTTGGACCCTAACGTGCGGCGCAGAACGGCCGGGCGGCCAGCAGCCAGGGTGGGCTTGTGAACATAGAACTCGTCAGGATTGACGGCTCCCTGCACCACGGTTTCGCCCAGCCCCCAAGAGGCCGTGACAAAAACGGCATCACGGTAGCCAGATTCGGTATCCAGGGTAAACATAACGCCTGATGCGCCGGTTTCAGAGCGCACCATCTTTTGAACGCCCGCTGACAGCGCAACATTCTCGTGGGCGTAGCCACGATGCACACGGTAGGAGATGGCGCGATCGTTAAACAGCGAGGCAAACACTTCATGCACCGCATGTTTGATATTGGCAAAACCTTCAATGTTCAAGAAGGTTTCCTGCTGCCCAGCGAAGGAGGCATCGGGAAGGTCTTCCGCCGTGGCGGAGCTGCGCACGGCTACTTTGAGGCTTGGATGTTGCGTTTGGAGCTGTTCGTAGGCATCGCGAAGCGCGGCTTCAAAGCCAGGCGGCAGCGGTGTATCAATGATCCACTGGCGAATCGTTTTTCCTGCCTCAGCCAGTGCTTTGACATCATCGACATCTAAACGAGCAAGCTTGTCGTTAATGCGGTCGTTCAGACCTTCGTGAGAGAGAAACTCGCGGTACGCGTGAGCAGTGGTCGCGAAGCCGCCTGGCACCGTGACGCCTACACCCGATAAATTGGAAATCATTTCGCCAAGCGAAGCGTTTTTACCACCCACGCGTTCGACGTCTGCCATACCTAGCTGATCGAACCACAGAATGTACTCTTCCACGCAACCCCCTCGCTTTTAGACTTCGTTACGACCCGTTGGGACGACACTAATAGACGTTGTCACCCTAGCACTGCGGCAGCGTATTCGCCATTGGTCTAACAGCGAAGGGAGTGGAGGATTTTTACAACAAATACACAAAATTAGCGTTTTATGTAGTATCGACTAGGCGTTGTGCTCATCGTTTGCACAGCACACAATAGCTTATCTATGAACATGGCAGACTGGCGGATCAGGTTATGAAACGAACAGCTTTCTTTATTTCGGATGGCACCGGCATCACCGCAGAAAGCTTAGGGCGCAGTCTCTTAGCGCAGTTCAGTGATGTGGAGATCAATATGCTGACTAAACCGTATATTGATACGGTTGAAAAAGCACAGGCACTGGCACAGATTATCGAATCGACCGCCGTACGCGATGGCTGTAGACCGATTATCATTGATACGATTGTGGATCAACAGATTCGTAACGTTATCCGCCAAGCGTCGGGGTTTAAGGTCGATATTTTTTCGACGTTTCTAGAACCCCTTGAGCAGGAGCTGGAAACGCACTCTTCCTACAGCGTCGGCAGAACACACTCCATCGGTAGCGACGACGTATATATGGATCGCATCCACTCGGTTCACTTTGCACTCGATAACGACGATGGAGCACGCACCCACCAATACGACAAAGCCGATATTATTCTAGTGGGGGTTTCCCGCTGTGGTAAAACGCCGACCTCACTCTACTTGGCGCTGCAGTTCGGCATTCGCGCCGCGAACTATCCGCTCACCGAAGATGACCTGGATGAAGATGGCAGCTTGAAGCTACCCAAAGCGCTGGCACCTCATCGGCACAAGCTGTTTGGCCTTACCATTGATGCACGCCGACTCTCGGCCATTCGTAATGAACGCCGCCCCAATAGCCGCTATAGCTCGATGGATCAGTGCTTACAAGAAGTAGAGCAGGCAGAATCGCTGTACCGGGCAATGCATATTCCGTTTATTGATACGACGCGATTTTCAATAGAAGAGATCTCTACGCGCATGATTGCGGAAACCGGCCTAGCGAGGCGGTTCTCACCCCGCTAGGATTGCGCTAGCTTACATGCCCTTGGGAGCAAAAATTCCAGGGGCATTACGCCAGTAGCCTTTGTAGTCCATACCAAAACCAAACACGTAACGGTCGGCCACTTCTAGGCTGCAGTAATCTGCTTTTAATCCCGGAACGGCTTTGCGGTCGTGCTGCTTGTCGACCAACACTGCGGTAGTCACACTGGCCGCCTGGGCTTCTTTGCAGTATTTCAGAATGGCCGCTAGGGTTGCGCCTTCATCGAGGATGTCGTCAACAATCACTACATGTCGGCCCGCCATGGGAATTTCAGGCGATACGCGCCAGAAAAGCTCACCGCCGCGCAGCTCGTTGCGGTAACGGGTCGCATGTAAATAGTCCACTTCCAGCGGAAAACCAAGACGCGTCAGCAGATGCCCCGTGGTAATGAGCCCGCCATTCATAACGCAGTAAAACACCGGTAGCTTGTCGCCCAAGTCTCGCGTGATCTCTTCCGCCATGCGATCCAACGCTCGCTCAACCTGCTCTTGTGAAATCAGGCAGTCGGCGTTATCCATCAACTCACGCATAGAATCTAACGATTCAAGCGCTTCTTTATCCAACTTGGACATGCTACTTCTCCAAAAACATCTAATAAGAAAACGGTATAAAAATGGAATTAATTCGCTAGCGCTTCGAGCTTGGCATGCGTGCGGCGCCAACGGCCGAGTGCAGCCAGTGCATCCAGTTCAGGCCTAGCACGGCCGTAACGCAGCTTGGCAGGCCGTTTATTCAGCACCCCTTGGCAGGCCCCTAGTACCTCAATGGCTGCCGCTCGGTCATTGCAGATCAGCAACATATCGCAGCCAGCGGCCAGCGCCGCTTTGGCACGCTCAGCCGGGCCGCCTGCCTCATGCGCCCCCGTCATGCTTAAATCATCGGAAAAAATACACCCTTTGAACCCCAATGATTCACGCAGCATGCCTAACCAGTTGGGTGAGAACCCTGCAGGGCGAGTATCAAACGCTGAATAAGTCACGTGGGCAGGCATGACACCGTTCAACACACCCGCTAACTCGCGAAACGGCACGAGGTCTCGGGCTTTCAGCTCGGCCAGGGGTCGCTCATCCACTGGCAGCGCAATATGGGAATCCGCCGCCACTCCGCCATGGCCAGGAAAATGCTTACCAACTGCCGCCATGCCAGCTTCATGCAAGCCTTCGATAAAGGCGCGCCCTAGTTGGGCGACATGCTCTGGATCGCTGCTGAAACTACGGTCGCCAATGACGCTGGAGATACCGCTCTCAACATCCAACACTGGCGCAAAACTCATATCCAACCCACAGGCGGCCATTTCCATCCCCAGCAGCCAGCCTGTGTCTTTGGCTAAGGTGAGCCCTGCTACTGGGTCGCTGGCATACAGATCGCCAATTCGCGCCATGGCGGGCAGGTTGGTCACCCCTTTTTTGATCCGCTGGACTCGACCGCCCTCTTGGTCAATACCTAGCAGTAGATCACCACGCACACGACGAATACTGCTGCAGAGCTGCCGCACTTGGTACGCATCTTCGACATTACGGGCGAACAGGATAACGCCGCCCACCGCAGGGTCTTTTAGCAATGTCTTTTCAGCGTTGGATAACTGCGGCCCTTCTAGGTCAAGCATGACCGGGCCAATGGGTTGCGTCATGGGGAGGATCCGACAAAAAGGGCGCCATTTTAGACTAACCGCTTAGCGTGTCAAAATTCTGGCAGGACGCCCGGAAGTGGGCTTAATGCAACCAAACCGGCGTACCGGGTTGGGCGTGTGCAAACAGGTAGTGTAAATCGTGATTTCGCAGGCGGATGCAGCCGTGAGAGGCAGCCACACCCATCGGTTGTTCTTCAGGCGTGCCGTGCAAATAAATGTAGCGCCGCTGGGAGTCCACGTCAGCGCCGCGGTTAACGCCGCGCTCCAGCCCGCAGAGCCACATAATGCGCGTTAGAATCCAGTCTCGCTCAGGGTAATTGGTCGCCAATTCAGGCGAAAATACTTCGCCAGTCCATCGGCGACCACGAAATACCGCATTATCAGGCAAGCCCTTGCCGATAGACGCACGGACATAGTGCCAGCCCAGCGGTGTTTGGCCGCTACCCTCTTGCTGCCCTACGCCAGCAACCCCAGTGGAGATCGTGCACTCATAGTTCACTTCCTTTCCCTGCCACCAGCGCAACCGCTGCCGCTGGGTGTCAATCTCCACCCAACCAGATTGGGAAGGCGGTAATTCAGCTAGCCTGGGCGTTGCCATGGTTTCCCTCTTCAACCGCAGCCGGTAGCGGCGCGTTCATCGCAGCAACAACGACTGGACGTAGCCGCCGCACAAGGTCACGCACCGTCACCTGCTCTTGATAATCCTTTGCAGCAATATCACGCAGGGCATCCAGTCCCGAGAGCGTAAATATCACTGTGCCTAGCATAAAGTGTAGCCGCCAAAAGCGCTCGGCGTCCGGCAGCTCAGGCGTGGCTTTACGCACCAGCTCGGTAAAACGGGTAAATACATCGCCATACTGCTGCTGAATGTAGCGACGCAGATGCCCTTGCGCCTGACTGTAGGCTAACCCTAGGAGCCGCATAAATACCTTCAGGCTATTACGTTCGGCGGGCACTGCCAGTACCGTAGTGGCCATGGTCTCTAACAGCACTTCTAGAGGAATAGGCTGGCCTTGATAGTGAGCTTCTAGCTCGTCCAGTGCGGTGTGAAAGCGCTCTGAAAATGGATCGAGATAGCGGGAAAACACCGCTTGAATTAGCGCTTTTTTGGAACCAAAGTGGTAGTTCACGGCCGCCAAATTAACCCGGGCCTTGCTGGTGATATTGCGCAGCGACGTCTCGGCAAAGCCTCGCTCTGCAAACAGTACGTCTGCAGTATCTAAAATACGCGTTACCGTATCCGATTGGGCCATAGCGCCCTCCAAAAAAACAGGTGTTTTAAACATAGCTGAATACTATGTCATAACCCCTGCTGGCTCAATCTCTTATCCAAAGGGTAGTAAGCGTTAACTAAACACTTAACGACTGTCTCGGTTGGGTGTAACTCGTCATGTACTGGACAGAGCAACATACTGTATACTTAAACACATACTGATTAAGCCGACATGTAGCTACTGTCTTTTCACTGTTTTGGAGTTTGGTATGTCGCGTCCACTCACAGCACGTCAGCAGCACGTATTTGATTTTATTGTTAAGACCATGGGTGAGCTTGGCTACCCCCCTACCCGCGCCGAAATTGCCAAAGCGCTGGGATTCCGCTCGCCTAACGCAGCAGAAGAGCATTTGCGTGCGCTCGAGCGCAAAGGCGCTATTCGTATAATTCGCAATACATCACGAGGCATCCGCTTACCTAACCAGGAGCCGCAGGAGCTTACTGAAACGCCAGCGGCTGCAGCACCTGCTACTAATGAGCCGCTGCCCAATGGGCTTCCTGTGATTGGTGAGGTCGCCGCTGGCAGCCCTATCCTTGCGGCTGAACATATTGACCGTTACTGCCCGCTGCCCGCTGAGTACTTCACGCCTAAAGCAGATTACCTGCTACGGGTGCGTGGCCTATCCATGAAAGATGTAGGCATTCTTGAAGGCGACCTTCTGGCCGTGCATCGCACTGACCGCGTTCGCGATGGGCAAATTGTCGTGGCACGACTAGAAGACGAAGTAACAGTCAAGCGTTTTAAACGCCAAGGGCATCAAGTAACACTGATTGCCGAGAACGCAGATTTCGCACCAATTGAGATCGACCTACGCACTCAGCAGCTTGATATTGAAGGCGTGGGTGTTGGTGTTATTCGCGGTGGTAATGGGCAAGCGCTTGGCTAGTTGCCCAACCTGTAAGGCAGGCTACTGCAAGTCGATATAGCGGTGGTCATTAAAGGTGGCCACCCAGCTTGGGTGGTACACTAGTAAAATACTCAGCAGCATACCGGTTATAAATGCCTCTGACGGCATCAGTAACGGTAAAAAGCGGGCATACTCTTGGGCGAGATAGACGGCCTCGGGATCAGTGCCCGCTACGATAATCAGCGCAACAGCAGATAGCCCTCCCCCTAAGGTCGCCAAGGCCGTTCCAAAAAAGCCACAAGCAAATAAAAACACCATCAAATTATCAGGCAACCGACGGTCAACGATTCGCCATACAAAACCGGTCACGGTCGCAGGCACAATACCTGTCACCAGCATATTTGCCCCCATTAGCGACCAATCGTTTCTGCCAATAGCTACCATGGCGACATTAATCATCACGTTGCTGATCAACGCCAGCGGCATTTTAAAGACTAGCGTCATCAGCACCGTAAACACCAAGTGAAGCGTTAACCAGTCCACCGCTTGCGCACGCAATTGCCACATCAACATGACGGCCAACGTAGCTGCCATCCAGCGGTGCTGAAGCGCTGTATCCTCAAGTAGTGGCCGCCAGGGGCGCAGGCATAAGCACCAGACGATGACACCCAACGATAAAAGCCACGTCATCACGAGTGCCCACGGTGCCAATACGCTTTGTGCAAACGACATAGCGCCCCCTTCTGCCGATTAGCTAAAAACGACCGTTTTGTTGCCGTGAATTAGCACGCGATCTTCTAGGTGCCAACGCAGCCCCCGCGCCAATACCGCTTTTTCCACATCGCGACCAAAACGTACCAAATCAGTAGGCGTGTGACAGTGGCTGACCCGGTGAATGTCCTGCTCAATTATGGGGCCTGCATCCAGCTCTTCTGTCACATAGTGGCAAGTTGCCCCAATCAGTTTCACGCCCCGCTCATAGGCTTGATGATACGGCTTGGCACCCGCAAAGGAAGGCAAGAAGCTGTGATGAATGTTAATCACGCGTCCTGCATACCGTTCGCAAAGCGAAGGCGGCAGAATTTGCATATAGCGTGCCAGCACTATGCAGTCAGCGCGGGCAGCATCAATCTGCTCCTGCACCTGTTCAAAAGCCGTTTGTTTATTAGCCGGGTCAACTGGTACATGATGATAAGGGATGCCATACCATTCAGTCAGCGAGCGCATATCATCGTGATTAGAGATAACGCCGACAATATCGCAATCCAACTCACCTGCCTGCCAGCGGTAGAGAAGGTCCACCAAACAGTGGGATTCCCGAGACACCATCAACACCACACGGCGGCGCTTTTGGGTATCCACCAGCGACCACTGCATATCAAATTCAGCCGCCACCGGCTCAAACGACGTGCGCAGTGCTTCCGCCGACATACCCAGAGAATCCGCCAGAATCTCGTAACGCATAAAAAAGCGGCCAGTCTCTAAGTCAGAGTGCTGGCTGGCTTCGGTAATTGAGCCGCCTTGTTGAGCAATAAAACTTGAGACACGCGCCACGATGCCCACTTGATCTGGGCAGGAAACAACTAAACGATAGTAATGAGACATAACAAACACTCTTAACGTATTTAACGGCACGCTCGCCAAGCACCTGCCTACCAGCAGGTAAACCACATTAGCGGCGGTAGTGTACCGTAAGCACGATGAGGAAGCATCGTGGTCAGGTGCCGCGATGATTGTTACCCGCCCCCCGCTTCCCGTATAGTTAAGGAATTACTTTCTAGGCTTTTCATAACTGATGCATCCATCCCGCGTTCAACTTCGTCCCCGTCGTCGCCCGCCCCTGCGCCTACTCCCGCTAGGTGGATGTGGTGAAATTGGAATGAATCTTACGCTGTATGGATACGACGACCAGTGGATCGCCGTAGATTGCGGCATGATGATTCGCCAAGACCTGCCCAACTCGCCCCTGCAAGTACCTAATACCGATACCCTAGAGGCACTGAAGATCACACCTAAGGCGCTGTTTATCACCCATGGTCATGAAGATCATATTGGTGCGGTGGCGTGGCTATGGCCCAAATGGGGTTGCCCTATCTTTGCCACTCCTCTCGCAGCAGGGCTATTGCGTTACAAATTCGCCGAACACCAGCTCAGCAGCGCCTCCATTGAAGTGATTGAACCAGGCGATGCGGTGGAGAGCGGGCCATTTACACTGCGCTACTTGAGTGTTACCCACTCCATCCCCGAAAGCTGCTCCATCATGATGCAGGCGGGTGATTACCGCATACTGCACACCGGCGACTGGAAACTCGACCCCAACCCACTGATTGGCGCCCCCGTGAACGCTGCCCAGTTTAGAGCACTGGCGCCGGTGGATCTTCTGGTAGGTGACTCGACCAATGCGCCAATGCCAGGGCAGTCGGGCAGCGAGGGGGATGTTGCCAAGGCGCTTTCCACCACATTGAAAGCGTGTAAAGGCCGCGTGGTAGTGTCCTGTTTTGCTAGCAACCTAGCGCGCGTACTGGCCATTGGCTTAGCGGCCCAAGCGTGTGGCCGTCGCGTTAGTTTGATGGGCCGCTCAATGGAGCGCATGGTCAGTGTTGCTAGAGGCCTTGGTTATCTGGATAACTTCCCCCCCCTGGTGCCACCCCATGATTTGGGCTATCTACCACCGGAGGAGGTCGTGATTATTGCCACCGGTAGCCAAGGCGAGCCTCGCGCTGCCTTGCAGCGTTTAGCGCAGCGTCGACACCCCTTTGTGGACTTGGAACCCGGCGATAGCGTGATTTTTTCCGCCAAAACAATTCCAGGCAATGAGCGCCCTATCGAGCAGCTTAAAAAACGTTTACTGCAACTCGGTGTCACGCTGTTCGACGAAATGAACCACCCCGAGCTTCATGCCACCGGCCACCCCGCTCAGGAAGAGCTGAAAAAGCTCTACCAGTGGGTGAGGCCCAAAATGCTACTGCCGGTACATGGTGAAGCGCGCCATCAGGAGGCGCACCAAGCGCTTGCTGAGGAGCTAGGTATCAGAGCGCCGCTAGCACCGGTGAATGGCGATATGATCGTGCTTGACCACCAAGGGCTGCGCTGCGAAACGCGCTACCCACAGCCGCCTTGCATTGTTAACCAAAATAGCGTCGTGCCTCACCCTGGCCTTGAGAGCAGCCATCCCACTGCCCGTCGTGGCAGTCTGTTTCTAGCGCTACCGGTAGCAGCAACAGAAACGGGATGGTGTCGTATTGGTCGTCTGATGCTTGACGCCAACGGCGCAAGCCCTATGGATGAAGATAGCTTCAGCGAGTGGCTGGATGAGCAGCTAGAAGAGATTGAGGCAGACACCTTGGCTGATTTGCGCCATGCGCTGCAGCCAAGGCTGGTGCACTGGCTGGCTAACCACTTGCAACATATGCCAGACGTGCACCTGCAGATCATGGCCGCTGAAATGCCGACCATCGAAGAGTTAAACGACGAGCCTTAAACACAGGTGTTACCAGCGTTCAGCATCCTGCTGATCGGTGTGGCGCTCTTTAACCCAGTACGCCCCCTGCTTGGAGTGCTCTTTCTTCCAAAACGGCGCCTGGGTTTTTAAATAATCCATAATGAAATCGCAGGCCTCAAACGCATCGCGGCGGTGCGCGCTTGCCACCAGCACTCTAACGATAGGGTCGCCCGGGGATAAGTCGCCCACCCGATGAATAACACGCACCGCCTGCAGCGCCCAGCGCTGCCAGGCTTGCTCAGCAATTTGCGTTAAGGTGCGCTCAGTCATTCCTGGATAGTGCTCAAGGGTTAACCCCGTTACGTCGGGCGTCTCGTTAAAATCTCGCACTAACCCGGTGAACGTCACAATCGCACCAATGTCGGTGCGCTGGCGCAGCGCGCTCTCATAGCCGTACGCCATTGAAAACGGAGCGGACTGCACTTCTACCGCGATGTCTGGCAATGTCGGCTCGCTAACAGACACGGCTTAGCCTCCCGTTACCGGTGGAAAAAAGGCCACTTCGTCATCATCAGTGATACGAGCGCTATCATTTGCCATCACTTGGTTAATGGCACATAGAGTGCGCTGATCAGCCAGCACGGAAAAGCGTGCATCCTGGGCACTAAGCGCAGCTTTTAGCCCGGCCACATCGCGACTTGGCAGCTTATCAAGCCCAATGGCCAGATCACTCTCACCGACCCGCTCACGCAGCTCTGCCAAAAACTTGACGCGCACACAGGGCGAGGCACAGCGCTCACCTAAGCTTACCTCTCCCACTGCGCCTTCACCGGTGACAATAGGCGTGACCATCTCACGCTCCCGCTGATAGTCACCACGCAATCCGCCTCGCTTGCTGTCGAGCTGCACAGCTTCAATGCGCATCTCTTTATCAACGGCTTTACACATATCGTAAAGCGTCAGGCAAGCAACCGAAACGGCCGTCAACGCTTCCATCTCGACGCCCGTGCGCCCGTTCAAGCGACACATGGCCGATACATTCACCCAGCCATTTGCATGGTCAATATCGAAATCCACCGCTACTTTGGAGAGCGCCAGCGAGTGGCAGAGCGGAATCAGTTCATGAGTTCGCTTCGCTGCTTGAATACCCGCAATACGCGCTGTTGCGAGTACATCCCCTTTGGGCAGCGCCCCATCGCTTAATAGCTGCAGAGTATTGGGCTGCATCACGATTCGCCCAGAGGCAACAGCCTCACGACGGGTCTCGCGCTTATCGCCGACATCAACCATATTCGCTTCGCCGTGCGCGTTCAGGTGGGTTAACTGCATGGTGTCACCTTTTCATCATCAAGCCAGAGTGCGGCGTTGTTGGTCGGCCCACTCACTTACCCAGCGAGCAATCTCTTCACAATTATTTAAATCCAAGCGGGCCACCGATGGCCTAAGAGCCACCGGCGGCTCAGCAGTAAGCGCAGCCGCCTGCACCCACTCATCGCATAAAATAGCCGGATCGCCTATTCCGTCTCGGTAAAGCACCAGCTTGGGAATAGGCCATGCTTTGAAGCCTTCCACAATCACCAGATCTGGGTGATGCGGCGCCATTAGGGTAAGCAAATAGGCTAAATCGGGCTCCTCCTGCCCTGGCGTCTCCTGCATCAGTGCAAAACGTTGGCGCGATGCAATCAGCATAGGAGTGGCCCCGGCGCTACGCAGCTTGTAGCTGTCTTTACCCGGCTGGTCCACATCAAACTGGTGGTGGGCATGTTTAATCACCGCTACCGAAAGGTCCTTTTCGCGCAGTAGAGGTAACAGCTGCTCTAGCAGCGTGGTTTTACCGGTCCCACTCCAGGCTGCCACTCCCAGTGTGGGAAACGGTACGGGAAACGGAGAGCGCAGTGCCTCACTCATAAATCACCCTATGTGCCACAAGTTACTCACCCTCTTTTTCTGCAGGTAATAACCAGTTTAACGCAATGCCTACCAAAGCGGCTAAGCTAACGCCCTGCAAAGTGAATTGCCCGCCACCAAACTGCATACCACCGATACCAAACACCAAAATAAGTGACACCACCACTAGGTTACGCGCCGCAGTCAGCGACTGACCTGCGCGCACCAGGGTATTCATCCCCACTACGGCAATAGAGCCGAATAGCAGCGTCATAATCCCCCCCATGACCGGCCCGGGAATTGTCTGCAGCAGCGCCCCCAATTTGCCAACAAAGGCAAGGATGATGGCAATAACAGCAGCCACAATCATATATTTTGGATTGAATGCCTTGGTTAGCGTCACAGCACCGGTAACTTCTGAATAGGTCGTGTTAGGCGGCCCACCGAACAGGGCTGCTGCCGTCGTTGCCAAGCCATCGCCCAGTAACGTGCGGTGCAAGCCAGGTTTTTCAAGATAGTTTTTACGTGTCACCGAGCCAATCGCCACCATATCGCCAATATGCTCAACGGCGGGAGCGATGGCCACTGGAATCATAAACAGGATGGCCGCCCAGTGAAAACTCGGCGCGGTAAAGTTGGGGATAGAGAGCCAAGCCGCTTCACGCACCGGAGTAAAATCAACCACCCCCATAATCAGCGCCAACGCATACCCCGTTGCAATGCCGCCCATAATCGGCACTAAACGCAGCAGCCCACGGCCAAGCACCGCAAGCAATAAGGTTACTAACAGACTGGCCATGGAGAGAAAAATAGCTTGCCCATAGCTAATATTATCGCTGATTTCACCGGTTGCCATACTGACCGCGACTGGCGCTAGCGCTAAGCCGATCACCATAATCACTGGGCCCACCACGACAGCAGGCAGCAAACGATGCAACCAGGCGGTGCCCTTCAAGCGCACCGCCTGGGAAATGGCAACATAGACAAGTCCCGCGGCCATCAGGCCACCCAGCGTGGCAGAAACGCCAAAACTGGCGATTGAGCCTTGAATAGGAGCAATAAATGCAAAGGAAGAAGCTAGAAACACCGGCACCGTTTGTTTGGTCACGCCATGAAACACCAACGTGCCAATCCCGGCGGTAAAGAGTGCCACGCTGGGGTCTAGCCCGGTTAATAGCGGAACCAACACAAGCGCACCAAAGGCCACGAACAGCATTTGCGCGCCGGTAAGCAGCATTTTAGGCCACGACTCTTGACCAGCACTGTTTGTCATCACACCACTCCTGGGGGTCGGTTATTAGTAACGGAGGCAAAAAAATGCCCCCAACGCGAAGCGTAAGGGGCCTTTTGAGGCGGAGCGCTTAACGCGTTCCGAAAATCTTATCGCCGGCATCTCCCAAGCCGGGGACGATGTAGCCATTCTCATCGAGTCGGTCATCCACCGACGCCGTGTAAATCTCTACATCAGGATAAGCATCTTGCACCCGTTTAATCCCTTCAGGGGCAGCAACTAAGACAATCACTTTCATATGTTCACAGCCACGCTCACGCAGCATATCCAGCGTGGCCACCATCGAACCACCAGTCGCCAGCATCGGATCAATCACAATCGCCATGCGCTCTTCGATGTCGTTGGCGAATTTAGCGAAGTAAGGTACCGGTTGAAGCGTCTCTTCATCCCGGTAAAGACCAACAACGCTTACCCGTGCGCTAGGGATTAAATCCGTTACGCCCTCCAACATGCCTAGCCCGGCACGCAGGATCGGCACGATAGTGACTTTCTTACCTTTCAAACGACGGGTCGCAATGGGCTCGCCGTTCCAGCCCTGAATCTCATGGTCTTCCAGCTCCAGACCTTTGGTTGCTTCATAGGTCAAAAGCTTAGCCACTTCACCTGCCAGTTCACGAAAGCTCTTAGTGCTCAAATCAGCTTCGCGCATCAATCCCAGCTTATGTTGAACAAGCGGATGGTTAATGGCGTAGACACTCATGGGGCTTCCTCACTGCAGGGGATTCAGGATAGCGACCTAGGTCGCATCGACATGCTTACAAAATTGCGCGCCATTCTACCCGCAACTGACCATCAGGTTAAGGGGTTTCGGGCAATTGCCACTCAATTGGCGTCCGCCCTTGCTCCTGCAAGAATTGATTCGCCCGCGAAAAGTGGTGATTACCAAAGAAACCACGGTGCGCCGACAGGGGCGACGGGTGTGGTGACTCAAGTACCAAATGGCGAGAGGTATCGATGAGCGCTTTTTTCTGGCGAGCATGGCTACCCCACAGCAAAAAAACGCAGGACTCTGCATGCTGACTCACGGTTTCAATAGCCCGGTCGGTAAAATGCTCCCAACCTTTCCCCCGATGCGACGCGGCGTTGCCCTGCTCAACGGTAAGCGCTGTGTTCAGCAGCAGCACCCCCTGCTTCGCCCACGACTCTAAAAAGCCATGACGCACTGGGGTAAAACCGACATCACTTGCCAACTCTTTGTAGATATTGACCAGCGACGGCGGCACTTGCACGCCCGGCTGTACCGAAAAACAGAGCCCATGGGCCTGATTAGGCCCGTGGTAAGGATCCTGCCCTAGAATTACCACTTTCACCGAGCAGAGCGGCGTTAATTCAAAGGCGCGAAACCAGTTTGAGGAGTGAGGGTAGATCACTTTCTTAGCCGCTTTCTCTGCGGCCAAAAATGCTTTCAGGGCGGACATATAGTCAGCCTGAAAACCCTGCCCCAGCCACTGGCTCCAGTCTTCGGGTAGCGGGTTAGCCATATTACTTTTTCATTTGGTCAGCGAGAGGCTCTACGTAGGCAATGCCCATATCCCAAGGGAACTGAATCCAGCACTGCTGAGCCACTTCGGTCAGGTATTGATCCACCAAAGGGCGACCCTCTGGCTTAGCGTAAATCGTGACAAAGTGCGCTTTTGGGAGCATTTCGCGTACGGCGCGTGCCGTTTTTCCCGTATCGACGAGGTCATCAACCAGCAGCCAGCCGTCACCGTCGTGATCCACCCCTTTCATAATATCCAGACCACCTTGATCCATATGGTCGTAACTTTTGATGCACACGGTATCAATCAAACGGATATTCAGTTCGCGAGCAATCAGCGCAGCCGGAATCAAGCCGCCGCGAGTAATCGCCACAATGCCCTTAAAATCACGTTCGATTAAAAGATGGCAAAGTTGGCGCACGTCGCGGTGAATTTGGTCCCAAGAGACGGTGAAATGTTGATGGTAGCGTTCGCTGCTCATGGGGAATTACTCGTCTTCGTTAAAGGAACAGACCGCGAATACGCTATAGCCCGCATCGCGAATTTTCTGAGAACCACCCAGCTCAGGCAGATCAATGATAGTGGCTGTTTCCACCACCTGCCCACCGCAGCGCTGAATCAAATTCGCGGCTGCCAGCATCGTGCCACCAGTGGCAATCAAGTCGTCCATTAACAGGATCCGGTCGCCTTCCTGGAACGCATCAGCATGCAGCTCTACTTCTGAATGACCATACTCCAGCGTGTAGGTTTCGCTGATAGTTTTAAACGGAAGCTTGCCTTTTTTGCGCACCGGCACAAAGCTGCAGCCCAACTCATACGCCAGCGGCGCACCGATAATAAAGCCACGGGCGTCAATGGCCGCGATGGCATCCAAGTTCATCTCCTGGTAGCGGTGCACGAAGCTATCGATCAGCTTGCGAAAGGCAGCGCTGTTTTGCAGCAGCGGAGTGATGTCACGGAAGTTCACTCCTTGCTCTGGCCAGTCAGGAACCGTGCGAATAACGGACTTAATATAATCGCCGTAGATGCTCATCGCGTCTCTCATTGATTAGTCAAAATGCGGGCAGTTAGCCCAGGAACAGGAACTTTGCTGCAAACAGCAGCGCCAGCACGACCACTGCCGGATTCAGGTCGCTGAATCGACCTGACAGGGTCTTGATGGCAACGTAGCTGATAAAGCCCAGGGCAATACCCTCGGCAATCGAGAAGGTCAGCGGCATGGCCAGCGCAGCGATCAGCACCGGCGCGGCGTCTGTGGGGTCTTCCCAGTTGGCATGTGCAAGACTACCCGCCATCAGTACCGCTACATACAGTAGCGCACCCGCCGTTGCATAAGCCGGAATAGAACCTGCCAGCGGCGCGAAAAATAGGCTGATCAAGAACAGTACGCCCACCACAACGGCCGTTAAGCCAGTACGCCCACCAGATACAATACCTGCGGTTGATTCGATATAGCTGGTCGTGGTGGAGGTACCCAGCGCGGCGCCCGCCATCGAAGCGGTACTATCTGCCATCATGGCACGACCAATACGCGGTAGCTTGCCGTCTTCATCCAATAGTTTGCCACGGTGAGCAACACCTACCAGCGTACCGGACGTATCAAACAGATCGACAAACAAAAAAGCGAAGATAACGCTGAGCATGGCTACATCTAGCGCGCCCACCAGATCCATCGCCATGAATGTCGGTGCAATCGAAGGAGGCATCGACATAATGCCACCGTACTGATTGTGACCCAGCACCATGGCCAGCACGGTGACACCAATAATGCCGATCATAACGGCGCCAGTAACACGCAGGTAAGCCAATGCGGTAATCACGAAGAAGCCCAGCAGCGCGTAAAGCGGCGCAGGCTCTGATAGGTCACCAAGGGCAACAAAGGTTGCCGGGTTTGCCACGACAATACCGGCATTCTTCAGTGCAATCATTGCCAGGAAAAGGCCGATACCCGCCGCGATGCCCAAACGTAAAGAGAGCGGAATAGAATTAATGATCCATTCGCGAATTTTAAAAATACTCAGCAGGAAAAAGGTCAAACCAGAGAAGAAGACGGCCCCTAACGCCGCTTCCCAGGTGTAGCCCATACCCAGCACCACGCCGTAGGTAAAGAAGGCATTCAACCCCATACCCGGCGCTTGAGCGATCGGATAATTGGCCCATAGGCCCATCACGAAACAGCCAATCGCCGCGGCCAAACAGGTGGCTACGAACACAGCGCCGTAATCCATTCCCGCTTCCGAGAGAATGCTTGGGTTAACGAAGATGATATACGCCATGGTAAGAAACGTTGTAATCCCGGCGATCACTTCCGTTTTTACATTGGTCTTCTGCTCTGTGAGCTTGAAGTAGTTGTCCAGTGATTTCATTTAGTTTTTATCCTTCGCGCTTACGCTGAATGCGTCCCTTGATGCGAGAAAAGCCGCACATACTACCGAAAGGCACCACGCGATGCGAGCACCTCAAGTGCGGCTAGCTAAGTTGAGGAGAAGCCTCATACCTAATTTATTAGCAAACTTCAGGCCATGAGCTAACCGATTGGTCAACAAAGAGCCAAGATTTTCCACTATTGGCGGCTCGCCAGAACCCGCTCCACCGTCTCAACAATCACTTGAGTCTGCGGGTCAATTTCAATATTGACCCAGTCATTCATCAAACGGCTACCTAACATCGTGCGTGACAATGTTTCAGGGATGAGATTAACACTGAACTCCACCCCTACCCCATCGGCAGATGGGCGTACATCGCCAACGGTGAGGCTGATACCGTCGACACCAATATAGCCTTTTTCAAACACAAACTTGGCCGCTTTATCAGGCAACGCAAACCAGAGCCGACGGTTATTAGGAGCTTCTTCAATAGCTACTACCTTCGCCATACAAATAATGTGGCCTGACATGGAGTGCCCGCCAATTTCATCCCCAAAACGAGCTGCGCGCTCTATATTGACGCATTGGCCTGGCGTAATTGCACCAAGATTGGTCAATCTCAGCGTTTCGCGCATCAGGTCAAAGCTAACGCGCTCACCATCTATCGCCGTTACCGTCAGGCAAACGCCGTTATGTGCCACTGATGCACCAATCTCTAACCCGCTACGCATACTCTCTGGCAGAGCAACCACATGGGTGCGGAACTCCTCTAGTTCATGCACCTCAACGACCTCAGCGATACCTTGAACAATGCCAGTAAACATTGGCCCTTCCTTTCAATCTCAGGTTAGTAGGATGGCGTAGACCATAAAAACTCGCGCAAGCTTACTACTAATGACCCAACCTTGTGCAGCCAGTGGTTAGCAGACGCCTATTGATCATGGCTTTTTTGCTGTTAGCAAGCAGTTCAATCACCTCGAAACAGCAACAAAAACCAAAAACTATCAACTAAAAAGAAAATAAACCTGTATATGAACTTAAAAACATGAAATAGAACGGATTTAATTGACAACCCATTCGCCACTCTTTAGACTTTCGCCGCAAATGTAATGACGCCGATTTGTACCCAGATTGCGGGCGTCCACCTGGCCTTTGGCGGGGTGAAGTGCAGCTAAAAGGGTGTGTCCAGCATTGATGGCCACCCGCAAGGGTGGCCTTTTTTTGTTCCCCGCCCTACGCTTGCCCCCTCGCACTCCGTCTTCGGCCTACCATTAAGGCAGACGCTATGATTGAACTTAGCAACGTTAGTAAAACCTATGGCAGCGGCGACAGCGCCGTCCATGCTCTTCAGAATGTTAATTTAACGATTCCCAAAGGCACGATACACGGCGTGATTGGTCTGTCCGGTGCGGGCAAATCGACGCTCATTCGCTGCGTCAATCTGCTAGAACGCCCCACTAGCGGTAGCGTTTTGGTGGATGGTCAAGAAATGACCGGTCTACGCCGTCGTGAGCTCAACCATGCTCGCCATCGTATTGGTATGATTTTTCAGCACTTTAACCTGCTCACCACGCGGACCGTGTTTGATAATGTCGCCCTTCCCCTGGAGCTGATGGGCGAAAAGCGCAGCACTATCAAAAATCGTGTTTTACCGCTATTGGAGATGGTGGGCTTAGCCGATAAAGCGAAGCAGTACCCTGCCCAGCTTTCCGGCGGCCAAAAACAGCGCGTGGCCATTGCCCGCGCCCTGGCCAGCAAGCCCAACGTGCTGCTATGCGACGAAGCGACTTCAGCCCTCGACCCGCAAACGACCAGTTCAATCCTTGAACTCCTCAGGGATATCAACCATCAGTTGGGGATTACCATTCTGCTGATTACCCACGAAATGGAAGTGGTGAAATCGATTTGCCATCGGGTCAGCCTGATCTCTGACGGCAAGCTGGTAGAAGATGCGGAAGTCGGCGACTTCTTTACTGCGCCAGCCACCCAGCTTGGCCGCGACTTTTTGAACGACTTTCTACAGCTCAGTCCTCCTAAAGAGCTTTTGGAACGCCTGGAAGAGAGCCCCAGCGAACATACACATCCGGTGGTGCGGCTGACTTTCTCAGGCGATGCTGTCTCCACGCCGCTCATTTCTCGCTTGGCGCGTGAGTGCAGCGTCGATGTCAGCATTTTGCAGGCCAAAGTCGAGTCCATTCAGGACCGCACGCTTGGCCTAATGATTGCCGAACTACTGGGCAGCCATGAGCAAACCCAGCAAGCCATGTCCTATTTAGCAGCGCATCAACTACAGGTGGAGGTACTCGGCCATGTCCAGCGCAATGTTTGATCTTATTTTACAGGCCACGCTGGATACCCTTTATATGGTGGCAGTGTCCGGCGTCATCGCCACACTGCTTGGCCTGCCGCTGGGCGTAATGCTTTATGTCACCCGCCCGCGGCAAATTCTGGCGATGCCGGTGCTTAACCAAGTGTTGGGTATCATTACCAATATTGGCCGCTCAATTCCCTTCATCATTTTGATGGTGGCCATCATCCCCTTCACCCGCATGCTGGTAGGTACGTCTATCGGCATCAACGCCGCCTCCGTACCGCTGACCATTGCAGCAATTCCGTTTGTGGCTCGCCTCATTGAAGGCGCGCTCAACGAGATTTCTCCAGGGTTAATTGAATCGGCACAATCCATGGGTGCGACGCCTTGGCAAATTATTACCAAGGTGCTGATTCCCGAAGCTCGCGGCGGCATTATTACTGGCCTCACCATTACGCTCGTCACTCTGGTGAGCTACTCAGCCATGGCAGGCGCAGTAGGCGGCGGCGGCCTTGGCGACCTTGGCATTCGCTATGGCTACAACCGCTTCAACCCAACCATTATGCTAATCAC
This sequence comes from Vreelandella aquamarina, assembly GCF_900110265.1. Taxonomy (GTDB): domain Bacteria; phylum Pseudomonadota; class Gammaproteobacteria; order Pseudomonadales; family Halomonadaceae; genus Vreelandella; species Vreelandella aquamarina. Next base: position 1,929 of record NZ_FODB01000020.1, on the reverse strand, counting down.
TGTGGTGATTCTAGTGGTGCTGGTACAAGGATTCCAAAGCCTAGGCGACTATTTAGTGCGCAAAAGCGACCGTAAATAGTCATAGCCAGCGCCTTTCATCGACATAGCTAAATATAACAAAAACGCATTAGACTTGCGTTTCTTATTCCCTCATCATTGCACCACGATGCATAACGACACTGGAGTAACGCCATGCAAAAAGTCATTATCGGCAGCCTGACCGCGCTTGCACTTGCCATCAACGTTGCCAATGCGGAAACCCGTACCATTAAAATAGGCACCGTAGCTGGTCCTGAAACCGAAGTGATGGAAGTCGCCGCTCGCATTGCCAAAGAAGAGTACGACCTGAACGTCGAAATCATCGAGTTCACTGACTACGTAACGCCGAATGCTGCACTGGCCGATGGCAGCCTGGATGCCAACGCTTACCAGCACGAGCCCTACATGCAGGCGATGGTGAATGACCGCGGCTACGACTTTGCCATTGCCGGTTACACCTTCGTGTATCCCATCGGCGCTTACTCTGAAAAGTACGACAGCATTGATGAGCTGCCGGACGGCGCACAAATCGCCCTGCCCAACGACCCCTCCAACGAAGGGCGTGCGCTTATCCTAATGCACAACGAAGGCCTGATCACGCTCAACGATCCGACGTTCCTGGAAGCCACGCCGATCGATATCGCAGAAAACCCGCGCGGCTTCCGCTTCCGTGAAATCGAAGCCGCCCAGCTTCCCCGCGTGCTTCCCGACGTGGATATGGCCTTCATCAACAACACTTTCGCCCAACCGGCTGGCCTGAGCCTGGACGATGCGCTGATCAAGGAAGGCCCTGAGTCTCCCTACGTCAACCTGATCGCAGTTCGCGGTGGCGATGAAGATCGCGAAGAGATTCGCCAGTTGGTCGACGCTTATCAGCGTGACGAAGTGATCGAGAAAGCCGACGAGCTGTTCAAAGGCGCGGCGGTACCGGGCTGGACCGACGAGTAACTCTCATCCGTTCGTCATTCATTATCAGGCCAGCCGAGAGGCTGGCCTGATGCGTTTTCACCAAAGGAGACGGTATGTCGATAACCGATTACACGCTGTTAAACCGCCAGTTAGAGGCTTTGCTGGATACCCGCGACTGGCTGACCAACAGCGCCCAAACCTGCGCGTTTATTCAGCAGGAGCTCAGCGAGCTGAACTGGGTCGGTTTTTATCTTCAGCGCGAAGCGCAGGTGCTCTGCCTGGGCCCTTTCCAGGGCAAGCCTGCCTGCCACCCCATCCCGTTTAGCAAAGGGGTATGTGGCGCAGCAGCACGCGAGCAAGCCACCCAAAGAGTCGACGATGTGCACGCCGTTGCTGATCATATCGCCTGTGATGCAAACTCGAACTCTGAACTGGTGGTTCCTATCGTGACCGATGGTTTTGTCTGGGGCGTGCTGGATATCGACAGCCCGCAACATGCGCGCTTTAGTCAAGAAGACCAAGCTGGCATCGAGGCGCTTGTTGCTACGTTCATGCGCCAGACAGACCTACCCCGCTTCCTTTGATTCAAGGCCGTTTTGATTCAAGGCCGGGAAAGTCAGCACGATCGAGTAGGAGGGGGAGTCGCCTCCCCCGTCCTCTCACACCACCGGGCAAACGGATCCGTACCACGGCGGTTCCTGTCCCCCATTATCGGGCTGAGCTTCGTTCCGCTGAATTCGCTCGCCTGTGTGCTCTGAGCGCTTCGACAGTCTTTGGGCTTCCGGCCCGCCATACAGTTATCGAGAGCCCTCCGGGGAGGCTTCTGCTCGTACACATCAGAGAGTGGTCAACTATCCACTCGTGACAGGTTCAGCCCTTCAGCTCTTGGTTAGAGAGCCTAATATGGCCTCTGCTGACTCCTGTTCGCCCATCCCGACACCTCACGGTGTCGGTAGCCAGTGGCAGGCGAACAGGCCTCCC